>DATLGK010000068.1:0-37522 GCA_035540475.1 Sphingomicrobium sp.
GGATGCAGCCGACATTCAGGCAGGTGCCGCCCAGAGTCTCGCGGCTCTCCGCGCCGCGCAGCTCGGGCTAAAGACCGCGTGCGCGGAGAGCCGCGAGACTCTGGGCGGCCCCTGCCTGAATGTCGGCTGCATCCCGTCCAAGGCCCTGCTCCACGCGTCCGAGCTGTTCGAGGAAGCAGCACACGGCACGCTCGCCAAATGGGGCGTGAAGGCCGGCAACGTCGAGCTCGACCTGGGCGCGATGCACGGCACCCGCCTCGAGGCGGTCAAGGGCCTGACCCAAGGCATCGAATTCCTGTTCAAGAAGAACAAGGTCGAATGGCTGAAGGGCCATGCGAGCTTCGAGAGCGCCGACACGGTCAAGGTCGGCGACCGTACCGTTCGCGCCAAGAATATCGTCATCGCCACCGGCTCCTCGGTCACACCGCTTCCTGGCGTCGAGATCGACCAGGAGCGGATCGTTGATTCCACCGGCGCGCTCGAGCTCGCCGAAGTGCCCAAGCGGATGGTGGTCATCGGCGGCGGTGTGATCGGCCTCGAGCTTGGCTCGGTCTGGCGCCGGCTCGGGGCGGAGGTCACGGTCGTCGAGTTCCTCGACCAGATCCTCCCCGGCTTCGACGGCGACGTGCGCAAGGAGGCCAACAAGATCTTCAAGAAGCAGGGCTTCGAATTCCGCCTGTCGACCAAGGTGACGAAGGCCGAGCGCAACGGCGACACGGTGAGCCTGACCGTGGAACCCGCCGCCGGCGGCACTGCGGAAACGCTCGAGGCCGACGTCGTGCTGGTCTCGATCGGCCGCCGTCCGAACACCGAGGGCCTGGGCCTCGACAAGGCCGGGCTTCAGCTCAACCAGCGCGGCCAGATCGAAACCGACCACCAATTCAAAACTTCGGTTGCCGGCATCTGGGCGATCGGCGACGTGATCCCAGGCCCGATGCTGGCGCACAAGGCCGAGGACGAGGGCATCGCCGTCGCCGAGAATATCGCCGGCCTCACCGGCATTGTGAACCATGAGGTGATCCCGTCGGTGGTCTACACCATGCCGGAGATCGCCGGGGTCGGCCTGACCGAGGAGGAAGCGCGCCAGGGCGGCGAGGTGAAGGTCGGCAAGTTCCCGATGCTCGCCAACAGCCGTGCCAAGACCAACCGGGAGCCGGACGGCTTCGTCAAGGTGATCGCCGATGCGAGGACCGACCGCGTGCTCGGCGTGTGGATGATCAGCTCGGTCGCCGGCACGATGATCGCCCAGGCCGCCCAGGCGATGGAGTTCGGAGCGACGAGCGAGGACATCGCCTACACCTGCCACGCCCACCCGACCCACAGCGAGGCGCTCAAGGAAGCGGCGATGGCCGTGACAGGCAAGCCGATCCACATCTAGGTGGCGGCTTGCCTCCACCGACTTTCCGAGTAGCATTTCGCGTTATTTGGTGGAGCTGCAGGATGTGGCGTTACCTTGTCGTGGTTTCCATGCTGGCGGGTGTTCCAGCGCGCGCACAAGATGCAGGGCGCGACTGGCAGTGGCTTCGATCAGTCGAAGATTGCGCTTTAATTCAGAAAGTTGCTCAATCGAAAGACGCGATTATTTTGAGCGTGTATCCTGGCAGCGGCCAGTCTTGGATCATGATTGCCGACTCGCGGCTACGTGCTCCGGCCAGTCAGAAACTCCCCTCCGTCCATTTGACCCTTAAGCCCGGCAGATCCGTAATTGCTGACGCGCAGTTATATCCGGCAAGCAACATTAGCGCGCCAGGTGTAAGTATACCCATTCTTCATCACGATTTCGTCCAGGACTTCGCAAAGGTAACTGAGATTGCTGTGTCGCATCCGAAGCTTGGATTTTTGGTGCAGCGACAAGTGCATTCGGCGGCCGACGCTACTCGCGCCCTGGTCGAATGTGAGAATGCGATGCTACGCGAGTGGGGAATTGATCCGGCCTACTGGCGAGGCCTTCGCGAACGTCCCATACCCCTGAAATCTTTGCACGATCTTTTTTCATCGGAAGACTATCCGCCAGGTTATTTGCTCAACGCCGTGGAGGGCAAACTAATCCTGCGGCTCATCGTCGGAACGGACGGGCGGGTGGAACAATGTACTCCTGTTAATCGGCGAGCTGACAAATACTTTTTTCAGAAGATTTGCGGCAAGTTGAAAATCGCGGCCAGGTTCCAGCCGGCCGTAGACTTCCAGGGGCGCGTGGTAAAAGCCCCATATATCACTGGCGCTAGATTCGCGATCGAGCGCTAATTCAGAATGGCGGCTGGCGGTAACGGGCGCGATCCACATCTAGATTCCGCCGCGTTCAGCGGTACTGATTGGCAATGATCACCCGCTCGCGTCTGCGTCGCTGGCACGTCTGGCTCGGCTGGATCATCGGCGTGCCGATCCTACTGTGGGTTGTTTCCGGCCTAGTGATGGTGTGGAAGCCGATCGAGGAGGTGCGCGGCGAGCATCTCGTCGCCGAGCCGCCGCCGATGCGGCTTGCCGCTCCCGTCGTCGTGCCTGCGGGTACGGGCCTTCCGCTGGCTTCGCTGGCGCTCGAACAGCGCGCGGCGGGGCCGCGATGGGTGATCAAGCTCGCCGACGGCACGACCCGCCTCGCAGATCCCCGTACTGGCGCCCTGCTTCCGCCGCTGTCGGCCGCCGACGCGGTGCGCGAAGTCAGCGCGCGCTATACCGGCAAGGCGAAAATTGCGTCCGTCGCGCGCACCGACCCCGCGCATCCCCCGCTCGAGCTGCGCCGAGCGATCGCGGCATGGAAAGTGGAGATGGATGACGGCACGAATTTCTACGTTGATGCCAGCTCGGGCGCGATCGCCGCCAAGCGCACCTCGTGGTGGCGCTTTTACGACCTGATGTGGGGCTTCCACATTTGGGACCTGAAAGGCCGCGAGGACGCGCATAATCCGCTGGTCCTCGGCCTCGGCTTTATTGCCTTGGTGACGACTCTTCTCGCGCTGGCGATGCTGCCGCTGACGATCGGCCGGAGGCGGCGTCGTAGCGGGCCGGACGGCGCGGCCTAGGGCTGGAACAGACGCGCCTTCAGCACCTCGGCGAGCGTCACGTCGGCCCTTCTGCGCAAAAGCCCTGCCGGCGGCGGACATTCGAGACAGCGCGCCTGAATGCTCGGGCCGGCGAGGATCGCCCGCACGTCGGCGACCATCTGCGCGATCTGTTGCTGGGGGCGGAGCGCGAGCGTGGTGAACGCATCGACTGGCGCAGTGCCGTCGTCACTGTTCCCGGACAGGGCGTCGATCAGCTCGTCACGGAAGCTGCGTTCAGGATCGAGGTAGCGGATGCCGCGCTCGTCACCGAGCTTGGCGAGCGCCGCCGCCTTGGCGATGGCTTCTTCCATCCCGCCGAACCCGTCGACCAGCCCGATCTGGCGTGCGGTTCCGCCGTCCCAGACCCGGCCCTGGGCAATCTCGTCGATCTGCTGGGGCGTCTTGCGGCGCGACTGGGCCACGATCGAAAGGAAGCGATTGTAGATCGATTCCACGCCGGTCTGGATCAGCCGGTCGGCTTCCGGGGCGGGGCCCTTGAGCAAGTCCGGCTCGCCCGACAAGGGCGTGGTCTTCACCCCGTCGGCGCCGATCCCGAGCTTGCCGAGCGTGCCTTCGAAGCTCGGCAGCACTCCGAACACGCCGATCGACCCGGTGACGGTCGAGGGCTCGGCATAGATGAAATCGGCCGGCGTCGAGACCCAGTACCCGCCCGAAGCGGCGACGCTGCCCATCGACACGACCACCGGGATCTTCTTCGCCTTCGCCTCGAGCAGCGCCTGACGAATGCGCTCCGAGGCGAGCACCGATCCGCCCGGGCTGTCGACCCGCACGACGAGCGCCTTGATGCCCTTGCGAATCCCCTCCTCGATCTGCGCGGCGATGGTATCGCCGCCCGCCGTGCCCGGCCCGGCCTTGCCGTCGACGATCATGCCCGCGACGGTGACGACCCCGATCGGGCCATTGTCCCGCTTCTTGCCGACATCCGAGATGTAGGAGCTGAGCTTGATCGCCGCGAAGCGCTTGTCGCCGTCGCCCTTGCCGCCGAGCTCGGCGAGCCGCTGCTCGAAGGCGCGACGCTCCCCGATCCGGTCGACGAGGCGCGAAGCGAGCGCGGCCTTCGCCATGTCGCCGTCGGCGGCCGCAACGGCGGCATTCATGTCTTTCAGAAACAGGTCGACGTTCGCCTGCGGCCGCGCCGTCTTGACCTGCTGGCGCCAGCTCTCGAGCAGCGCTTGCCCAAGCGCCGTGTAATTTTGCTTCGCTTCGGGCGACATGTCGTTGCGGGTGAACGGTTCGACCGCCGACTTATAAGTGCCGACACGATAGACGTTGGCGGTCACCCCGAGCTTGTCGAGCAGGCCCTTGTAGTAGAGGCGTGACCCGCCAGGGCCCGCAATCAGCACCGCCCCAAGCGGATTGAGCCAGATCTCAGAGGCGGCCGAGGCGAGCGCATAGCTGTCGTCGCTGTAGCCGACCGCATAAGCAACCACCGGCTTGCCGGCCGCGCGCACCCGGCGCACCGCGTCGGCAAGGTCGCCGACCGCAGTCGCGCCGCCGCCGGTGAAGCCGTCGAGGTCGAGCGCCACGGCCTTGACCCGGCTGTCCTCGCGCGCTTGGTCCATTGCCGCGACCAAATCGCGCAGGCGATATTCCTGAAGCGCCGGCTGGCCTGCGAGCTCGGTCCAGTCGCGCCGCGCCGGCTGTTCGACCAGCGCGCCATTGAGATTGACTTCGAGCACACCGTCGCGAACCGGGGCCGGGCGCGCCGACAGGCCGGCATAGAGCATGCCGAAGAACAACAGCATGAGGATCAGGACCAGCGCGTCCTTGATCCCGACGAGCAGCTTCCAAACCGCGCGCACGAACCGCATCTTCTTCATACCCTTTAAGTTGCGGTCTCCTGCTAGCGGAGGTGCACCGCACCGGCCAAACCTTTTCGACGGCCGAACTGGCGTCTAGGCGCGCCGGCGATGGACAGGGCAAAGGTCATCTCGCCGGCTGAGCCGCAACCGGCGTGGCGCGTCGAGCTTCGCGCGACCTTCGCGCTTGCCTGGCCGCTGATCCTCTCCAACCTGACTTTCGCGCTGATCCAGGCGACGGATGTCGTCTTGATGGGCTGGCTCGGTTCCCGACAACTCGCCGCAGCCGCGCTCGGCATCAATCTCACTTGGCCGCTGGGTTTCTTCGCCTTCGGGCTGATCACGGCCGCGGCACCGATGATGGCGACCGCGCTCGGCGCGAAGCTGCGGTCCGTGCGGGAAACGCGGCGCAGCTTCCGGCAGTCGCTGTGGCTGTGCGTCTTTGCCACCGTGCCCTTGTGGCTTCTCTTATGGAACGCCGAAGCCGTAATCCTCGCGCTAGGGCAGCAGCCGGAGCTCGCGCGCGACGCCGCCCTGTTCCTGCGCGGATATATGTGGACCATGCTGCCCTGGCTGCTGTTCCAGGCGATGCGCAACTTCCTCGCCACGGTCGAGCGGCCGGGATGGGTGCTCGGCATCAGCGCCGGCGGAGTGGTGGCCAACGCAGTGCTCGCGTGGAGCCTCATCTTCGGTCACTTCCGGCTTCCGGCGCTCGGCATTTTCGGCGGCGGCCTCGCCAGTTCGATCGTCTGGACGCTGCTCGCGGCTGCGCTGTTCGTGGTCATCGTCACGGACCGCCAGTTTCGCCGTTTCCACCTGTTCGGCTTCTTGTGGCGAGCCGATTGGCCGCGCCTCGGGTACATGCTTCGCCTCGGCCTTCCGATTGGCTTCGCCTTCGCCTTTGAAGGCGCGGTCTTTGGAGCCGCCGCCTATCTCATGGGGCTGATCGACGCGGCGAGCCTCGCTGCCCATGCGGTCGCCCTGCAGATTGCGGCCCTCACCTTCATGGTCCCCTGGGGTCTCAGCCAGGCAGCGACGGTCCGGGTCGGGCGCGCGCTCGGCGCGGACGATCGCCAGGGGATGGCGCGGGCCGGCTGGACCGCCTGGATTCTCGGCGTCCTGTTCATGGCGGCCATGGCAGTGCTGATGTGGACGTTTCCGCGCGAGCTGATTTCGCTGTTCCTCGACAATATTCCCGAAAATGCGCGGGTGATCGAGCTCGGGATCCTCTTTCTGACGGTCGCCGCCGCCTTTCAGATCTTCGACGGGGCCCAGGTCGTCGCCGCCGGCATGTTGCGCGGCCTTCACGACACCCGCGTGCCGATGATCTTCGCCTTCATCGGCTATTGGATTGTCGGCCTCGGCGTCGGCGTGTGGCTCGCCTTCGCCCGCGGCTGGGACGGGGTCGGCATCTGGACTGGCCTGGCCAGCGGCCTCGCGCTCGTTGCCACGCTGATGCTGGCCCGATGGATTTTGCGGGAACGGCTCGGGCTCACCGTGCGGCGCTAAAGATCGCTCCGGGACCCGTTGACGGATGAACGGCGCCTAACCATATGCGCGGCATCGCTGGCACTCTTGAGCAGAGAGTGCCAACGGATGGTATCAACAACTGTAAGGAAAGAGGGGGTTAGACCTATGGGTTTCAGGCCGCTTCATGACCGCGTCCTCGTCCGCCGCGTCGAGGCCGAGGAGAAGACCGCTGGCGGGATCATCATCCCCGACACGGCGAAGGAAAAGCCGCAGGAAGGCGAAGTCATCGCCGTCGGCGCGGGTACTCGCGACGAGACCGGAAAGCTGGTCCCGCTCGACGTCAAGGCCGGCGACCGCATCCTGTTCGGCAAATGGTCGGGCACCGAAGTCCGCCTCGAGGGTGAAGATCTCCTAATCATGAAGGAGAGCGACATCCTGGGCATCATCGAGGGCTCGGCCGAGGTCCGCAAGGCCGCCTGAGCGCTCTCGCGTGCGCCTGCGCGCGCGTAGCAGTGCCAACTTTGCCAACTTTCAAGATTGAAGAGGGAAGTCAGACATGGCTGCCAAAGACGTTAAATTCAGCCGCGATGCGCGCGAGCGCATTCTCAACGGCGTCGACATCCTTGCCAATGCGGTGAAGGTGACGCTCGGTCCCAAGGGCCGCAACGTCGTGATCGACAAGAGCTTCGGCGCTCCGCGCATCACCAAGGACGGCGTCACCGTCGCCAAGGAAATCGAGCTCAAGGACAAGTTCGAGAACATGGGCGCGCAGATGGTCCGCGAGGTCGCGTCCAAGACCAACGACATCGCCGGTGACGGCACGACGACGGCGACCGTTCTCGCCCAGTCGATCGTCCGCGAGGGCATGAAGTCGGTCGCCGCCGGTATGAACCCGATGGACCTGAAGCGCGGCATCGATCTTGCCGTGACCAAGGTCGTCGAGGACCTGAAGGCGCGCTCGAAGGACGTGTCCGGCTCGAACGAGATCGCCCAGGTCGGCATCATCTCGGCGAATGGCGACCGCGAGGTCGGCGAGAAGATCGCCGAAGCGATGGAGAAGGTCGGCAAGGAAGGCGTGATCACGGTCGAGGAAGCCAAGGGCCTCGAGTTCGAGCTCGACGTCGTCGAGGGCATGCAGTTCGACCGCGGCTATCTCTCGCCCTACTTCATCACCAACCCGGAGAAGATGCAGGTCGAGCTCAGCGAGCCCTACATCCTGATCCACGAGAAGAAGCTCAGCAACCTTCAGGCCATGCTGCCGATCCTCGAAGCGGTGGTGCAGAGCGGCCGTCCGCTGCTCATCATCGCCGAGGACATCGAGGGCGAGGCCCTGGCCACCCTGGTGGTCAACAAGCTGCGCGGCGGCCTCAAGGTCGCGGCGGTCAAGGCCCCCGGCTTCGGCGATCGCCGCAAGGCGATGCTCGAGGACATTGCGATCCTCACCGGCGGCGAGATGATCAGCGAGGATCTCGGCATCAAGCTCGAGAATGTCACGCTGAACATGCTCGGCCAGGCCAAGCGCGTCACGATCGACAAGGACAACACGACGATCGTCGACGGCAACGGCACCCGCGAGAACATCGAGGGCCGGGTCGGCGCGATCCGCCAGCAGATCGAGACGACCACGTCCGACTATGACCGCGAGAAGCTGCAGGAGCGGCTGGCGAAGCTCGCCGGCGGCGTTGCCGTGATCAAGGTCGGCGGCGCCACCGAGGTCGAGGTGAAGGAGCGCAAGGACCGCGTCGACGACGCGCTTCATGCGACCCGCGCCGCGGTCGAGGAAGGCATCGTCCCGGGCGGCGGCACCGCGCTGCTGTACGCGTCCAAGGCGCTTGACGGCCTCAAGGGCGAGAATGACGACCAGACCCGCGGCATCGACATCATCCGCAAGGCGCTCCAGGCGCCGCTGCGGCAGATTGCCGAGAATGCCGGATGGGACGGCGCGGTCGTTGCCGGCAAGCTGATCGACGGCGGTGACGTCAGCCTCGGCTTCAACGCCCAGACCGAGGAATATGAGAACCTCGTCCAGGCCGGCGTCATCGACCCGACCAAGGTCGTCCGCACCGCGTTGCAGGACGCTGCGTCGGTCGCGGGTCTGCTGATCACGACCGAAGCGACGATCGCCGAACTGCCGGAAGACAAGCCGGCTCCGGCCATGGCCGGCGGCGGAATGGGCGGAATGGACTTCTAAGGTCCCTCGCTCAGTCGTTCGAATTGGAAGGGCCGGGGCGATGCTCCGGCCCTTCTTCGTTGGAGAGGCCGTTGAGCATCGCCTCGCTCTCGTCGAGCTGGCGCGATTGTTCGGCCGAGGGTGCTTGCGGCTGATCGCCGCGGCAGGCCGCCAATGCGGTCATCAAGGCCAAAGCGATAAATCTCATCAGATGCTCGTAACACGCTGAGCACGCGCAAAAAAAGGGCCGCCCCGAAGAGCGGCCCTCCCGTGTTTTCGCGAAGCCGGCCCTTAACGGGTCGCGTTCTCCACCGAGTTGGCGGCGTTCTCGACCGCGTTGCCCGCGTTCTCGATCGCGTTCTCGGCGGCGTTCAGCGCGTTGTCGGCCACCGCGGCAGCGTCGTCGCTCGCGGCATTGACGTCCGCCTCGGCATTGTTCTCGACGGCGGTCTCGTTCGCCGCATTATTCGCCGAATCGTCCCGGCTGCACGCAGCCAGGCCGAGCGCGAGGACCGCAGCGGTCACAACAGCAACCTTTTTCATGTCGTTCACTCCCTTCAAAAGTGCCCCTGGGGCGGGCACCCACCCCGACCTGTCGTGCGAGTCGGCCAGGCCAGACCAGATGGCATAGGGGCGATCCCTACTAATAGACAAGAGATTATTTTCATTCGCTGATTTGACCATATAAAGATATCTTTATATCCTTATCTGGTGACGGAGGCTCTTCCACTCGCGGACCGGTTCCAGGCTCTTGCCGATCCGACCCGGCTCCGCATCCTCGCTTTGCTGAGAATTATGGAACTGTCCGTCGGCGAGCTTGCTCAGGTCCTCGGCCAGAGCCAGCCGCGGGTCTCGCGCCATCTCAAGATTCTCGCCGACGCGGGCGTTCTCGAGCGGCGCAAGGAAGGCAGCTGGGTTTTCCTCACGCTTGCCGGCGAAGAGACGGTCGAGCCGCTCTTCGCTCTGGTCGACGGCTGGGCGGACACGGCGACCGAGCGCCTGTTCGCCGCGGACGCCGCGCGGATCGAAGTCATCCGCGCCGAACGGGCCGAGGCCGCCAACCGCTATTTTGCCGGACATGCCGAAATCTGGGACCAGATCCGCTCGCTGCACGTCGCCGAAAGCGAGGTCGAACGGGCGATCGATCGCGCCTTGCCCGAAGCTGCGCTCGGGCGGCTGGTCGACATCGGCACTGGCACCGGGAGGATGATCGAGCTGTTCGGGCCGCGATCGCGCGAGGCGATCGGCATCGACCGTTCGTCCGAAATGCTCCGCCTCGCTCGAGTGAAGCTCGAAGCGGCCGGCATCCGCTCGAGCCTCAGGCAGGGCGACATGTACGCACTGCCGCTTCCTGACGAATTTGCCGACAGCATCATCATCCACCAGGTGCTGCATTATGCCCACTCGCCGGCCGCGGCGATCGGCGAAGCGGCCCGCGTGCTTGCCCCGGGCGGCACGTTGCTGGTCGTCGATTTCGCGGCTCACGAGCGCGAGGAACTGCGGTCGAGCGATGCGCATATCCGGCTCGGCTTCGAGGATGTTGTGATGACCGGCTGGTTCTCTTCGGCCGGCCTGACGGTCGATCTCATCGAGCATTTGGAAGGCGGGGAGCTGACCGTCACTTTGTGGCGCGGGGTCAAGACGGCCGCGAAGCTGCGGAGGGTCGCGTGAACGCGCTCGATCAGCTTCGCCACCATCAGCCGCTGTTCGCGGAGGCGCGCGGCGACATTGCCGTGAGCTTCGAATTCTTCCCGCCGAAGAGCGAGAAGATGGCTGAGACGTTGTGGGAGTCGATCCAGACCCTCGCTCCCCTCCAGCCCCGGTTCGTATCGGTGACCTATGGCGCGGGCGGCTCCACCCGCGAGCGCACCCACGCCACGGTCGAACGGATACTCGCCGAAACTCCGCTGACCCCGGCCGCGCACCTCACCTGCGTCGGTGCCAGCCGCGGCGAAATCGATGCGATTGCGCGCGATTATTGGGACATGGGCGTGCGCCACATCGTTGCGCTGCGCGGCGACCCGCCGGAGCCCGGGGCACAATACCAGCCGCATCCGGACGGCTATCGGGATGCCGTCGCGCTGGTCGCCGGCCTCAAGCAGGTGGCGCCATTCGACGTCTCGGTCGCCGCCTATCCCGAAGTCCATCCGGACTCGTCCTCGCGCGCCTTCGACCTCGAGAACCTTCGGCGCAAGGTCGACGCGGGCGCCGACCGTGCGATCACCCAATTTTTCTTTTCCGCGGATTGCTTCTTCCGTTTCCGCGACGAGGCCGCGGCGGCGGGTATCGATGTCGAGATCGTGCCCGGTATCCTGCCCGTTTCCAACGTGGCCACCACCCGCCGCTTCGCCGAGACATGCGGCGCAAGCATTCCCCCCTGGCTCAATCAGCTGTTCGAGGGGCTCGACGACCTGCCCGCGGCGCGCCAGCTCATCGCGGCGACGGTCGCTGCCGAGCTCTGCGGCCAGCTTTACGCCGGCGGCGTCCGTCATTTCCATTTCTACACCTTGAACCGGGCCGAGCTGTCCTACGCGATTTGCCACTTGCTCGGCGTTAGGGCGAAGGCATGAGCGCGGCAGAGGCTCTTCGCGCCGAAGCCGCGCGGCGGATCCTCATCAAGGACGGCCCGTACGGGACGGCCATCCAGGCAGAAAAGCTCTCGGCCGAGGCCTATTGCGCCGGGCTCGACCTGCTCAGGGACCAGAAGGGCAACAACGACCTCATCAACCTCACTCAGCCGCAGATCGTTCGCACGACGTGCGATGCGTTCGCCGAGGCAGGGGCGGAAATCCTCGCAACCAACACCTTCAACGCCAACGCCATCAGCCAGGCCGATTATGGCGCCGAGCACCTTGCTGCGGAGATGAACCGCGCATCGGCGCGCATTGTGCGCGAGGTCGCCGACCGTCATTCGGCAAGCGACGGTCGGCCGCGCTGGGTGGCGGGGGCGCTCGGCCCGACCAATAAGACGCTTTCGCTCTCGCCGGATGTCAACGATCCAGCCTTCCGCGAGGTCGATTTCGACCAGGTGAAGACGGTCTATCGCGAGCAGATCGACGCCTTGGTCGAGGGCGGTGTCGATTTCATCCTCATCGAGACAATCTTCGACACATTGAACGCCAAGGCGGCGATCATGGCGACGCTCGAGGCGGAACAGGCGCTTGGCCGCGAGCTGCCGCTGATGATCTCGATGACCCTCACCGACCTTTCGGGCCGCAATCTCTCCGGGCACACGGTCGAGGCCTTTTGGGCGTCGGTGCGCCACGCGCGGCCGGTGACGATCGGCCTCAATTGCTCGTTCGGCGCGGCGCAGCTGCGGCCGCACCTCGCGGCGCTTTCCGCAGCCGCGGATACGTTGGTGATGGCCTATCCCAATGCGGGGCTGCCCAACGAGCTCGGGGAATATGACGAGGCGGCGGAGGAAACCGCGGCCCAGGTTCGCGACTGGGCGACGAGCGGCCTGGTCAATATCGTCGGCGGCTGCTGCGGCACCACACCGCAGCATATCGTCGCAATCGCCGGGGCGGTGCGCGATTGCACGCCGCGGACCGTCCCGGCCGCCCAGGCCGGAACCTTGCTTGCCGGCCTCGAGCCGATGCTGATCGCCGCCTGACGATGGAGCTTTCCAAGGTCGAGCCGGCCAGCGTCGGCGCACGCTTCGTCAACATCGGCGAGCGCTGCAACGTGACCGGATCGGCGCGGTTCAAGAAGCTGGTGCTGGCCGGCGATTTCGACGCCGCCGTCGAGGTGGCCCGCGATCAGGTCGAAAACGGCGCGCAGATCATCGACGTCAACATGGACGAGGCATTGCTCGACTCCGAAGCGGCGATGACCACCTTCCTCAAGCGCATCGCTGCAGAGCCGGACATCGCGCGCGTGCCGGTGATGATCGACAGCTCGAAGTGGAGCGTGATCGAGGCGGGGCTGAAGTGCGTCTCGGGAAAACCGATCGTCAATTCGATCAGCCTCAAGGAAGGCGAGGGGCCGTTCCTTGAGCTCGCGCGGAAATGCCGGGCTTACGGCGCGGCGGTCGTCGTCATGGCATTCGATGAAGTCGGCCAGGCTGACACGGCCTCGCGGAAGGTCGAAATCTGCGAGCGCGCCTACGGGCTCCTCACCGCCGACGGGACGCAGGCGACCGACATCATTTTCGACCCGAACATCTTCGCGGTGGCCACCGGGATCGACGAGCACCGCCGCTACGCGATCGATTTCATCGAAGCGGCTGGCGAGATCCGCCGCCGCTGCCCCGGGGTGCACATTAGCGGGGGGCTGTCGAACCTCAGCTTCTCGTTTCGCGGCAACGAACCGGTGCGCCGCGCGATGCACAGCGTGTTCCTCTACCACGCCATTCCGGCGGGCATGGACATGGGCATCGTCAACGCCGGCCAGCTCGACGTCTACGACCAGATCGACCCCGAGCTTCGCGATGCTTGCGAGGATGTGATCCTCGACCGGCGCGACGACGCCACCGAGCGGCTGATCGTCCTTGCCGAGCGCTACAAGGGCACCGACGCGGCCGAAGAGAAGAAGCTGGCCGAATGGCGGTCGATGCCGGTGACCGAGCGGCTTTCCTACGCGCTGGTCAAAGGCATCGACGCGCACATCGTGGATGACACGGAGGAGGCGCGGCAAGAGATCGAGAAAAACGGTGGCCGTCCGATCGAGGTGATCGAAGGCCCGCTGATGGACGGCATGAACGTCGTCGGCGACCTGTTCGGATCGGGCAAAATGTTCCTGCCTCAGGTGGTCAAGTCGGCGCGCGTAATGAAGCGCGCCGTTGCGCACCTGATCCCTTTCATCGAGGCGGAGAAAGAGAAGACCGGCGCCGCCCAGGGCAAAGGCAAAGTCGTGATGGCGACCGTCAAGGGCGACGTCCACGACATCGGCAAGAACATCGTCGGCGTGGTCCTGCAGTGCAACGGCTTCGAGGTGATCGACCTCGGCGTGATGGTGCCGTGGCAGGACATCCTCGAGGCCGCCAATGACAATCGGGCCGACATGATCGGCCTTAGCGGCCTGATCACGCCGTCACTCGACGAGATGGTGACCGTGGCGGCGGAGATGCAGCGGCTCGGTTTGAAGACGCCGCTGCTGATCGGCGGCGCGACCACAAGCAAGGCGCACACCGCGCTGCGGATCGATCCTGCCTACGAAGGACCCGTGATTCATGTGCTCGACGCGAGCCGTGCGGTCGGGGTTGCGTCCTCGCTCGTCTCCGACACGCAGTGCGCCCCTCTGATCGCGGCGACCGCGGAGGATTACGAAAAGCTGCGCAAGTCGCGCGAACGCAGCGGACAAAGCGAGCTTGCCACCCTGGACGAAGCGCGCGCGAATGCTTTCCCACACGATCCGGCCGGGCAGGCGCCGGTGCCCCATTATCCGGGCCTGCACCAATTCGGCGAATGGCCTTTGGCCGATCTGCGCGCGTCGATCGACTGGACCCCTTTCTTCCGGGCCTGGGAACTTGCCGGCAATTACCCGGCCATCCTCGAGGATCCCGTGGTCGGGGAGAGCGCGCGTAACCTCTTCCAGGATGCCGAGGCGATGCTCGAGAAGATCATCGCGGAGCGCTGGGTGACGCCCAAGGCTGCCGTCGGCCTGTGGCGTTGCAAGCGGGAGGGCGACGACGTTCTGGTAATGGCCGGCAACGAATGGACCCGCCTGCCTTTCCTTCGCCAGCAGGTGAAGAAACGTGAGGGGCGCGCGAACATGTGCCTGGCCGACTTCATTGCGCCGGAGCGAGAGGATTGGATCGGCGGCTTTGCGGTCGGAATCCACGGGCTTGAGCCGCACCTCGAGCGCTTCAAGGCGGAGAATGACGATTATTCGGACATTCTCTTGAAAGCCCTCGCTGACCGCCTTGCCGAGAGCTTTGCTGAAGTGCTTCACGCGGAGGTACGCCAGCGGCTGTGGGGCTATGCCGAGGAGCATCTCTCCAACGAACAGCTGATCCGCGAGAAATATCAGGGGATAAGGCCAGCGCCGGGCTACCCGGCCTGCCCGGATCACAGCCTGAAGCCCATCCTGTTCGACATGCTCGGCGGCCGCCCCGGCGAAGTCACGCTGACCGAAAATTTCGCAATGCTTCCGACCTCGGCCGTGTCAGGCTTCTACTTCGCCCACCGCGACAGCCAGTATTTCGGCGTCGCCCGCATCGGCCGCGACCAGCTCGAGGATTATGCGCAGCGGCGCGGCGTCACGGTCGAGCAGGCGGAGCGCTGGCTGCGGCCGAACCTCGAATAGCCCAAGCTGCGGTCGCGCGACCAGCCAACGCCCGTCGATCATCGCGGTCGTTTATCGATTCACCCTACTGTCATGCACCCGGTGCGTAGCTTACGATCGGAAGACATGATCCGGCGAGTGCTTCATATCCTTCTTGCGATCGCCCTATGCGGTGGCGTTTTCGGCGTCGCCGGGCCGACTGTCGCGCAGCTGCCAACCGCCGCGTCCCAGCGGCATATGGCGATCCAGCTGGTCGCCGAAAGCGACCGGCCCCGCAGCGGCAGCGTGATCGACCTCGCCTTCCAAATGACCCCCCATCCGGGATGGCATGGTTATTGGAAGAACCCAGGCGACAGCGGCCTTGAGCCGACGATCGATTGGCAGCTGCCTCCGGGCGTCACCATAAGCGAGCTCGAATATCCGGTGCCGGAGCGGCTGATCATCGGCGGCCTCATGAACTATGTGTACGAAGGGCCATATGCCCTGCTCGCCAAGGTCAGGGTCGCGCCTGACCTCTCGCCGGGCACGCGTTTGCCGTTGCGAGGCAAGTTCGACTACCTCGTCTGCACCAAGGAAATTTGCGTTCCCGAAAGCGCGAACGTCGCGCTCGACCTTGTCGTGGGCGACGGTGCGATCTCCGCCGATCGGCGCAGCACATTCGATGCTTATCGCCGGGCTTTGCCCCAACCGCTCAACCTTGCGGCGAAGTTCCAGGCTCACGGCGACACATTCCGGCTGGCTGTACCGCTCCCGGCCGAGGCCATGGCTGGCGATGCCTATTTCTACCCGCTGACCGACGGCGCCATCGATTATGCTGCAGAGCAAAAGATCGGCCGCAACGGCGATTGGTTGATTATCGAGGCGAAGCGCGGAGCGGGCGAGCCTGACTCCGTTTCGGGCGTGCTGGAGCTCGGTGAGCGCGGCCTCTCGCTTGTCGCCAGCCCCGGATCCGTTCCGGCCGCGACGGAGGCGCTCAGCGCGGCGCAGTCCGGCGACTCCGTCGCCACGACTCTTGGCATCCTGCTCGCCGCTTTGGTCGGCGGGCTGTTGCTCAACATCATGCCCTGCGTGTTCCCGATCCTGAGCCTGAAGGCGCTGAGCCTCGCCAAAGGCGGAGGTGTGGAACAGGAGGTGCGCCGCGACGCGCTTGCTTACACGTCGGGCGCAGTCGTGACCTGCGTAGCGCTCGGCGTACTGGTCCTCGCATTGCGCGCCGGCGGATCGGCCGCGGGCTGGGCGTTCCAGTTGCAGGACCCGCGAGTCATCCTGGTGCTGCTGCTCCTCATCCTCGCAATCGCACTGAACTTCGCGGGATTGTTCGAGCTTCCATCGCTCGCCTGGGGGGACAAGCTGTCGCGCAAGCCGGGAACAGCGGGTGCTTTCTGGACCGGCGGACTTGCCGCGTTCGTCGCGACGCCGTGCACCGGCCCGTTCATGGCGACAGCGCTGGGAGCGGCCCTGATCCTGCCGCCGCCGGTCGCGATCGCCGTTTTTGCAATGCTGGGGCTCGGTCTAGCGCTGCCCTTCCTCCTGATAGGCTTCGTTCCCGCCCTTCGCCGCCGGCTTCCCAGACCGGGCCCGTGGATGAACACGTTTCGCCGCATCCTCTCCATCCCGATGTTCCTGACCGCGCTCGCTTTGGCATGGGTGCTCGGCCGTCAGTCGGGCGTCACCGGAATGACCATCGGGCTTGCCGCATCGCTCGCGGCGGGCCTGTCGCTATGGTGGCTCGGAACCAGCGGCGGCCGCTCGGCGCCGTGGGTCAGGCTGGCGCCCGCGATGGTCGCACTGGTCGTCGGACTCAGCATCTTGCCGTCGGGGGGTGCCGTGGCCGGCACCCCGGCGTCGTCGCTGGCGGGGGAGTCCTTTAGTGAAGAGCGCCTGTCGGCGCATCTCGCGCAAGGAAAGCCGGTCTTCGCATATTTCACGGCCGACTGGTGCATCACCTGCAAGGTCAACGAGAAGACGGTGCTCGAGCGGCCCGCGGTGGCCGAGGCATTCGCCCGCAACAATGTCGCCGTGCTGGTCGGCGACTGGACCAACGGCGATCCCGCCATCGGCCGGTTCCTCGAAAAGCACGGCCGCTCGGGCGTGCCGCTCTACCTTTATTATCCGCCGACGGGCAGGCCGCAGATCCTGCCGCAGCTGCTGACCATTTCCCAAGTCGTTTCAACCGTCGAACAAGGAAGCTGATTCATGAGGATAATGTCGTTCGCGATCGCCACCGCGCTCATCGCCGCGCCCGCCGTTGCCGAGCCGCGCGTCGGACAGCCGGCGCCGAATTTCCAACTGACTGACACCAACGGCAAGAGCGTGTCGCTCGCGGCATTTCGCGGCAAGACCGTCGTGCTCGAGTGGAACAACCCCGAATGCCCGTTCGTGAAGAAGCATTACGGGAGCGGCAACATGCAAAGGACGCAGGCTCGTGCGACCGCCGGCGGCGCGGTGTGGCTGACGATCAACTCATCCGCGCCCGGTAACCAGGGCTACATGACACCGGCCGCGGCGAAGGCCTACGTCGCCGGCGAAGCGAGCAAGCGCACCGCTTATCTGCTCGATCCGGACGGCAAGGTCGGGAAATTGTACGGTGCCAAGACGACGCCCCACATGTACATCATCAACCCGCGCGGCACGCTGGTCTACAATGGGGGGATCGACGACAAGCCCACTCCCAATCCGGCCGATGTCGCAACCGCACGCAACCATGTGCTTGCCGCTCTGGCCGAAGTGAAAGCCGGCAAGGCTGTCTCCGTTGCGACCAGCCGGCCCTACGGCTGCGCCGTCAAATACGCCGATTAGGCGGCAGACGGCTGCTTATTGTCCGCGCTCGCCAGCATTGCTGGCGACGCCGGGCAGCTGCCACACCTTCCGTCCCGCCACCCAGGTTTCGAGGACTCGTGCGCGCGCCAGACCCTG
Organism: Sphingomicrobium sp.; assembly: GCA_035540475.1. Lineage (GTDB taxonomy): Bacteria > Pseudomonadota > Alphaproteobacteria > Sphingomonadales > Sphingomonadaceae > Sphingomicrobium. The sequence goes on from DATLGK010000068.1 coordinate 17,643, forward strand.
CGCGTCGACCTTGGTGAGATCGCGGTCGATCAGGATGAAGTCGGCCCATTTGCCGGGCTCGAGCGCGCCGATCCGGTCTTCGGCGAAGCCCGCGAATGCCGCCTCTCGCGTGAAGGCGCGCAGGGCCTGCTCGAAGGTCAGCCGCTCCGACGGGATCCAGCCGCCGGCCGGCTGGCCGTCCATGTCCTGGCGGCTGATCGCCGCGGCGAGTCCGGGGAAGGGGTTGGGGGATTCGACCGGGAAATCGCTCCCGAACGCGAGCCGCGCGCCGCTCTTGAGCACGCTCTGCCAGGCATAGGCACCGGCGAGGCGGTCCGGGCTGAGCCGCTTCTCGGCCATCAGCCGGTCGCTGGTCTGGTGCACCGGCTGCATCGAGGCGATGATCCCGGCGGGCGCCAGGCGCGGAATGTCGGCGGGGTCGGCGATCTGGAAATGCTCGATCCGCCAGCGGCGGTCGCGGCCGAAGCGCGCGCCCGCCGTCTCGAAAATGCGGATCGCCTGCTCGACGGCTGCATCGCCGATCGCGTGCACGGCCGGCTGCAGTCCAGCCGCCGCGGCTTCATTGACCTGCGCCTGCAACTGCGCGTCCGTCAGGAATTGCAGGCCGCGCGTGTCGGGCTGGTCGGCATAAGGCCGCTTGAGCCACGCGCCGCGCGAGCCGAGCGCGCCGTCTCCATAGATTTTGACGCCGACGAGGCTGAGCGGAATGGTCTCGCCGTCCTTCCGGCCGCGGATCGAGCGCATGGCCTCGACTCCCGCCGCATAGGACATAATGCGGACCTGCAAGCGCTTCGCCCGGCCGGCGCGCTGCATCGCCTGCCAATCCTCGAGGCTCGTCCCCATGTCGGCAACCGCCGTGAGCCCATGTTCGAGCAGGATGCGCTGCGCCAGCGCCAGCGCGCGGTCGCGGTCGGCCGGGGTGGGCGCGGGAATCCTGCGCTCGACCAGGGGCATTGCCGCGTCGATCAGCAGCCCAGTCGGATTGCCCCGCGCATCGCGCTCGATCTTTCCGCCGACCGGATCCCTCGTGGCGGCGGTGATTCCGGCTGCCTTCAGCGCCGCGCTGTTCGCGACCAGCGCATGGCCGTCGACGCGCTCGAGCGCCACGGGACGGTCGTCGACGACGGCGTCGAGGTCGGCAGCCGTGGGAAAGCGCTGGTCGGGCCATAGCTCCTGGTTCCAGCCGCGGCCCACAATCCATTTCGCGTCGCGATTGGCTGCCGCATAATCCTTCAGTCTTTGCTGCAGGTCGGTGACCGACGCGGTGCCCGTGAGGTCCAGCCGCAGAGCGGCAAAGCCGAGCGCCATGACATGGCCATGCGCATCGATCAGCCCGGGCAGTAGCGTGCGTCCGCCGCCGTCGACGGTCGAGGTGATGTTCGCCAGATTGGCCACCTCGGGATTTTCGACCACTTGGCGGACCTTGCCGTCAGGGGCGACGACGATTGCTCGGAAGCGCTCCAGCTGGCCATCACGGCCAGACTGGATGCCGTTGATGTTGGTGATCAGCGTGTCGGCCAGCGCTGGTCCCGAAAGCAGGAGCGCAGCCAGTGCGAAAATGGCTTTGGTCATGCCAGGGGGCATAGCATTGTCGCCGCCGGAGTGAACCGCTAGGCCGCGCTCTGAATGATGGACCCGCCGACGATCGACGACATCCGCGCCGCCGCAACACGGATCGAGGGCGCCGTCATTCGCACGCCGATGCTGGTCAGCCGCACCCTGTCGGAAATCATCGGCGCCGAAGTCTGGCTGAAATTCGAGAACCTGCAGTTCACCGCCGCCTACAAGGAGCGCGGAGCACTCAACAAATTGCTGCAGCTGAGCGAAGAGGAGCGCGCGCGCGGTGTGATCGCAGCCTCGGCCGGAAACCATGCGCAGGCGGTCGCCTATCATGCCAAGCGGCTCGGCATCCCGGCGACGATCGTCATGCCCGAGCCGACCCCGACGGTGAAGGTCACCCAGACCGAGGGCCATGGCGCGACCGTCGTTCTGCGCGGGGCGATGTTCGACGATGCTTACGCCTACGCCTGCGAGCTGGCGCGCGAGAAAGGCTATGTCTTCGTCCACCCCTTCGACGATCCGCAGATCATCGCCGGCGCCGGCACGGTGGCGCTCGAGATGCTCGAGGAGGCGCCCGAGCTCGACACCATCGTCGTGCCGGTCGGCGGCGGCGGCTTGATGTCAGGAGTGGCGATCGCGGCCCGGGCCCTCAAGCCGGAAATCGAGCTGATCGGCGTCGAGGCCGAACTTTACCCGTCGATGAAATGCGCGATCGAGGGCTGCGACATGGCGCTCGGCGGCGATACGCTCGCTGAGGGGATCGCGGTCAAGCAACCGGGCGACCTTACCTCGCGCATCCTCAAGGAGCTTGCCGACGAAGTGGTGCTGGTGCCCGAGCGCGACCTCGAGCGTGCCGTGGCCATGCTGGCCGGAATTGAAAAGACCGTGGTCGAAGGCGCAGGTGCCGCCGGCCTTGCGGCAATGCTCGCAGAGCGCGAACGTTACCAGGGCAAGAAAGTCGCGACGCTTCTATGCGGGGGCAATATCGATACGCACCTGCTTGCCAATGTGCTCGTCCGGGATCTCGTCCGCCAAGGCCGGATCGCGCGGCTCCACGTGATGGCCCAGGACCAGCCGGGCGCGCTCGCGGCGATCACCCGCCAGTTCCATGAGGTCGGCGTCAACATCATCGAGATCAACCACAGCCGCATTTTCACGCGTCTTCCCGCCAAGGACACCGTGATCGAGGTCGAGTGCGAGGCGCGCGATGCCCAGGCGATCGAAGAGGTGGTCTCGCGGCTCGAAGGCGCCGGCTTCCGCGTCGAGCGGGCGCGGCTGGATTGATCCGGCGCTGTCCCTCGGCGGGACAGGGTTCGCCTTCCGTCGAAAAGCTCGGGTCCAAAGTCTTTCCTTCGGCGTTAACCGGGCACATAAAGAGTCGCGTAACCATTTGAGTGAGGTCGTGGGTGAGCGCACCCTTCCGCTTCCCGAAATTCTTCGTCACGAACCCGAGCCCGTGCCCGTACCTGCCGGGCAAGGTCGAGCGGAAGGTGTTCACGGAGCTCAACGGCCGGCATGCCAACGAGCTGAATGAGGCGCTCGGCCGCATCGGCTTCCGCCGCAGCCAGTCGGTCGCATACCGCCCGAGCTGCATCGATTGCTCCGCCTGCGTCTCGGTGCGGGTGCTTGCCGACGAGTTCGAGCCGACCGCAACGCAGCGCAAGCTGCTGCGCCGCCATGCCGATCTCGAGGTCAGCGCGTGCCGACCGTGGACCACGGACGAGCAATATGCGCTGCTTCGCCGCTATCTCGCGGTTCGGCATCCCGGTGGCGGAATGGCGGAGATGGACGAGAGCGATTTCGCCGACATGGTCGAGCAGACGCCGGTCCGGACCTATGTGATCGAATATCGCGAGCCGCCGGTCGACGGGCGTCCGGGACGCCTGGTCGGCGCCTGCCTCAGCGACCAGCAGAGCGACGGGCTAAGCATGATCTACAGCTTCTTCGACGTCGGCCCCGAGGCCCGCAAGGGACTTGGCACCTACATTATCCTCGACCACGTCATTCGCGCGGCGCGCGCCGGCCTGCCCTATGTCTACCTCGGCTATTGGGTCGAGGGATCGTCCCGCATGGCCTACAAGACGGGCTTTCGCCCGCTGGAGCGGCTGGGCCGCGACGGCTGGCGGCGGATGGACGAAGCCGAGGCCGCGCCGGCGCAGGGGTCTTTCGTGCTGCCGGCACGGCCTGCACGCAGCCGGCTGCTGGTGAACGTCTAAAGAAAAAGCGGAGCGCCGAGGCGCCCCGCTTTCTTCCCCATCCCTCGTGAATGCTCAGGCGACAGCGGCCTCCGGCATCGGCTCGCTCGCTTCTTCCGGATCGCGCAGCACATAGCCGCGGCCCCAGACGGTCTCGATATAATTGGCGCCGCCGCAAGCCAGCGAAAGCTTTTTCCGCAGCTTGCAGATGAACACGTCGATGATCTTGAGTTCGGGCTCGTCCATGCCGCCATAGAGATGATTGAGGAACATCTCCTTGGTCAACGTCGTGCCCTTGCGGAGCGAAAGCAGCTCCAGCATCGCATATTCCTTGCCGGTCAGATGCACGCGGGCGCCGTCGACCTCGACCGTCTTGGCGTCGAGGTTCACGGCCAGCTTGCCGGTGCGGATGACCGATTGCGAATGGCCCTTCGAGCGGCGGACGATCGCGTGGATGCGCGCCACCAGCTCGTCGCGGTGGAACGGCTTGGTCACATAATCGTCGGCGCCGAAGCCGAGCGCACGGACCTTTGAATCCATCTCGCCGATGCCCGACAGGATCAGCACCGGGGTCGAAACCTTGGCGGTGCGGACCTTCTTCAGCACGTCATAGCCGTGCATGTCCGGCAGGTTCAGGTCGAGCAGGATGATGTCGTAATCGTAGAGCTTGGCGAGATCGAGGCCCTCTTCCCCAAGGTCCGTCGTGTAGACGTTGAAGCCTTCGGTCCCGAGCATCAGCTCGATGCTCTTGGCGGTGGTCGGCTCGTCTTCGATCAGCAGCACGCGCATTTGCGGTTCCCCCCTCCGCGGCCGCCGATCCGGTCAACAATGTTACCGGGGCTTAACGGCCTTGAAGCGTCCATTAACCATTCGGGGTCTGAAGGGAAAAGGTTAATATTTCCTAACTGGCTGGATTTGTTCGCTTGTTGCAGACGAGTCACAAAATCGTCCACAGGCGCGGCTTGCGCAGCGACGGATTCGCCACGCATGGAGTCGCCGTGCTGCTCTCCGACCGTACCCTGTTTATCGACGCCGAGGCCCTGGTGATCGACAAGCCGGCCGGCCTTCCTGTCGACACGCCGCGCCGCGGCGGGGAGTCGCTGATGTCGCGCCTCGAAGAACTCAAGGTGGGCTTTCGCCGGCCGCCGACGCCGATGCATCGGCTCGACACCGACACCAGCGGCTGCCTGCTGCTTGCCCGCACCGTCAAGGCCCGCGCCCGTTTCCAGCAGGCGTTCGAGACGCGGCAGGTCGAGAAATATTATCTCGCCGTAGTCGCCAGCGAGATCGCGGAAGCCGAGGGCGTAATCGACGTCCCGCTCGGCAAACGCTCGACCGCAGAGGCCGGCTGGAAAATGGTTGCGGACGAACATGGGCTTGCAGCGACAACGCGCTGGACACGCCTCGCGGTTCGCAATGGGTCCACATTGGTGCAGTTTCAGCCGCTCACCGGGCGCACCCATCAAATCCGCGCGCATGCGCGCGAGGCCTTCGGGCGCGGAATCGCCGGCGACCGCGTCTATGGCGTCCCAGGCGGCCCGATGCTGCTCCATGCCTCGCGCCTGGTCGTGCCGCGCGAGGGCAAGGCGACGATCGACGTCAGCGCTCCGCTCCCCGACCATTTCGCGGAGTGGCGCGATGCGGCCTGAGGATGTCGTCCTGCCCGAGGATGCGCTGAGTGAAACTTTTCTCGCCGCGACGGGTCCGGGCGGGCAGAACGTTAACAAGGTCGCGACCGCCGTCCAGCTCCGCGTCGACCTGTTCAAGCTCGGCCTGCATCCCGATGTTTACGCGCGGCTCAAAGGCATCGCTGGCAGCCGCGTGACGGGCGCCGGTGAACTGCTGATCACGGCGCGCCGCTTCCGCACGCAGGAGGCGAACCGCGCCGATGCGCGGCGGCGTCTGGCGGAAATGATCGCCGCCGCCCATATCGTTCAGCCGAAGCGCAAGCCGACACGGCCGAGCCGGGCAGCGAAGGCCGAGCGCGTCGAAACCAAGCGCAAGCGCAGCGCGGTCAAGCAGGCGCGCGGAAGGGTGACGTTCGACTGATGTACGACTTCAAGATCGCTGTTGCCGACACTGGCACCATGTACCGCGACCTCGCCAGCGCGCTCGAGGGGCTGGTCGCCGGCGAGACCGACGCGATCGCCAACATGGCCAATGCGGCCGCGCTGATCTGGGAGACGCTTCCGGACCTCAACTGGGCGGGCTTTTACCGCAACGTGCCCGGTGAGAACGGCGAGCGCGAGCTGGTGCTGGGCCCGTTCCAGGGCCGCCCGGCCTGCATCCGCATCCCGTTCGGTAAGGGGGTGTGCGGCACCGCCGCGGCGACTCTTCAGACGCAGCGGGTCGACGACGTCCACGCATTTCCAGGCCATATCGCGTGCGACGCGGCGTCGGCTAGCGAGCTGGTGGTTCCCATCGTCCGCGACGGCGAGCTGATCGCCGTTCTCGACCTCGACAGCCCGAAGAAAGCCCGCTTCACCGCGAAGGATGAAGCGGGCTGCTTGAGGCTCGCGGAAATCCTGAGCCGCGTGCTGTAACGGTCTTTACTGCGCGGTGCCGACGGTGATCGGCAGCGGCTCCTTGGTCGCGACTTTCCATTCGGACCCTTCGTCGGCGACGGCGCTGCGTCCCTTGACGAACAGGCCGCCGATCACGCCGGCGGCGGCCACTGCGCCGATCGTCGCGCCGGTATTGCCTTCGCCCGCGAGGCGAAAGTGCCCGCTGACCGGGATCGGGTGACCGTTGAGGTTGATCGTATCGACGTCGAACTCCAGCTTGGCGGACTTGCCGAAAGCGCCGCGGCCGGAGCGCAGGGTGATTCGGCCGCTCGCCGGCGTGCCCCGCGGAATCACGATATAATTGCCGAGCATCACGTCACGCGCGACCTTGAAGGTCAGCGGATCGCCGACCTTGACGTGATGCGAGTCGAGCTTGCGATCGAGCGTCACCCACACGTCCGTGTTGCTCGGAAGGACGGAGCCGGGGCCGACCTGCGGCACGCTTTGCGCAACGATCGGCGCTGTCGGCGTCGCCACCGCCGGAACCTGGGCAAGCGCGGATGCGGACAGGCAGCCGGCAGCAAGGCCGCAAGCGGCCAGGAAATTCAGTTTCATTTCTGCGAAACCCCCGATGACAGAGCCCGAGAACAGCCCGGGCGGCGCGATCATTCACGAAAGGCGAGGCCGGTCAATCCCGCCTGAGGGGTTAACCCAAAATATTGCTGTCGACACCAGCCGCGCGGTGCCGGGCTGCCGCTAGCTCAGTTGCTCGAGGCGCGCGTCGGTCAGCGAGCCGGGGATGATCATCACCGGGCAAGGGAGCCTCCCGGCATCGTTGCCGGTGAAGTTGGACACGAGAGGCCCAGGATTGCCGCTTGGCGCGGCGCCGAGCACCAGCGCCGCGACTTCCTGGCGGTCGCCGACATACTCGCGCACCGTCTTCACCGGCTCGCCCTGCTGCATGATGATCTGCGCTTCGACACCCGCCTCATCCAGGATCTCGCCGATCGCCGCGCTAACGACCCCCTCGATTCTCAGCCGCTGCTCTTCCTCCATCGCGGTCTGGACGCCGCCGAACTGAACGAATTCCTGCGGCTCGACGATGCCGAGCACCTCGACCCTGCCGCCGGTCTTCGCCGCCCGGCGCGCAGCGAAGCGCAGGGCCACGCGCGATTCCTCGCTGTCGTCGACGACCACCAGGTAGGTGCGCCTTGGTTCGCTGTCCCCCATTGGCAGCACTGCTGCGTTGAATTCCGCTTAAGCGCAAGCGGCCCTTATGGATTTCGGCGCAGGCTTGACCGCAACCGCCGCATTGGCTTTGAGCCGCGCGAGCCTTTTGCGGACTGGACGCCCCATGCCCATCGAACTGAAGATGCCCGCGCTTTCCCCGACCATGGAGGAGGGCACGCTCGCCAAATGGCTGGTCAAGGAAGGCGACACGGTTTCGAGCGGCGACATCCTCGCCGAGATCGAGACCGACAAGGCGACCATGGAGTTCGAAGCGGTCGACGAGGGCACGGTGGCGAAGATCCTGGTGCCCGAGGGCACCGACGGGGTGAAGGTCGGCGCGCCGATCGCGATCCTTGCCGGCGAAGGTGAAGACGCTTCGAGCGCGGCGTCGGCGGCACCCAAGGCGGATGCCCCTGCGGCCGCTCCGCCCAAAGCCGCGCCGGAACCGAAGGCCGACGCTACGCCGAAAGGCGCAGCGCCGCCTCAGGCACCGGTCGAGACGCCGGCCGCGCCGTCGCAGCCGGCCAAGAGCGACGGCGGCCGCGTCAAGGCTTCGCCCCTCGCGCGGCGCCTCGCGCAGGCGCAGGGTATCGACCTCTCAACCCTGCAGGGCAGCGGCCCTAACGGGCGGATCGTCCGCGCCGACGTCGACGCCGCCGTCGGCAAGACGCCCGCGGCTCCTGCCCGCCAGCCGGCAGCCGCGGCCCAGGTCGCCGTCGAGCCGGGCGACATCCCGCACGAGGCGGTCAAGCTGTCGAACATGCGCAAGACGATCGCGCGCCGCCTGACCGAGTCCAAGCAGCAGATCCCCCACATCTATCTGACGGTCGACGTGCAGCTCGATGCGCTGCTCAAGCTTCGAGGCGAGCTGAACAAGGGCCTCGAACCCCGCGGCATCAAGCTCAGCGTCAACGACCTCCTGATCAAGGCCCTGGCCCAGGCACTGATCGAAGTGCCCGAATGCAACGTCAGCTTCGCAGGCGACCAGCTGATCAAATATAGCCGCGCCGACATTTCGGTCGCGGTGAGCATCCCCAACGGTCTCATCACGCCCATCATCAAGAGCGCGGACAGCAGGAGCGTGTCGGCCATCTCGACCGAGATGAAAGAGCTCGCCGGCCGCGCCAAGGAGGGCAAGCTCCAGCCCGAGGAATATCAGGGCGGCACCGCAAGCCTGTCGAACATGGGCATGTACGGGATCAAGCAGTTCGAGGCGGTGATCAACCCGCCACAGGGCATGATCATGGCCATCGGCGCCGGCGAGAAGCGGCCCTATGTCATCAATGACAGCCTGCAGATCGCGACGGTAATGTCCGCCACCGGCAGCTTCGACCACCGCGCCATCGACGGTGCCGACGGCGCGCGGCTGATGCAGGCGTTCAAGCGCCTGGTCGAAAACCCGTTGGGGATGCTGGCTTGAGCACCAAGCTCGCGAGCCGTGACTGGACCCGCGGTGCCGCTCGCGCAGCAAGCATTTTGCTCGCTCTGGTCGGTGCTTGCAGCCTCTATCTTGCTGCGCTCACCCATGCGCTCGCGCCTTATGACTTCGCTAGCATTGGAGCCTTTGCAGCGATCGGCATCGGCTCGCTCATCGCGGCGGTAGCGGCCTGGCGATCGAGGGCTGGCGCCCAAGCCGCACTCCTCTGGCTGGCCATGCTGCTGGCTATCTGGCTGTGCAGGTCCGTGTGGATCCCGTTGGTTCGTGGCTGACCGCACCCCCGTCATTCGCACCACCGCCATGCCGGCCGACACCAACCCCTATGGCGGCGTGTTCGGCGGCTGGCTGATGGGGCAGATGGGGCTCGCCTGCGGCTCCTTCGCCTCGCGCCGCACGCATGGGAAGGCGATCCTGGTCGCGGCGGACGGGCTCAAATTCCCCGGAGCGATGGCGGTCGGTGACGAGCTTTCCGTCTATGTCGAGCTTCTCAAGCAGGGCCGCACCTCGCTGCGCCTCAAGGCCGAAGCCATCGCCCGCCAGCGCGACGGCGAAGCGGAGACCGTCGTCGCCGAAGGCGAATTCACCTTCGTCGCGCTCGATCAGAACAACCAGCCGCGCGAGATTGCGGCGCAAGAGGAAAGCCATGGCTGACACCTACGACCTCATCGTCCTCGGCTCCGGGCCGGGCGGCTATGTCGCCGCGATCCGTGCGGCGCAGCTCGGGCTCAAGACCGCGATCGTCGAGCGCGAGAGCCTTGGCGGCATCTGCCTCAACTGGGGGTGCATCCCCACCAAGGCTCTGCTGCGCTCGGCCGAGGTGTTCCACCAGATGCAGAATGCCAAGGCCTATGGCCTCGCCGCAAGCGGCGTCAGCGCCGACCTCGCCGCCATTGTCCAGCGCAGCCGCGGAGTCGCCGCGCAACTGAACAAGGGCGTCACCGGGCTGATGAAGAAGAACAAGATCGCCGTGCACATGGGCGAGGGGAGGCTGACCGGCAAAGGCAGGCTCAGCGTCAAAGGGGAGGGCGGGAAGACCACCGACCTTCAGGCCAGGCACATCATCGTTGCGACCGGCGCCCGCGCTCGCGAGCTGCCTTTCGCCAAGTCGGACGGCAAGCGCATCTGGACCTATCGCCACGCGATGACCCCTGCCGAAATGCCGAGCGAGCTGCTGGTCATCGGCTCCGGCGCGATCGGCATCGAGTTCGCCAGCTTCTACGCCGACCTCGGCGCCAAGGTGACGGTGGTCGAGATGCTCGACCGGATCGTGCCCGTGGAAGATGCCGAGGTCAGCGATTTCCTCGGCAAGCAGCTGAAGAAGCAGGGCATGACCATCCTGACCTCCGCCGGGGTCGAAAGCCTCGAGGCCGACGGCAAGGGCGTCGCCGCGAAGATCAAGACCGCCGACGGCAAGAGCGGCGAGCAGCGCTTCAGCCATGCGATCGTCGCCGTCGGGATCGTGCCCAACACCGAGGACATCGGCCTCGAGCAGCTCGGCGTCAAAACCACCAAGGGCCATATCGACACCGACGCCATGTGCCGCACCAGCGTGCCCGGAATCTGGGCGATCGGCGATGTCACGGCGCCGCCCTGGCTCGCGCACAAGGCCAGCCACGAGGGCGTGCTCGCGGCCGAGGCGATCGCCAAAGAGCTCGGCAACAAGGACGCCCACCCCCACGCGATGGACGCCAAGAACATCCCCGGCTGTACCTACTGCCGGCCGCAGGTCGCGAGCGTCGGCCTGACCGAAGCCAAGGCGAAGGAGGCCGGCCATGAGGTCAAGGTCGGCAAATTCCCGTTCATCGGCAACGGCAAGGCGATCGCTCTCGGCGAGACCGACGGCTTCATCAAGACGGTGTTCGACGCCAAAACCGGCGAGCTTTTGGGCGCGCACATGATCGGCGCCGAGGTGACCGAGCTGATCCAGGGCTACACGATCGGCAAGCAGGCCGAGCTGGTCGAGCAGGATTTCATCGCCACCGTCTTCCCGCACCCGACGCTGAGCGAAATGATGCACGAGAGCACGCTGGCCGCCTTCGGCCGGGTGCTGCACATCTGATGGCCGCCGGCGGGCCGATCGCGGAGCCGCGGGGATGACCAGGTCGATGCACGACGTGTCGGACTCGCGCAACGCGACCGTCCTGATCAACGTCAACGGCGAGTTGAAGCCGCGGAGCGAAGCGGTCGTGTCGGTGTTCGACAGCGGCTTCATGCTCGGCGACGGCGTATGGGAGGGGCTTCGCGTCCACCGCGGCAAGCTAGCCTTTCTCGACCGCCATCTCGACCGGCTGTTCGAGGGCGCGAAGGCGCTGGCAATGGATATCGGCCTCACGCGGGAGGCCCTGACCAGGCGCCTCTACGAGACCATCGACGCCAACGGCATGACCGACGGCGCGCATGTCCGGCTGATGGTCACCCGCGGCGTGCGCTCGACCCCCTACCAGGACCCGCGCGTGGTGGTCACTCCGGCGACGGTTGTGATCATCGCCGAATATAAGGAGCCCGATCCTGCCGTTTACGAGCGCGGTTTGAAGCTCTTCACGGTTCACGTCCGCCGCGGCGACCCGGCGGTGCAGGACCAGAAGATCAATTCGCATTCCAAGCTCAACTGCATTTTGGCCTCGATCCAGGCGACCCAGGCCGGCGCCGACGAGGCGCTGATGCTCGACCCGCACGGCTTCGTCGCCACCTGCAATTCGACACATTTCTTCATTATCCGCAAAGGCGAGTTCTGGACCTCGAGCGGCCGCTACAATCTCGGCGGCATCACCCGCGCCATCGTGCTCGAGGTTGCGCGCGAGGCGCGGATGACGGCGGTCGAAAAGGATTTCTCGCTGACCGACGTCTACGGCGCCGACGAGGCGTTCACCACGGGCACCTTCGCCGGGATCGTCCCGGTGCGCGAGGTGGATGGGCGAAAGCTCAATTGTCCGGGACCGGTAGTGGAGCGGTTGCGGCGACTTTACGCCGAGCGTGTCGAGCGGGACATTGAGGAGCAGCACCGGCCGTGACCATCCGCATCGCGATGTGGTCGGGCCCCAGGAACCTCTCCACGGCGATGATGCGCAGCTTTGGCAGCCGCGCCGACACTTTCGTATCCGACGAACCTTTCTACGGCTGTTTCCTCAAAGCGACCGGCGACGATCATCCGATGCGCGAGGACGTGATCGCCGCGATGGACTGCAACTGGGCGAGCGTCATGGACAGTCTTCGCGGCTCGCCGCCTGAGAACAGATCGGTCTGGTACCAGAAGCACATGTGGCACCACATGACGGGGCCGATCGGCTACGATGATTTTGCCGGCTTCACGCACGCCTTCCTGATCCGCGAGCCGGAGCGCATGATCGCTTCCTATCTGCGCAAGCGCGAAAGCGCGCGCTTCGGGGATTTCGGGCTCGAGCGGCAGGCCGAATTCTTCGAGCTCGAGGCCGACCGGCTCGGCGCTGCCCCGCCTGTGATCGATGCCAATGATGTGCTGGCCGATCCCGAGGCTGTGCTGTCGAGGCTTTGCGCGGCGCTGCGGATTCCGTGGGACCGCGCGATGCTCAGCTGGGCACCCGGGCGCCGCGAAACGGACGGCCCGTGGGCGGCGCACTGGTACGGGTCGGTCGAAGCGAGCACCGGCTTCGGGTCGCCCGATACGGATGCTGTTGAGTTACCGGAGGGCGCGCAGCGCCTCGCCGATCGCTGCCGGCCTTATTACGAGCGCCTCGCCGCGCATCGTATCAAGCCCATGAGGCGTCGCGGCTAGCCGAGCACCCTGACGCCGTTCCTCGCCCATTCGGCGTCGACGTCGACATCCTGCTCGGCCCATTCGGCGCGGGTCAGGCACAGGATCGTTTCGGCGAGATTGCCGGTCAGGGGTCCGACTTTCAGGCAGTAGCGCGTATCCGGGCCGCCCGGGGGCGCGGGATTGGCCATTGGCTGGAGGCTCGCGGCGGAGGCCGCGGAAGCGATCGTGCCCAAGGCAAGGATTAGTGCAATGCGTGCCATGTCGTTCCTCCTGGAATCGCACTATTGGCTATACAGCTGAATCGCAGAAACCCGATGCGAGTTCCGGCGGGCGGCTGGACTTTTCGACCAACCGCCGCGCCGCGGGGCGCGGTTGACCCTTTGCCGCACCACCGCTATGTGGCCGGCCGTCCGCGCGACAGGGAGTCATTCGCTTTTCGCCGGGCAAGAGCTGAACATTGCTCAATGCGTGAGGGCCGGCTGGCCGTAAGGTTGGCCGACCGCCTTCGCGCTTTTCATGTTGGGCAAAGTAACCGCGGGGATTCCCGCAACGAAAGGTGAAGGGCTTCATGCCGACGATTAACCAGCTGATCCGCAAGGGTCGCGAACCGCAGAAGGCCAAGTCGAAGGTCCCTGCGATGGAGCAGAACCCGCAGAAGCGCGGAGTCTGCACCCGTGTCTATACGACGACCCCGAAGAAGCCGAACTCGGCGCTCAGGAAGGTGGCCAAGGTCCGCCTGACCAACCAACGCGAAGTGATCAGCTACATCCCCGGCGAAGGCCACAACCTTCAGGAGCATAGCGTCGTGCTGATCCGCGGCGGCCGCGTGCGCGATCTTCCGGGCGTTCGCTATCACGTCCTTCGCGGCGTCCTCGACACGCAGGGCGTCAAGGACCGCAAGCAGAGCCGTTCGAAGTACGGCGCCAAGCGTCCCAAATAATCCACGAGAGTAAGCCCCGGACAGGTTCCGGAAGAGGCTGAAGAAAGGAAAGAATCCATGTCTCGTCGTCGCCGCCCAGAAAAGCGCGAAATCCTCCCGGATCCCAAGTTCGGGGACGTCGTCCTCTCCAAGTTCATGAACAGCGTCATGCTCGACGGCAAGAAGTCCGTCGCCGAGGGCATCGTCTACGGCGCGCTCGACAATGTCGAAGCCCGCCTCAAGCGCGAGCCCCTGGGCGTGTTTCACGACGCGCTCAACAATGTGAAGCCGGGCATCGAGGTCCGTTCGCGGCGCGTCGGCGGAGCCACCTACCAGGTTCCGGTCGAGGTGCGGCCCGAGCGCGCCCAGGCGCTCGCCATCCGCTGGCTGATCTCCGCCGCCCGCGCGCGCTCGGAGAAGACCATGGCTGGCCGCCTCTCGGGCGAGCTGATGGACGCCGCGCAGAACCGCGGCAATGCGGTCAAGAAGCGCGAGGACACCCACCGCATGGCCGAGGCGAACCGCGCCTTCAGCCACTACCGCTGGTAACAATCGTACCTATATTCGGGGCAGCCGGGCACGCCGGCTCCCCACATCGCTAAGGAACCCTAAGAAATGGCCCGCAGCCATCCGCTCGAACGCTATCGCAACATCGGCATCATGGCTCACATTGACGCCGGCAAGACGACGACGACCGAGCGCATCCTCTATTACACCGGCAAGTCCTACAAGATCGGCGAGGTCCACGAGGGCACCGCGACCATGGACTGGATGGAGCAGGAGCAGGAGCGCGGGATCACCATTACCTCCGCGGCGACGACCTGCTTCTGGCGCGCCGATGAGGGCAAGGGCGAAGAGCACCGGATCAACATCATCGACACCCCCGGCCACGTCGACTTCACCATCGAGGTCGAGCGCTCGCTGCGCGTCCTCGACGGCGCGGTCGCCTGCTTCGACGGCGTCGCCGGCGTCGAGCCGCAGTCGGAGACCGTCTGGCGCCAGGCCGAGAAGTACAAGGTTCCGCGCATGTGCTTCGTCAACAAGCTCGACCGCACTGGGGCGAGCTTCGAGCGCTGCGTCGGAATGATCAAGGACCGCCTCGGCGCGCGCCCGGCCGTCCTCTATCTGCCGATTGGCATCGAAAGCGGCTTCAAGGGCCTGGTCGACCTGGTCGAGAACCGGGCGATCATCTGGCTCGACGAGAGCCTCGGCGCGAAGTTCGAATATCATCCGATCCCCGATGAGCTGAAGGACGAGGCGGCCGCTGCGCGCAGCGAGCTGATCGAGCTTGCCGTCGAGCAGGACGACGAGGTGATGGAGGCCTATCTCGAAGGCACCGAGCCCGACACGGCGACGCTCAAGAAGCTGATCCGCAAGGGCACGCTCAACTTCTCCTTCGTCCCCGTGCTGTGCGGCTCGGCGTTCAAGAACAAGGGCGTCCAGCCCTTGCTCGATGCGGTGATCGACTATCTGCCGAGCCCGCTCGACATCCCGCCGGTCGAAGGCATCAACCCGGACAGCGAGGCGACCGACACCCGCGAGGCGTCGGACTCCGCGCCTTTCTCGGCGCTGGCGTTCAAGATCATGAACGACCCGTTCGTCGGCTCGCTGACCTTCGCGCGCATCTATTCGGGCAAGCTCGAGAAGGGCACGGTCCTGAACTCGGTCAAGGACAAGCGCGAGAAGATCGGCCGCATGCTCCTGATGCATGCGAACAATCGCGAGGACATCGACACGGCTTATGCGGGTGACATCGTCGCCATCGCTGGCCTCAAGGAGACGACGACCGGCGATACTTTGTGCGACCCGAACAAGCCGATCATCCTCGAGCGGATGGAGTTCCCCGATCCCGTGATCGAGGTCGCCGTCGAGCCCAAGACCAAGGCCGACCAGGAGAAGATGGGCCTTGCGCTCTCACGCCTGGCCGCCGAGGACCCGAGCTTCCGCGTCACCACCGACCACGAGTCGGGCCAGACGATCATCAAGGGGATGGGCGAGCTCCACCTCGAGATCCTCGTCGACCGCATGAAGCGCGAGTTCAAGGTCGAGGCCAATGTCGGCGCCCCGCAGGTCGCCTACCGGGAGTCGCTCGCGAAGCCGGTCGAGGTCGACTACACCCACAAGAAGCAGTCGGGCGGCTCCGGTCAGTTCGGCCGCGTCAAGGTCACGCTTGCTCCGGGCGAGCGCGGCTCGGGCGTGCAGTTCTTCGACGAGATCAAGGGCGGCAACATCCCGCGCGAATATATTCCGTCGGTCGAGAAGGGCATGCGCGAGACGGCCGAGACCGGGTCGCTGATAGGCTTCCCGATCATCGACTTCGAGATCCACCTGGTCGACGGCGCCTATCACGATGTCGACTCCTCCGCGCTGGCGTTCGAGATCACGGGCCGCGGTGCGATGCGCGAAGCCGCTCAGAAGGCCGGCATCAAGCTCCTCGAGCCGATCATGAAGGTGGAAGTGGTCACTCCGGAAGAGTTCATGGGCGACGTGATCGGCGACCTGAACTCGCGGCGCGGCCAGATCCAGGGCACCGACAGCCGCGGCAACGCGCAGGTCGTCGAGGCCATGGTCCCGCTCGCCAACATGTTCGGCTACGTCAATCAGCTGCGTTCGTTCACCCAAGGGCGGGCGCAGTATACGATGCAGTTCTCGCACTACGAGGAAGTGCCGCAGAACGTCGCCGACGAGGTGAAGGCGAAACTAGCGTAAGCGCAATTTTGCAGTTATGGGCGCGCTCGCGACGGGCGGCCGCCCGAATTTCTAGACAAGAAGAGGCGTAAAATGGCGAAGGCTAAATTCGAGCGGAATAAGCCGCACTGCAACATCGGCACCATCGGTCACGTCGACCATGGCAAGACGTCGCTGACGGCCGCGATCACCAAGGTGCTGTCGAAGCACGGCGGCGGCGAAGCCGTCGATTTTGCCAACATCGACAAGGCGCCCGAAGAGCGCGAGCGCGGTATCACCATCTCGACCGCTCACGTCGAGTATGAGACCGAGAAGCGCCACTATGCGCACGTCGACTGCCCGGGCCACGCCGACTATGTGAAGAACATGATCACCGGCGCCGCGCAGATGGACGGCGCGATCCTGGTGGTTTCGGCCGCCGACGGCCCGATGCCGCAGACCAAGGAGCACATCCTGCTCGCCAAGCAGGTCGGCGTTCCGACCATGGTCGTGTTCCTCAACAAGGTCGACCAGGTCGACGACCCCGAGCTTCTCGAGCTGGTCGAGCTGGAAATCCGCGAGGAGCTGTCCAAGCGCGGTTTCGACGGCGACAATATTCCGATCGTTTCCGGTTCGGCGCTCGCGGTCCTCGAGGATCGTGACCCGAACATCGGTGAAGAGAAGATCATGGAGCTGATGAAGGCCGTGGACGACTGGATCCCGCAGCCGGAGCGTCCGCTCGACAAGCCGTTCCTGATGCCGATCGAAGACGTGTTCTCGATCTCCGGCCGCGGCACCGTCGTCACCGGCCGCGTCGAGACCGGCGTGATCAAGGTCGGCGAGGAAGTCGAGATCGTCGGCATCCGCGACACCCAGAAGACCGTCGTCACCGGCGTCGAGATGTTCCGCAAGCTGCTCGACCAAGGCCAGGCTGGCGACAACATCGGCGCGCTGCTGCGCGGTGTCGGCCGTGAGGACGTCGAGCGCGGCCAGGTGCTGTGCAAGCCCGGCTCGATCACCCCGCACACCGATTTCCAGGCGGAAGTCTACGTGCTGTCGAAGGACGAGGGCGGCCGTCACACGCCGTTCTTCGCCAACTACCGCCCGCAATTCTACTTCCGCACGACGGACGTGACCGGCGAGGTTCAGCTCCCCGAGGGCACTGAGATGGTCATGCCCGGCGACAACGTCAGCCTGGGCGTCAAGCTGATCGCCCCGATCGCCATGGACCCGGGCCTGCGCTTCGCGATCCGCGAAGGCGGCCGTACGGTCGGCGCAGGGGTTGTCGGCACGATCACGAAGTAAGTCTCGCGCCTCACGGCGCTAGATCATGAAGGGCCCGGTGCTTCAGCCGAAGCGCCGGGCCTTTTCTTTTACGAGCAGCGCAGGTGCGCGTACGACCGATTGCAGGCGATAGTCGGTCCAACCCGCCACGGAGGGGTTGATCTGACCGCCTCTCCTCTGTAGAGGCGCCTTCACCGACGGGGATTCGTCACCGTCACCAACATTCAAGCTGAGGTCGTCCGTTCCGGGAAACCGGAATCAAGCGGGTGCGGCCTCTTGTTTTTCGGGCTGGCAACAGCCCGGCGGCTCTTTCGCATCGGTAGGGAAATGGAAACGCAGAACATCCGGATTCGCCTGAAGGCTTTCGATCATCGAGTGCTTGACCAGGCGACTGGCGACATCGCCGATACGGCGCGCCGCACGGGTGCTCTCATCCGCGGGCCCATTCCCCTGCCGACGCGCATCGAGAAGTTCACCGTGAACCGCTCGCCGCACGTCGACAAGAAGTCGCGCGAGCAGTTCGAGGTTCGGACCTACAAGCGGCTGCTCGACATCGTGCAGCCGACGCCGCAGACGGTCGACGCGCTGATGAAGCTCGACCTCGCCGCGGGCGTCGATGTGGAGATCAAACTGGCTTAACCGGCCAGCGCGGGCCGCAAGGCGCGCGAAGACAGGGTGATACCGCCGGAGATCAGCTCCGGGCTGCGTCCCCGCCGTCCCGCAGATGATGCGGGGCACTAGCCCAGGCGGGGCACGCAAATATTTGGATGGGCTGCACGCACTCGGGGGCGTTCCTCGAGTGCCTCTGTGTGAGGAGCAAGGATCATGCGCACCGGCGTGATCGCGAAGAAGGTCGGAATGACCCGCCTGTTCCAGGCGGACGGTCGGCACGTGCCCGTTACCGTCCTGCAGCTGGACGATGTGCAGGTCGTCGGCCGCCGCGAGAAGGATCGTGACGGCTATACCGCCGTGCAGCTCGGCGCGGGCAAGGCGAAGGCGAAGAATGTCGCCAAGCCGCAGCGCGTCGCCTTCGGCAAGGCCGAGGTCGAGCCCAAGGCGAAGGTGGTCGAGTTCCGCGTCGCCGAGGATGCGCTGCTCGACGTCGGATCGCACATCAGCGCCGACCATTTCGTTCCCGGCCAGCTGGTCGACATTTCCGGCGTGACCCAGGGCAAGGGCTTTGCCGGGGCGATGAAGCGCTGGGGTTTCGGCGGTCTGCGCGCGACCCACGGCGTGTCGGTCTCGCACCGCTCGCACGGCTCGACCGGTAACCGCCAGGATCCGGGCCGCGTCTTCAAGAACAAGAAGATGGCCGGGCACATGGGCGCTCGCAACCGCACCCAGCAGAACCTCGAGATCGTTCGCACCGACCCGATCCGCGGCCTCCTCTTCGTCAAGGGCTCGGTCCCGGGCCACAAGGGCAGCTGGCTGGCCGTGCAGGACGCGATCAAGCTTCCGCGCCCCGACGCGGCGCCCTATCCGGCGGGCATCCTCGAGGCGCTGAAGCCCGAGGAAGTCGACGTTCCGGCTCCGGGCCTGGTCGACGAGGCGGCCGTGCACGAGATCCCGGCGCTTCCGAGCGACGAGGAAGTCGCGGCGATCGCTGCCGAGCAGGAAGCGGGCGCGGCTGCCGACACCAACGAGACCACGGACGCTCCGGCCGGTGAGCAGACGCCAGAGGGCGATACCTCGGGCGATGCTTCGGCGGACGAGAGCAAGGAAGGCTAAGCGATGAAGGTCAAGGTACAGACCCTCGATGCGAAGGCTGGCGGCGACATCGAGCTCAAGGACGAGATTTTCGGCCTCGAGCCCCGCGCCGACATCCTCCACCGCGTCGTCACCTGGCAGCTCATTAACCGGCGCGCCCCGGCGCGCGCGGCGCGCGAGCGCGGCGACGTTTCGCGCACCGGCAAGAAATGGGGTCGCCAGAAGGGTGGCGGCACAGCCCGCCACGGCGACCGCAAGGCGCCGATCTTCATCGGCGGCGGCAAGGCGCACGGCCCGCGGGCCCGCGTCTTCACCTCGAGCCTCAACAAGAAGGTTCGCCAGCTCGGCCTCAAGATGGCGCTGTCGTCCAAGGCCCGCGAAGGCAATCTGATCGTCGTCGACAATCTCGACGTTTCGGAGGCCAAGACGAGGACCTTGAAGTCGCAGCTCGGCAAGCTCGGCTTCGGCAAGACCGCGCTGGTGATCGACGGCGACGCATTGAACGTCGGCTTCGCCCGCGCTTCGTCCAACCTCGACAGCATCAACCTGCTGCCGGCGGTGGGCGCCAACGTCTATGACATCATGCGCCACGAGACGCTGGTCCTGACCCGCGCCGCGGTCGAGAAGCTGGAGGCCCGGTTCA
>DATLGK010000069.1:0-20428 GCA_035540475.1 Sphingomicrobium sp.
GTCATTGGCGAAGGCAAAGGCGTCGTCAAATTCTTCAATCCGCAGAAAGGCTTCGGCTTCATCGTCCGCGACGATGGCGGTGAGGACGTGTTCGTCCACATCTCGGCTGTCGAGCAGGCCGGTCTGACCGATCTTGCCGACGGTCAGCCGCTGGAGTTCACGCTGGTCGATCGAGGCGGCCGCGTTTCTGCGACCGACCTCAGGATCGAGGGCGATCCGATGCCGGTCGAGCGCAGCGGCGGCGGCCAGAGCGGACCGCAGCGCCAGCTGACGGGCGAAAAGGCCAGCGGGACGGTCAAGTTCTTCAATTCGATGAAGGGCTTCGGCTTCATTCAGCGCGACGACGGCCAGCCCGATGCCTTCGTGCATATCTCGGCGGTCGAGCGCGCCGGGATTTCGACGCTGAACGAAGGCGACCGGCTGGAGTTCGAGCTGGAAGTTGACCGCCGCGGCAAATATGCGGCGGTAAACTTGCAGCCCATCAGCTAATTGCTATCCTTTAAGGGGGCGGAAGGGCCGGTGACGCGAGTCGCCGGCCCTTTTCCTTTGCGCCGCTCAGGTGGCGAGAGAGCGGAGCGTGGGGATCCGGTCGGCTTCGGCGGCGGGCTTGTCGGTCCGGATCCTGCTGATGCGGGGAAAGCGCATCGCCAGCCCCGACTTGTGGCGAGTGCTGGCATGGATCGAATCGAACGCCACCTCGAGCACGAGGCTTTTCTCGACCTCGCGCACCGGGCCGAAGCGCTGCACTGTGTGCCCCCGGATCCAACGATCGAGCCATTTCAATTCCTCGTCGGTAAAGCCGAAATAGGCCTTGCCGACCGGCAGCAACTCTCCCGCCTCGTTCCAGCAGCCGAACGTATAGTCGCTGTAATAGGATGACCGTTTCCCGGAACCGCGCTGCGCGTACATGAGGACGCAGTCGGCGGTCAGCGGGTCGCGCTTCCATTTGTACCACAGTCCGGCGCGGCGGCCCCCGACATAGGGGCTGTCGCGGCGCTTGAGCATGATCCCCTCGATCGCGACGTCGCGGGCACTGAGCCGCAGCTCCTCGAGCTCCTCGAAACTCTTCGCATCGATCAGCTGGGAGACGTCGAAGCGGTCGCGGTCGAGTTGCGCAGTGAAGCTCTCGAGACGCTTACGCCGCTCGGTCCAGGGCAGCTCACGCAGGTCCTCGCCACCGTCGAACAATATGTCGTAGAGCCGAACGAAGGCCGGATACGATGTCAGCATCTTCTGGCTGACGGTCTTGCGCCCGAGGCGCTGCTGGAGCGCGTTGAAGCTCGCCGCGGCGCCGCCGTGCACCTCGGTGATGCCCTGGTCCTCGCCGCGGACCAGAAGTTCGCCGTCGAGCACTCCCGGTGTCCCGAACGCCTGCGCGATATCCGGGAAGCTGTGCGAAATGTCGTCGCCGGTTCGGCTGTAAAGCCTGGTCTGTCCGCCGGCGTGGACCAGCTGCACGCGGATCCCATCCCATTTCCACTCGGCCGCATAATCGTCGAGCGAGACGCGCGTGTTTTCGAGCGCGTGGGCGAGCATGAATGGGCGGAACACGGGCAAGTCGCGAACCGCCGGCTGACCGGCCCGGCCCTCGGCCCAGTCGAACAGCTCGGCGAATGGCGGCGCCAGCCCGTGCCACACCTCCTCGACCGCTTCCACCTCGAGCCCGAAGGCGTCGGCAAAAGCCTGTTTGGCAAGCCGTGCATTGATACCGACGCGAAGTTCCCCGGTCGCAAGCTTGAGCAGCGCAAAGCGGCCCGAGGCGTCGAGGTGGTCGAGCATGCCGGCGAGCACCCGCGGTGCCTCGAGGCGCGAGGCGGAGCGCAGCCGCTCGACCGCCTCGCTGATCGGCAAGGTGGCATCGTCGATCTCGGGAACGCCGTCGGCGGCGGTCGGCCACAGCAAGGCCACGGTCTCCGCCATGTCGCCGACATAGTCGCGGCTCATGTACAGCAGTACCGGATCGACGCGCTCCTCGGCGATCGCGCGGACCGCCGCATGCTTGACGGCGGGGATGTCGAGTGAGCCGGTCAGGGCGGCGAGTCCATAGCCGCGGTCGGGATCGGGCGTTTCCTTGAGATAGTCGCCGATCAGCTTGAGCTTGGTGTTGCGCGAGCGCGTGTAGACGAGATCGTCGAGCAGCTGCGAGAAAGCGCGCATGGCGCTTCTAATGCATGAAGGCCCTTACGGTGTCAGTGGAGCCGCATCGCGAGTGCCGCGAGGATCGCGTTGCAGTCGGATTCCGAGCGGCTGTCGAGCGCCTCGTCGACATGCTCGAGGCAGGATTGCATCGCCACGTTCCGGCCGGGAAGCAGCGCGAGCTGCGCCGAACAGCGGGCGAGGCCCTCGAGCGCGGCGAGGCCGTGCTCGGCGGCGAGTTCGCGGATCGCATCCATGCGGGCGTGAAGATCGAGCGGGGAGAGGCGCGGCCCGCGCTCGCGGATTTCGGCGACGCGCCTGCCGACCTGCGCTTTCACCGCGGCGATCGGATCGCTTGCCATGGCTGCCTCCTTCGTCGAAAGCAGCCTCGCGCAATTGGGTTAAGGCGCCGTTACGATCCTGTGTCGGTTGACAGAATCGGTCCCGTTCGTCATTGAGCGCGGCCGTACGAGCGGCAGTTGGCCGCTTTTTCTATTTTCAGCACTGGGACTGTCCGATGGCCAAGCCGGCAACCGTCAAGATCAAGCTCGTCAGCACTGCGGACACGGGTTTCTTCTATGTGACCAAGAAGAATCCGCGGACCCAGACGGAGAAGCTGAGCTTCAAGAAGTACGATCCGCGTGCGCGCAAGCACGTCGAGTTCAAGGAAGCGAAGATCAAATAATCGGTGGCGCGCTGCGCCGCCGCGTCATTGCCGACGCGCTCCATCCGCTAACTCGCTACGCTTGGACGGCTCAGCCGTCCTGCGTTTCGCGCGCGCTGTTTGCCAGCAGTTCGTCGACGGTTTCCGCGAAGCGCACGACGGAGATCGGCTTGGCGACATAGGCCTGCGCCCCGGCCGCCCTGATCCGCTCCTCATCGCCCTGCGCCGAATAAGCCGTGACCGCCATGATCGGGACTTCGGCGAGCTGCTCGTCCCTACGGATCAGCCGGATCAATTCGAGACCGTTGAGATGGGGCAGCTGAATGTCGGTAATCACCAGGTCGGGCATGAAGCGGCGCGCAGCCTCGATCGCCGCGCGGCTGTCCGTCACCGCCTCGGGCTCATGCCCATGCGCCGCCAGAAGGTCGCAGAACAGCTTGATGTTGAGGGCATTGTCCTCGACGATCAGGATCTTCGCCATTTGCTCCCTTCGGTACCTCACGCAGCTTCTACGCCTTGCCGCCCGACCTACCAAATGATCCGGTCACCCTCGCGCTTGCCGCGCTTGCGGCAACGCTCCGCGACGACGGTCGGGCGCGACGCTGGCTCGACCTGACCGGAATCGGGACAGACGAGCTGCGCCGCCGGGCGGGAGAACCGCAGCTGCTCGCTGCGCTGATACGCTTTCTGGAGGCCTATGAGCCGGATCTCGTCTCCGTTTCGGAGGAGCTTGGCGTTTCTCCTGCTCTGCTCGTAAGGGCGCGGCGCGAGCTGGAAGAGGGAAAAGCATGAAAACGATCCTGGTCACGGGCGCGACGGCGGGCTTCGGCGAGGCAGCAGTCCGGCGGTTCGTTGCCGAAGGATGGCGCGCCATCGGCACCGGCCGGCGCGGCGATCGATTGAGAAAGCTCCAGGACGAGCTCGGCGACGCCTTCCTCCCTCTTGAGGTGGACATGCGGGACCGCGCGGCGGTTGAAAGCCTTGCCAGCCTTGACGGCGCCTGGGGGGAGATCGACCTGTTGCTCAACAACGCTGGCCTCGCGCCGCCGACGGACCCGCTGCCGGAGACCGACTGGGAGCGGATCGAGACGGTGATCGACACCAACATCACCGGGCTGGTCGCGCTGACGCGTGCGCTGCTTCCCGGGCTCATCGCGCGCAAGGGCCAGATCATCAATGTCTCTTCGGTCGCGGCGACCTACCCCTACAAGGGCGGCGCAGTGTACGCCGGCACCAAGGCGTTCGTCCGGCAGTTCTCGCTCGATCTGCGCTGCGACCTTGCCGGCACTGGGGTCCGGATCACCTCGGTCGAACCGGGGATGGCGGAAACCGAGTTCACCATCGTGCGGACCGGGGGCGATGAAGAGGCCTCGCGCAAGCTCTATGCCGACATGGACCCGATGACCGCGGACGACCTCGCCGACCTCTTCTGGTGGCTGGCGAACCTTCCCCAGCACCTCAACATCAACACGATCGAGCTGATGCCGGTCAGCCAGAGCTGGGCCGGGTTCACGGTGACGCGGGAGGGTTGATTCGCGGCCGCCGCAATGCTTGGGGCAGTGCCATGACCATCGACCAGCGCCTCGCCGAACTCGGCATCGCCCTTCCCGAACCCGCCGCGCCGGTCGCGGCTTACGTGCCCGCGGTTGAGCAGGGCGGGCTGCTCCACATCTCGGGCCAGATCAGCTTCGCCGAAGACGGCAGCCTGATCACAGGCCGCCTCGGCGACGATGTCGACCTCGACGCAGGCACCGCGGCGGCGCGGCGCTGCGGGATCATGCTACTGGCGCAGATGAAGGCGGCGCTGGGCTCGCTCGACCGGGTCGGCCGCGTCGTGAAGCTAGGCGTGTTCGTCAACAGCACGCCGGACTTCACCGACCAGCCGAAGGTCGCCAACGGCGCCTCCGAGTTGATGCAAGAGGTGTTCGGCGAGGCGGGCCGCCATGCCCGCAGCGCGGTCGGCGTCGCGGTCCTTCCGCTCGGTGTGGCGGTCGAAGTCGACGCCATCGTTGCCGTCAAAGCCTAGTTCATCGGCCATGCCCTAGCCATGTGATGGGCATGGCCGACCGCGAAACCCAATTCGTCGCCAAGATCGCGTCCGGGGTTGCCGGGCTCAACGCCCAGGCCTGGGACCGGATTGCCGGTGCCGAGCCATTCCTCAGCCACGCATTCCTGTCGTCGCTCGAGGATTCGCACAGCGTCGGGCCTGGCACCGGATGGACGAGCGCGCCGATCCTCGTCGAAGACGAAGGCTCGCACCTGGTCGCGGCGGCCCCGGCCTATCTCAAGACCCACAGCCAGGGAGAGTATGTGTTCGACCACGGCTGGGCGGACGCATGGCAGCGGGCGGGCGGCGAATATTATCCCAAGCTGCAGGTCGCGGTGCCCTTCACCCCAGTGCCGGGCCCGCGCCTGCTCGGCGGCCGGCCGCAGCAGCTGCTTGCGGCGATCGAGGCGGTGACGGTGCAGAACGACCTTTCGTCGGCGCACATCACCTTCATCGACGAGGCGGGCGCGGCGCAGTGCGAGCGGCGCGACTGGCTGATCCGCCTGGGACTGCAATATCATTGGTTCAATCGCGGCTACGGCTCGTTCGAGGATTTTCTCGGCGCGCTCAGCAGCCGCAAGCGCAAGACCATCCGCAAGGAGCGCGCCGCCGCTGTCGCGGGGCTCGAGATCCGTGCGCTGCGCGGCGCCGAAATTGGAGGCGTGGAGTGGGATGCGATGTGGCGTTTCTATCAGGACACGGGCTCGCGCAAATGGGGCCGGCCCTATCTCACGCGCCGATTTTTCGACCTTGCCGCCGAGCGCATGGGAGAGTCGCTGCTCCTGTTCCTGGCACTGCGCGAGGGGCGGCCGATCGCCGGCGCGCTCAACGTGATTGGCCCCGACACGCTGTACGGGCGCTATTGGGGAACGATCGACGACGCGCCCTTCCTGCACTTCGAGCTTTGCTATTATCAAGCGATCGAATGGGCCTGCCGGCACGGCCTCAAGTCCGTGCAGGCCGGCGCCCAGGGCGAGCACAAGATCGCGCGCGGCTACGAGCCGGTCATCACCAGGTCTGCGCATTTCCTTCCGAACCGAAGCTTCCGCGCAGCGGTCGCCGACTTTTTGGAGCAGGAGCGGGCAGCCGTGCTGGCGGAGGTCGACTGGCTCCGGCGCGATCTCCCCTACCGCTCATCCTCTTCCGCGTAGATCGCGACGGATATGCCGTCCGGATCCGCCCGGCCGCGATACATCGCCGGGGTGGTGAAGCCCCAGGCGGCATCGCCGTCCGGGGTCACCGCGATCAGCCCGCCCTTGCCACCGAGCTCCGAAATGTCGGCGAGAACCCCGTCGAGCGCCTCTTGAAGGCTCTGGCCCCCAAGCCGCACGCGCTCGGCGAGCTGATGCGCGGCCACGGCGCGGATGAAATACTCGCCTGAGCCGGTCGCGGACACGGCGGCGGAGCGGTCGTCGGCATAGGTTCCCGCGCCAATCAGCGGCGAATCGCCGACCCGGCCCCAGCGCTTCGCCGTCAGCCCGCCGGTCGAGGTGGCGACCGCGACATGGCCGCGGGCATCGACCGCGACCGCGCCGACGGTCCCATATTTGACCTCGTCGTCGAATCCGCCCGAGGCCAGCAGTTCCTCGAGCTGGCGGCGTCGCTCGGGCACCTCGAACCAGCCATTCTCGACCTGTTCCAGGCCCGCGTCCCGCGCGAAATCGTCGGCGCCATGCCCGGAGAGAAAGACATGCGGGCCCTGTTCGAGCAGGCGCCGAGCAAGGCTGATCGGCGCGCGCGTCGTCCTCAGGCCCGAAACCGCCCCGGCGGCGCGCGTCCGCCCGTCCATGATCGCCGCGTCGAGCTCGATGCAGCCGCTGGCGGTAAGCACGCTGCCCCGGCCGGCGTTGAAGCAGGGATCTTCCTCGAGAACGCGGACCGCCGCTTCGACCGCGTCGAGCGCGCTCTTTCCCTCGCGCAGCGCGTCTGCGCCCGCTGTCAAAGCCGTCTGAAGTCCATCGCGGGCGCAGCGCTCCTGTTCCGGATCGAGCTTGCCCGGGCGCATCGACCCCGCGCCGCCGTGAATCACCAGTCGCCAGGGTGTCATGCTCATGTGTCGGCGCCCTAGCTGCGTCTCGCGCCCGGTGCCAGTTCGATGGCGCCACTAGCGCACGCGGTGACGCCGGCGCGGCTAGAGCAAGTCGAGATCTTGCTGCTGATTGACCAGCCGCCATTCCTCGAGGTCCGCGAGCATGGTCCGGGCACTTTGCTCGGTGAGGTCGGCGGCGCGTTGCAGCCCTTTGCTCGCGCGCAGCTCTCGTTCAATTCGCTCGAGCGCGTTGGCAGTGGCCAGTGACCGCACGGCGCTGCCGCCGAAATCGCCCTGGAAGCGGATCCCGAAAACCGCCGTGCCGAGCGCCGGGAAGCCCGCTCCGACGAGGTCGAACCAGGGGTCATATGGCATCACCAGGTCAGGAACGACCGCCAGGCCCACCAGCACCAGCGCCGACACGATCAGGGTCGTCCAGAACAGACTGGCAGCGAGGATTTCGAGCCTTCTGTCGAGCAGCTCGATTTGCCGTGCGTGGCGCAGATGGTAGCTGACTTGCGGCGCAAGTTCGAAGTCGGCGATCGACTCGGTGAGGCTGGTCACGCATCCTTCGTCGAGCTTGCCGGAAGGACAGCCCATCGCGCGCCACACGCCAGTCGCATACCATTCAATCCACCGCCGCGGCACCGGCTCGGTGATCGACCCGGGCGGGTCGGGCGCAGCGACTCCCAAAAGCTTGAGGCTGCGCATCGGCCTTAAGCGCTCGGCCAGTTGCCGATAGTCGAGCCAGCGGCGGTGCCATTCGTTCCTCACGCCGAGCCGGGTGTTGATGAGGATGGCGGCGGTGATCACTCCCTCGGCGAGCGCGATTTCGAACAGGTCGCGGTTGAGGATGTTGGCGGTCAGGCCAATGCACACGGCAAACCCGCCGGCGACGAAGTTGAACACGTGGCCGCTGCGATAGGTCTGCGCGAAATAGGTCGCGAGCCGGTCGCTCCAGCTGTACGCCTGTTCCAGCAATTCCAGCGACGGATTGATCCCGTGCCGCTGCGCGCAGGATTGACGATAGGACGCCCATTCGTCGCGGATCTCGCGGGCCGAATGCTCCTCGCGGAAGTCCCGCGCACGGATCCGCTTTACGCCGACCAACGCGAGCATTAGCGGATATTCGAGCCGGCCGCGTAGCGAATGGAGCCGCTCGCGCCGGAAGGCCGTAAGGAAGTTGCGCTCGCGGGTGTCGGCCGGCGGCGCGAACAGTCCGGCCATGACCTGATCGACCGACGCTTGCTCGAACGGCCGCGACGTGGTCTCGTCGATCGAGCGAGTCACGATGGCCGGGTCGAACGCGCTCCACATCAACCGCGCCGCCGCATCCGGCGCCGGCGGCAGGTGAATGACCGGCGTGCCGTTCACCACCGCGAGCTGGACCACCTCGGCCGTCCCGCCCCGGCCGCGTGCGGCGAGTCCATCCCACACGGCGAGCAGCAGGTCGCAATGGGCAATGGTCGCCCTGCCGGTCATCACATAGGCGTCGAGTGACCGGCCGGAATCTCCGGGCAGTTCGAGAATGCAGTTCGCCTGACCGAGAAGCTTGTCGAAACGTTCGCGCGCGGCCTCGTCCGACAAGCCCGTTCGATACTCGCTGCGCTCGAACGGCAGGATCGCGTGGAGCTCCCATCCCAGCTCGATCGCGACTTCGGCGGCCACCTGATCGGCACCGTCTGCGAGCGGGGAGACGAAGCGGAACAGGGGGACATTGGCGGCGAAACAGTCGCGCTCCCGGTCGAGCAGGCGGCACGCGGCCTCCGCCACATTCGTGAGGATTTCGCGGATGCGCTGGCGCAGCGCCGGCCACTCACCGTTGGCGAGCATCTCGGCGCGGTGGCCGGTCACTCCCACGGCGAGGACGAAAGGGACAGCAGGCGGCCCCGCTGCTGTGGCGTGATCCAACTAGATCCCGCTCCCCGTCAACGGTTGCTCCAGGGCGGGATCATGCCAGATCCCAATTGCCGTTCTCGTTTCCGGCGATCGGATCGAGGTTCCAGAAGGTCGCGCCTCGGTCGTTGGTCACACGCAATGTGAAGCCGAACCGAATCTTGTCCTTGTTCTGGTTGCGGACCACGAGATTCTTGCCGTTCTCGGTCACGGCCTTGGCCTTAAACTGACGCCACTGGCCATGTGACGTCGGGCATTCTGGCCTGTCGACCGAGAACAGTGCTTCGTCGAGATTCTCAGGAAAGAGGTAGCCGTGCCTCGGCTCCTTCAAGCGGAAGGTGATGATGAAACCGGGGTAACCCCGATTGTGGAACGTAAGCTCGTTGTCCGGCCCGAGCGGCAGGTCGTCGGTTTCGAACCGGAATGTTCGCGACGCCGGGTCGAGGACCACGAGCACATCGACCTTCCACGGATTGCCCTTGGCAGGCTCCTTGGGCCCGCTCTTAGGCTGCACTGAACTGGGTTTGGTGGCCATATCCGATCTCTCCTCAAACAAGGCTCTTGTACCCCATGCGCGACAACCGGCCATCCAAAGCCTGCGCCTCGGCCGTGCGGCCGAGGCGGCGCAGCAATTCCGCATGTTCGAACATTTCCGATGGGCGCTCTCTGACCTGCGAAGGCACGAGTCCAAGGCCGCTCGACCAGGCTCGGCGCGCTGATCCAGGATCCCCGTTCGCGAGGAGAACGTCGCCCAGTAAGCGATAGGCTGCCGCGCGGCTGAAGAGATTGGCGATCCGGTCGCTGCTCTGCTCGTTTTGTGCGGCGGCCACGGCCTGCCTCGCGAGGTTGAGGGCTTCGCCCTGCCTGCCCGAGGCGAGCGATATGCGCGCGCGCGCCGACAAGCATTGCGTGCGCGAGGATCCCCACTGGGCGGCGCTGCCAGCAGGCGCCGCCGCGACCAGCGCGCACCCGGCGCCGATTTGCTGCGTGGCTTCCTCACGCTGTCCCGCGACCAGGAGCGTCTTGCCGAGCTCGATGCGGGCGTTGGCGGCAAATCGCTTCCACACGTCGTTGCGCGGCTCGATTGCGATCAGGCCTCCGGCGATCGCGACGGCTTGGCGCAGTTCGGCAAGTGCCGGGTCGAGCCGCCCGCGTGAAGCATAGAGTATCCCAAGCGCCTGGTGCGCGGGGATCGTCCATTGCTTGAAGGTGACGCTGCGCTCGTCCCCGGCCAGCGTCGCGAGCAGTGCCAGCTGGCGCTCGCGAATGGTAATGGCCTCATCCAGGCGGCCCTCCGCCCTGCGCGTATCGGCAAGCCATGCGAGCACCTGGATGCGCGGCTCTTGATAGGCCAGGTTGCGCGGATCGATCGCCGCCAGTGCTTCGATCGTGCGCAGCGCACCTTCCAGCCGCGGTCCGGCTTC
This sequence comes from Sphingomicrobium sp., assembly GCA_035540475.1. Taxonomy (GTDB): domain Bacteria; phylum Pseudomonadota; class Alphaproteobacteria; order Sphingomonadales; family Sphingomonadaceae; genus Sphingomicrobium. Next base: position 10,197 of record DATLGK010000069.1, read on the forward strand.
GGTGAAGCGCCGCTGGGCATAAAGCACGATGCCGAGGTTCGCCTCGGCGTTCTGCGCTTCCGTCCGCCAGCGCAGATCGTCCGGCTGCAATGCGACCATCCGGTCAGCGAAACGCTTATATTCGCGAAACGCTTTCTCTGCGGTTTCGAGCTCCCCGCGGCGGCGCGCCAGCTCGCCGGTCCAGAACACGTTCTGGACATGGTCGTACATTCGCCGGGGATCGTCGGGACTTCGCCGGACGGCTTCCGCAGTGCCGGACAAGGCCTCCCCGTAGAGACGTGCCGCATTGGCGAGATCGCCGCGCAAATAAGCGACGTCCGCCGTAAGGCTCAGCGCCCGCGAGCGCTGGAGCAGAGCGGCGTCGGAAAGCTCGCTTGCATCCTGCTTGCTGTAATAAGCGAGCACGCGCGTGCCGACGCCGTCGAGCGCGTCGAGGCGGCCGATCGGCTCGAGCTTGTCCTTGAGGTCGCCGAGCATGAAGGCGACCAGCCCCTCGGCCTCGCGCCGCTGGTCGCGCGCCGCGTCGCGCGCCTGGATCGCAGTAAAGGCCAAGGTGGTGGTGACGGCCATTCCGGCGATCGAGCCGGCGGTGAGCCACGCGAGGCGGCGGTGGCGCCGCGTGGTCTCTCGCTGCACCAGCTCATCAAGGCCTACGCCGAGCATTCCGGCGACGAGCCTCAGGAAACCCATCCGGCGAACTTCGCCCTCGCCGCGCAAATCGGCGGCCAGCGGCTCGGCGCGCTTGCCGGTCGGGCGGCCGCGGCGATCATACCTCTGCCGCAGCGCCGGCGGGAAGCATTCCTCATCTTCACGCCCCGGGACATCGCTGGCGAACGGCTCGCCCGCGCCGATCGCGGCGAGCACGCAGCCATCGGGCCGGCTGCGCTTGAAGACGTCGATCTCGGCATTGGTCCAGCGCGAGCGCGCGGCATCGGGCGAGCAGAGGACGATCAGGAAATGCGAATTGGCGAGCGCTTCCTCGATCTCCTCGCCGAGATCGTCCGCCGCCGCGAGTTCGTGCTGGTCGCGGAAGATCGGGGCGAGGCGCGTCGGGATGACGCCGTTGGCGGTCAGTCGCCCGGCGAGCGTGCTTGGAACACGGAATTGCTCGAGCTCGCGCTGCAGCCAGTCGGCGAGCGCTTGGTCTTTGTGGCTGTAGCTGAGAAATGCATAATAGCGCACGTGCGGTTTGGCCGAACGCGGCGCCGCCGAGTTCGGCGCCCCGGCAAATTCCGGCAGTCGGGTATGCTTGCCCATGGGGCGCCCCCGCGAGTCCCGCTGCTAAACCTGTTAACACAATAGGATAGGTTTGGCCTAGCTTTGCTCCGCGGCGGCCGAGCCCCTATATGCGGCGCCATGTCCATTCGTCCCTGGCGCGACATCGAGCGGCGCAAGTCGCGGCAGATCATGGTCGGCTCCGTGCCCGTCGGCGGGGACGCGCCCGTGACCGTGCAGACGATGACCAACACGCCGACGTCGGACGCGCGGGCGACAATCGACCAGATTCGCCGCTGCGAGGACGCGGGCGCCGACATCATCCGCGTCTCCTGCCCCGATCAGGACAGCACGGCCGCGCTGAGGGAGATCGTCCGCGCGGCGAGGGTGCCGATCGTCGCCGACATTCATTTCCACTACAAGCGCGCGCTCGAGGCGGCCGACGCCGGCGCCGCCTGCCTGCGCATCAACCCTGGCAACATCGGCGCCGACGACAGGGTGCGCGAGGTGGTAAATGCCGCCAAGGCGAATGGCTGCGCGATCCGCATCGGCGTCAATGCCGGCAGCCTCGAGAAGGATTTGCTGGAAAAGTATGGCGAGCCCTGCCCCGAGGCTTTGGTCGAAAGCGCGCTCGACCATATCCGCATCCTCGAGGATCACGGCTTTCGCGACTACAAGGTTGCGGTCAAGGCCAGCGACGTCTTCCTCGCCGTGGCTGCCTATCACCAGCTCGCCGAAGCCGTAGATTGCCCGCTGCACCTTGGCATCACCGAGGCCGGCGGTCTGATCGGCGGCACGGTCAAGTCGGCGATCGGCATCGGCTCTTTGCTGTGGGCCGGGATCGGCGACACCATCCGCGTCTCGCTGTCGGCCGAGCCCGAGGAAGAAGTTCGCGTTGGCTATGAGATATTGAAGGCGCTCGGCATCCGCAGCCGCGGCGTCCGGGTCGTCTCGTGCCCATCCTGCGCGCGCCAGGGGTTTGACGTCATCCGCACGGTCCAGACGCTCGAGGAACGCCTCCAGCACATCAAGACTCCGATGTCGCTCAGCGTGCTCGGCTGCGTTGTCAACGGTCCCGGCGAAGCGCGCGAGACCGACATCGGCATCACCGGCGGCGGCCAGGGCAAGCATATGGTCTATCTGTCGGGCGTCACCGACCACCATGTCCGCGACGAGGAGATGGTCGACCATATCGTCCGGCTGGTCGAGGCGAAGGCGGCCGAGATCGAGGCCGCCGAGGCCGCTCAAACGACACTCGACGCGGCCGAGTAGTCGCCGCTAGGGGCGGCGGCATGAACCGCGTCGCCCAGCATCCCCTCCAGGCCTTCCTCGCCGCGCTCGCGGCAGTCGGCCTGCTGTCGATCATGGACGCGGCCATGAAGGCGCTGGTGATCGCGCTCGGGATCTTCACGGTCAGCGTCTGGCGCTCGCTTCTCAACCTCGCGCTCACCGCCGGCCTCTATTTGCCGCGGCGGCTGCCGTGGCCGACCCGCGCGACCCTGAAAATCCATGTTGCCCGGGGCGTGGTGGTCACGGTGATGGCCGGGCTGTTCTTCTGGGGAATCGGCCGCGTTCCGCTCGCGCAGGCGATCGCGCTCACCTTCATCGCGCCGTTGATCGCCTTACTGCTCGCGGCGATTTTCCTCGGCGAGAAAATCGGCCCGCGTTCGATTGGCGGCTCGGTCTTCGCCTTTATCGGAGTGCTGATCATCGTTCTCGGCCAGGCGCGCGCCGAACTCGGCCCCGGCGTGCTCCTCGGCAGCGCCGCGATCATCGGCTCGGCGCTTTGCTATGCCGTCAATATCGTCATGATGCGGCGCCAGGCGCTCGCCGCCAAGCCGCTGGAGATCAACTTCTTCCAGTCGGTGACGGTCGCTGTCCTGTGGCTGGCATTGGTGCCGGTCGTCGGCCTGCCGGCGATGCCGAACGGCCAATGGCTCTGGCTGATCGTCTCGGCCCTGCTTTCGACGGCCGGAGGCCTGCTCTTCTCCTGGGCCTATGCCCGCGCCGAGGCCGGCTATCTTGCAGTGACCGAATATAGCGGCTTCCTCTGGGCCGCGGCCCTGGGCTGGGTCGTCTTCCACGAGCCGGTTTCGGCGTACACGATCGCGGGGGCCGTCTTGATCGTCGCAGGCTGTCTCATCGCGGCTCGCCGAAAGCCGGCCGTTCCTCCCGAGATCGAAGCGACCGCGTAGGAGAAGGTCATGGCGTGGGTTTGGCTGATAATCGGCGGCCTGTTCGAAGTCGGCTTCACGACCGCGCTGCGCTTCGTCGATGGCTTTCGCAACCTGCCCTGGACGCTTGCATTCCTGGTATCGGTCGCGATCAGCATGGCCCTGCTCGAGCTCGCTTCGCGCTCGATTCCGATGGGCACGGCTTATGCCGTATGGGGGGGCATAGGCGCCGTCGGCACCGTGATCGTCGGCATCCTCTGGTTTCACGAACCGGCGAGCATGGTTCGCGTCTTGCTCATCTTCGGGATCGTCGCCGGTATCGCCGCTCTGAAGCTGACCGCCTGATAGGGCGTTCGCCGACCCGTGGCGGCGCTTGGTCGAACTTCGCGGCAATGTCAGCGCGTGTTCAGCTGGGGGGATTAGCGCGCCTGGCCATGACTATTCGTTCCGCGCTGTTGATCGGCGCCGCTTTCACGATTCAGAGCCAGGCCGAGGCGCAGACCAACCCCGAGGAGCCCCAGCCGGAGGTTGGGCAGCAGGAGGTACAGCCGCAACAGGACGCATCCGAGGATTTTGCCGACGAGGATGAGATTGTCGTCACCGGCGCCCGGCCCCGCGGGTCGGTGATCGGCGACATCCCGCCGGAAAATACGCTCAACGCCCGCGACGTGCGCGCCACCGGCGCGACCAACATCAGCGAGCTCTTGAGCGCGATCGCGCCCCAGATCGGAAGCGCGCAAGGGCGGGGCGGCGAGCGGCCGGTGATGCTGCTCAACGGCCAGCGCATCTCCAGTTTCCGCGAGCTTCGCGACATTCCCACCGAAGCGATCTCGCGCGTCGAGATCCTGCCCGAAGAGGTCGCGCTCAAATATGGCTATCGCGCTGACCAGAGGGTGGTGAACATCGTCCTTCGGCCGCGCTTCCGCTCGACCGTCGCGCTCGCCAGCGGCAACGCCGCGACCGAAGGCGGCTATGTCGGCGCCACCGCCGACGTGACGCGGCTGATGATCGGGGAGAACGGGCGCACGACGCTGAACCTGCATGCCGAAACCAACGGCATGCTGACCGAAGCCGAACGCGACATCGCCCTTGGCCAGCCCGGCGCGGGCGGAACGCCTGAGCAACAGCTTGCCGCCCGCTCCCTGGTCGCAAGCAGGCGGGACGTTCGGGGGACGGCCACGATCAACCGGACGATATTGGGCGATGTCTCGGCAACGCTGAACACCCAGCTCCAGCACCAGGAGGGGCGTTCGCTGATCGGCCTCGACCCCAACCTGTTGCAGCCGCTGCCGCGGACCACCAGCACGGACTCGGCGAATGCGGGGGTCGCGCTCAATGGCAACCGATCGGGCTGGCGCTGGACCCTGACCGGCAATGCCAATCTGGAACGCGGCCGCTCTCGGACCGAGCGCATGAGCGGGCAGCCGGGGCCCGACCGGACGCGGGAGACGCAGGCTTCGGGCGACCTGAAGGTGACCGCGAACGGAACCCTGTTTGCGCTTCCCGCCGGCAATGCCGGCACCACGCTGACGCTTGGCGCGAGCACGGTCCATCTCGACACCGAGCGGGTTCGACTCGGGCAGCGTTCGTCCGGCTCGCTCGGCCGGACCAGCGGCGAGGCGGCGATCAATCTCGACCTGCCCGTCTCGCGGCGCGGGCGCGATTTTTCCGCGCTCGGAAATCTCACTCTCAACGCCAATGCCGAAGTCGACCAGCTTTCCGACTTCGGGACGCTGACGACGCTCGGCGCCGGCATGAACTGGTCTCCGGCCGAGCGTCTCAATTTCATTACCAGCTGGAGCCGCGAGGAAGGCGCGCCGACGGTCCGCCAGCTTGGCGATCCGGTGCTCGACACGCCGGGCAGCCGAGTGTTCGACTTCGCGACCGGCCAGACGGTCCTGGTCAATGCGGTCACGGGCGGCAATCCGGCACTAAGGTCGGATCGCCGTAATGTCTGGAAGCTCGGCGGCAATTGGCAGCCGTTCAAGGAAACCGACCTGAGGCTGCGCGCCGATTTTGTGCGCCAGCGCATCGCCGACCCGATTTCCAGGATCACCGTCACGCCCGGCATCGAAGCCGCATTCCCGGACCGTTTCGTACGCGATTCATCGGGGCGCCTGCTCAGCGTGGATTTGCGGCCAGTCAATTTCGACACCTCGCGTAAGGATACGCTCCGCCTCGGCCTGGATTTCTCGAAGCCGCTCAAGTCGCGGCAGCCCTCGCAGGCAGTGCTCGAGCAAATGCGCGCGCAGTTCGGCTTTGGACAGCGTCCGGGCGGCGCTGGCAGCGCTCAGCCCGCCGCGGGGGAGGCCCGCAGCGCGCCGGCCGGCGGCGCTCCCGGTGGCGGCCGCCGCTTCGGCGGCGGTGGGCCCGGTGGCGGCTTCGGCGGCATGTTCGGCGGTTCCAACCGCGGGCGGCTGACCTTCTCGCTGACCGACACCATCACCTTTGTCGACGAAGTGTCACCGGCGCCCGGCGCGCGCGTGATCGACTATCTTCGCGGCGATGCGAGCGGTTCGCTCGGCGGCACGCCTCGCCATCAGGTCGAGGCGCAGGGCGGCTGGTTCAACAACGGGCTCGGCGTGCGGCTCGGCGCGAACTGGCGCAGCGGCACGAACGTCCGTACGCTGACCGGCGAGCGGCTGCGCTTCTCTCCGCTCGGGACCTTCGACCTGCGCCTGTTCGCAAACCCCGGCGACATCCCCGAACTGGTGGTCAAGCAGCCCTGGCTTCGCGGCACGCAGGTGCGGCTCGAACTGAACAATCTGTTCGATGCCAAGCCCAGGGTCCGCGATGCGCTCGGCAACGTTCCGGCCAATTATCAGGCCGACCTGCTCGACCCCTTGGGGCGGACGATCATGATCAGCCTGCGCAAGTCGTTCCTTCCCTCACCGGCCTGGTTCCGCCAGCAGCGCGAGCGGGGGCAGCAGCGCCAGGCGCGCTGAACGCATTTTCGCAAATAGCGAAATTGTGCTTAAGCGCGGCGCGATGACGCCGGTTCAGCCCGTCCGGGGCACGCAAAGCCTGCTTGGAGAAGATGCCGACCGCCTCGCCGCGGTGGTCGCGGCGTTCGACCGCGTGCGCCGTTTGTACGGCTTCAAGCGCGTCGAAGTGCCGACCATCGAGCCGACCGCCGTCTTCGCACGGACCATCGGCGAGACCACCGACGTCGTGTCCAAGGAGATGTATTCGTTCGAAGATCGCGGCGGAGAGTCGATTACGCTGAGGCCCGAGTTCACGGCCGGCATTTGCCGCGCTTATGTGAGCGAGGGCTGGCAGCAATACGCCCCACTCAAGGTCGCGACCCACGGCTCTGCGTTCCGTTACGAGCGACCGCAGAAGGGGCGCTTCCGCGAATTCCACCAGCTCGATGCGGAGATCATCGGCGCTGCCGAGCCGCAGGCGGACGTGGAGCTGCTCGCCTTCGCCGACCAGCTGCTCAAGGAGCTGGGGATCAGCGGGACAATCCTTCAGCTCAACACTCTCGGCGATCCGGAAACCCGCGCCGCCTGGCGCGATGCCCTGCTCGACCATTTCCGTGGACAGTCGGACGCGCTCAGCGAGGACAGCCGGGCGCGGCTGGAGCGCAACCCGCTTCGAATCCTCGACAGCAAGGCGCACCAGGACTGGCCGGTCATCGACAGCGCGCCGGAGATTGATGACTTTCTCACCGCCGAAGCCGCCGATTTCTTCGGCCGGGTCACCGAAGGCCTCGATGCCGCCGGGATCGCCTGGGAGCGCGCGCCGCGCCTGGTCCGCGGCCTCGATTATTATCGCCACACCGCGTTCGAATTCGTCACCGACCGCTTGGGAGCGCAGGGCACCGTGCTTGCCGGCGGCCGCTACGACGGGCTCATCGAAACGCTCGGCGGACCGCGCACGCCCGCGGTCGGCTGGGCGGCTGGGATCGAGCGTCTGGCGATGATGATCGATGCGCCGGAGCCGCAAAAGCCAACTGCCGTGATCGTGCCTTTGGGCGAACGAGCCGAAGCCGCCGCGCAGCGCATGCTCGCAAGTCTGCGGCGCGCCGGCATTGCGACCGACATGGCCTATCGCGGGAATATGAAGAAGCGCCTTAGCCGAGCCAACGAGGCGGGTGCCGCATTCGTCCTGATCATCGGCGATGACGAGCTCGACCGCGGCGAAGCTCAGCTCAAGGACCTTGCCACGGGCGAGCAACGGGCCGTGCCGTTGGAGCAGGTGGTCGAGGCGCTCAGCCGATGACCCATATCTCGTCCGAACGCATCGCCTCGATCGAGGCGAAGAAGCACGAGCTTGCCGAGGCGATGGCCAAAGGCGACCTCGCGCCGGACGAATTCGTCCGCCTGTCGAAGGAATATGCCCAGATCGAGCCGGTCGCCGCCGCTGCGCGCGAAGTGCGCCGGTTGCGCGCCGAGCTCGACGTCCTGAACGGCATGGTCGCCGATGCCACCGCCGAGGCCGAGCTGCGCGAAATGGCCGCGGCCGAGGCCGAGGACATCCGCCACAAGCTTCCGCTCGCCGAGCGCGCGCTCGCCCTGCACCTCCTCCCGCGCGACGCGGCCGACGAGCGCGCGGCGATGCTCGAAATCCGCGCCGGCACCGGCGGCGACGAAGCCGCTTTGTTCGCCGGCGACCTGCTGCGCATGTACCAGCGCTTCGCGGAATCGCAGGGCTGGAGGTTCGAGCTGATCTCGGCCAGCGCATCCGACCTCGGTGGATACAAGGAAGCGATCGCCTCGATCAGCGGCGCCGGAGTGTTCGCCAGGCTCAAGTTCGAAAGCGGCGTGCACCGCGTGCAGCGCGTCCCCGCGACCGAGAGCGGCGGACGCATTCATACGTCGGCCGCGACGGTCGCCGTGCTTCCCGAAGCCGAGGACGTCGACGTCCAGATCGACGACAAGGATCTCCGCATCGACGTTTACCGCTCGTCGGGGCCGGGCGGGCAATCGGTCAACACTACCGACAGCGCGGTGCGCATCACCCACTTGCCGACCGGCCTCGTCGTCATCCAGCAGGATGAGAAGTCGCAGCACAAGAACAAGGCGAAGGCGCTGAAAGTGCTTCGCACCCGCCTGTTCGAGATGGAGCGCGAACGGCTGGCGAGCGAGCGCGCCGGCGCGCGCAAATCGATGGTCGGATCGGGCGACCGTTCAGAGCGGATCCGCACCTACAATTTCCCGCAAGGTCGGGTCACCGACCACCGCATCAACCTGACGCTGCACAAGCTCGAAGAAGTGCTCGAAGGCCCCGGACTAACCGAGATTATTGATGCGCTGGTCGCGGAGGACGAAGCGGAGCGCCTCGCCGGTCTCGACGAGGCCTGAACCGGCGCGGCCCGCCGAGTGGAGTGAACATTGAAACCCGTTTTTCGCGCGCTTGACGATGCGGCGCGCCAGTTGAGTGAGACCAGCGACACGTCCCGGCTCGATGCCGAGCTGCTGATGGCGGAGGCGCTGAACATCGACCGCGACCGCCTGCTGCTGGCGCCGCCTGCGCGCCAGGTTCCCAAGCGCTTCTGGGACATGGTCGAGAGGCGCAAGGCCGGGGAGCCGATCGCCTACATCACCGGCCGTCGGGCGTTCTGGAACATCGACCTCCACGTCGGGCCCGGCGTGCTCGTCCCCCGCCCTGACAGCGAAGTGCTGATTGCCTCGGCGATCGAGCATTTCGGCCGACCCAAGGGGCCGCGGCGGATCCTCGACCTCGGCACGGGTCCCGGCACCTTGCTGCTTGCCGCCCTCGACATCTGGCCGAAGGCGACCGGCCTTGGCATCGACGTATCGCGGCGCGCCTTGTCTTATGCGTCGGCCAATGCTCGCCGTCTCGGCTTCGAGCCGCGGGTCAAGTTCCAGCTCGGCAATTGGGCCGACGGAATTGATGAACGGTTCGACCTCATCCTGTGCAATCCCCCTTATGTCGCCAAAGGGGCCGAGCTGGGCCCTGGCGTGCGCGAATTTGAGCCTGACGAGGCTCTGTTCGCCGGCGAGACCGGCCTCGACGCCTATCGCGCGCTTGGGCCGCAGCTGCCGCGGCTGCTCGAGCCGGGCGGCCTCGCGGCGATCGAGATCGGGCATGACCAGGCCGGGACGGTCCCGCCGCTGCTTGCGCGCGACGGCCTTCAAGCCCGCGTCGTCAACGACTTCGCCGAGCGGCCCCGCGCAGTGCTGCTAACATGGATTTGAACGAATTCGCTTGGCACGGGCGTCCCGGCACACTACATCATTGGCCTGGGCCGGGCCCGCTCCACCAATCGAAGCTGTAGAGCGCGCCTTTCCCACCCCCGACGCAATCGGCCGTTCTTTGGCGCTTGAAGCGCAGACCGGGACGAGAGGGTCAGAGCTGGCGCCTGCGCGCGGCTTTGCCCGCCCGAACAGCAAAAGGGGCAAGGCAAACTGCGTAAGGACGTAGGCATTTGATCAACAATCGTCAGGGTGGCCGCCGCCGCGGCCGCGGTGGCCAGAGGGGCCAGAATACGGGCGGACAGCCCGGCAACCGGCAGGACAATCGCCAGCGCGGCAATGCCGCCCAGCTGCTCGAGAAGTATAAGAGCATGGCGCGCGACGCGCAGCTCGCGGGCGACCGCGTCCAGACCGAATATTATCTGCAGTTCGCCGACCATTATTTCCGCGTGCTAAGCGAGAGCCGCGCGCGTTTTGAGGAGCAGAACCCTCGCCGCCAGCGCGACGACGAAATGGACGAGGACGAGGGCGAAGAGGAACTCGCCGAGGCCGGTGAAGCCGAAGCCGCGGACGAGCGCCAAGAGCGCCAAGAGCGGCCCGACCGCGGCGAGCGTTTCAGCCGCCGCAACCGGCCGCGGCGCGGCGACGGTGACGAGCGTTCGTCGCGCGAGGAGTCCGGCGA
>DATLGK010000070.1:0-27872 GCA_035540475.1 Sphingomicrobium sp.
GTTCGGTACCCCCCGCGCAGCAGCCCTATCCGGTGCAGGGTTATCCGGCACAGCCGCGGCCCGTGCAGGCGCAGCCCTATCCGGGCCAGGCCTATCCGGTGCAGGGCCAGCAGCGCGTCGTTGCCGAGCCGTGGATGGCGCGGCCGGCGCCGAGCGGTCAGCCGTGGCAGTCGCCGATCGCCGAAACCAACAAGAGGCCCGCGCTCGAGCCGCTCGATCTCCCCCCGGCGATCGAGCAGGGCGTCGACATGATCTATATCGACGAGGAGCTGGTTCCGAAGGCGGCCCGCGACAGGGGACCGACCGCGGACATCACTTTCGCTGCCTGGAGCGGCGCCCCGGTCGACCTCTTCACCTCGGTCAATCCGATCTACACCGACCTCAGGCGCGGCCTCATCCGCTACCAGCAGCGCTGGTCGAACCTGCCGCGGGTGACGATCCCTGCCGGCCCGGCTCTCAAGACCGGCATGACCGGCGAGCGCGTCGCGCTTTTGCGCACCCGCCTCGGCCTTGGCGGCGGCGACAGCTACGACGCGGCGCTTGCCGCCCGGGTCAAGGAATTCCAGGCCGTCCACGGGATGAAGGACGACGGTGTCGCCGGCGCCGGCACGATCCAGGCGCTCAATCGCGGCTCCGAATATTATGAGCAGCTGATCATCATCAACATGGAGCGGGCCAAGCGCCTTCCGGCGCCTGAAGAGCAACGCAAATATGCGATCGTCGATTCAGGCGGCGCGCGCCTGTCGATGTGGGAAAACGGCCGCAAGGTCGACGAGATGAAGGTCGTCGTCGGCAAGGCCGACACCGCGACCCCGATGATGGCCGCCTACATCAAATATGCGAGCGTCAATCCCTATTGGAACGTGCCGCCGGAGCTGGTCCGCGGCCTGATTGCGCCGCGCGTGGTCGCGCAGGGCATCAGCTATTTGACCGACCGCGAATATCAGGTGCTGAGCGATTACAGCGACGATGCGCGGCCGGTCGATCCGCGCACGATCGACTGGCGCGCGGTCGTCGACGGCCGCGAGGAAGTGCGGCTGCGCCGTCTGCCCAGCCCGGCCAATTCGATGGGCAATATGAAATTCATGCTGCCCAATTATTTCGGCATCTACCTCCACGACACGCCGGAAAAGGGCCATTTCGCCAAGAACGATCTGTGGATCAGCAACGGCTGTGTCCGCGTCGAGGATTACCGCCGCTTCGCGCGCTGGCTGTTCGGCGGCTATGTCCCGAGCGGCAGCAATCCCAAGGTCGAGGAAGACGTCAACCTGCCCCAGCCGGTGCCGGTCTACATGACCTATCTGACGGTGCAGCCGACCGCCGACGGAGTCCGTTTCATCACTGACCATTATGGCCGCGACGGCCATTTGATGGAGCGCTTCGGCTCGCAGATCCTCGCCGCCGTCGGCCGCCGCTAAGGCGCCGCGGCGGGCGTCGCTGCTGTTTAGTTTTGATGAGGTTGGGCTGAGCCTCTAGGCCGCGTCGCCCGCTTCCTTGTCCTTGGCCGCATAGACCCGCACCGGCTCCTTGCGGCCTTCGACCACGTCCTTGTCGACATGGACCTCGTCGACCCCGTCCATCGAGGGCAGGTCGAACATCGTGTCGAGCAAAATCCCCTCGAGGATCGAGCGCAGCCCGCGAGCGCCGGTCTTCCGCTCGATCGCTTTCTTGGCGACCGAGTGCAGCGCGTCGTCGGTGAACTCGAGCTGGACATCCTCCATGTCGAATAGCTTCGCATATTGCTTCACAAGCGCGTTCTTCGGCTCGACCAGGATCTTGACCAGCGCGGTCTCGTCGAGGTCGAGCAGGGTCGCGATCACCGGCAGGCGGCCGACGAACTCGGGGATCAGGCCGAATTTCAGCAGGTCCTCGGGCTCGCAATGCTTGAGGATTTCGCCGGTCTTGCGCTCGTCGGGCGCGGCGACATGGGCGCCAAAGCCCATCGACTTGCCCTGCATGCGGTCGGAAATGATCTTTTCCAACCCCGCGAAGGCGCCGCCGCAGATGAACAGGATGTTGGTCGTGTCGACCTGCAGGAATTCCTGTTGCGGATGCTTGCGGCCGCCCTGCGGCGGAACGCTGGCGGTCGTGCCTTCCATCAGCTTGAGGAGCGCCTGCTGGACACCCTCGCCTGAAACGTCGCGAGTGATCGACGGGTTGTCCGACTTGCGGCTGATCTTGTCGATCTCGTCGATGTAGACGATGCCGCGCTGGGCTTTCTCGACATTGTAGTCGGACGCCTGGAGCAGCTTGAGGATGATGTTCTCGACGTCCTCGCCGACATAGCCGGCCTCGGTCAGCGTCGTCGCATCGGCCATGGTGAAGGGTACGTCGAGGATCCGCGCGAGAGTTTGCGCGAGCAGCGTCTTGCCGCACCCGGTCGGGCCGATCAGCAGGATGTTCGACTTGGCGAGCTCGACCTCGGTGCCGGCCTTGGCGCCGTGCGACAGGCGCTTGTAATGGTTGTGCACGGCGACCGAGAGGACGCGCTTGGCGCGATCCTGGCCGATCACATAATCGTCGAGCACCTTGCAGATTTCGGACGGGGTCGGGACGCCGTCGCGGGTCTTGACCAGCGCCGACTTCGATTCCTCGCGGATGATGTCGTTGCACAGCTCGACGCATTCATCGCAGATGAACACGGTCGGCCCGGCGATCAGCTTCCTCACCTCGTGCTGCGACTTGCCGCAGAACGAGCAGTAGAGGGTGCTCTTGCTGTCTCCGCCTGAAAGCTTGGTCATTCCCGTCCTTGTGTCTCGGCCGCGAACGACCGTCCTCTCATCGGCATGCTAGCCGGCTTTATGCCACAATCAACTCTGCGGAGCGGTTAACGCCACCCCCCGCGCAATAGGTCCTTTGGAATCAAGAATATGGATGGCGAGCCGTCCACTAGCAAGGGCGGGCTGTCACGCTTTGAGACGGGTCAGGGCCTCTCGCATCGCCTCCTGGAAGTCGGACCGCGCATAGACGTCGTTATGCCCGGCGCGCGATATCGTCCGGTCGAACACGATATTGGCGACCCGCTTGCGCAGCGCTTCGGTGCGCTTTGGCGGGATGATCTCGTCGCGCTCGGCCCCAATGATCGCGACCGGCACCTTGCCCCGCTCGAGCGCTGCCGCCGCGTCGATCTCATGCTCGAACAAGGGTCCAATCGGAAGCCATGGGTACATCGCCTGGGCGACGGCCTTGAGCGAATCGAAGGGGGTCACCATCACCACGCCGTCGAGCTTGCGCTGCGCAGCCAAGCTCGCCGCGATGCCGCTGCCAATGCTGAACCCAACCGCGACGACCCGATCCGGCTTCACCCTCGCGACGGCCGCATCATAGGCAAGCGGGGCATCCGCAATCAGCGCTTCGGCGGACGGCGAGCCGGTCGAGGGCGGATAGCCGCGATAATGGAACACGACGACATGGTCGTCGGGGTAGAGCTCGTGAAGATATTCGGCGACGTCCTGACCGTTCCAGGCATTGCCGCCGAAGCCGAGGACGAGCGTGCGGGACTCTGGGCTCCTTTGGGGCGGAATGTGAATTCCTCGCAGCCCGTGGTTGCCCGTGCGGGCCGACAGCTTCTCCGCCCCGGCGGGCATGGGACCGGCGGCAGGAACGGCGTGGACGGGGAAGATGAGGTGGCTTTGGAATGCGAACATAAGGAGCAATGTCGCCGCCGCGGCGGTAACCAGGAAGAGCGTTAGGCGGCGAATGCCGCCTCGATCGCGGGCGTCACCCGGTCGACGGTGTACGGCTTTTCGATGACCGGCGCGTTGTTGAACTCGGGCGGCGGCGGGTCGACATGGCCCCCGGTCGCAATCACGAACGGAACGTTCATCTCGCGCAGCCGCGTCGCAACCGGCCAGACATTCTCGCCCTTGAGGTTCACGTCGAGAATGGCGAGATCGAACCCACCTTTGTCGACTTCGCGAAGCGCGCAATCGACGGAATCGCAGGTGCCGCTGACCTTGTGCCCAAGGGCGTCGAGGAAATCCTCGAGCATCATCGCGATGAGCGGCTCATCCTCGACGATCAATATGGAGCGCTGTCCGGTCATCCCGGCGACCGAATAACCCGCGGCTATAAAAGCGCAAACACCTATTTTGCACCGAGCGCTCGGCGCGCCGCTTGGGCAAGGTCGGTCACCGAAAACGGCTTGGGCAGGAAGTTCACATTCTCGATGTCGATCGACTTGCGAAGCTGCTCCTCGGCATAGCCGGACATGAACAGGATCTTGAGGTCGGGCCGGCTTTCGCGCGCTGTGCGCACCATCGTCGGGCCGTCCATTCCGGGCATGACCACGTCGCTGATGAGAAGGTCGATGTCGTCGCCCTTGGCGAGGATTTCGAGCGCATCCTCGCCGTTGTCGGCGGTGATGACAGTATAGCCGTGGCGCGTCAGGGCGCGTTCCGCGACGCTTCGCACCATCGGCTCGTCCTCGACCAGCAGCACCGTACCGCTTCCCCACAACTCGTCCTTCTTTGCCTTGACGCTGCGCCGGCCCGTCGTCGCCGCGGACTCCTCGCGGTGCACCGGCAGGTAGATGACGAAGCGAGTCCCTTCGCCGACCTTGGAATCCGCGAAAATAAACCCACCCGATTGCTTGACGATGCCGTAGACCGTGGAAAGGCCAAGCCCGGTGCCCTTCCCCACTTCCTTGGTGGTGAAGAAGGGCTCGAAGATCTTGCCAAGCACGTTCGGCGGGATCCCGGTGCCCGTGTCGGTGACGGAGAGCGCGCTGTAATCGGCGATGGGCAGGATGTCCGACCCCAGTTCGGCAACCTGATCCGCCTTCACGGAATAGGTCTGGATGGCCAGCGTCCCGCCCCCCTTTGCCGCCATGGCGTCGCGGGCATTGACGGCCAGGTTGATGATCACCTGTTCGAGCTGGCCGGGATCGGCGCGGATCGGGCCGAGATTGCGGCCGTGCTTGACCACCAGCTCGACCGTCTCGCCGAGCAGCCGCTTGAGGAGGTGAGAGACTTCGCTGACAGCATCGGGGAGCTGCAGGACCTGCGGCCGCAGCGTCTGCTGCCTCGAAAAAGCGAGCAGCTGGCGAGTCAGGCCGGCGGCGCGGTTCGAATTCGATTTGATCTGCTGGATGTCGTCATAATCGCTGTCGCCGGGCGTGTGGCGCATCAGCATCAGGTCGCAGTGGCCGATGATCGCGGTGAGGATGTTGTTGAAGTCGTGGGCAACGCCGCCCGCGAGCTGGCCCACAACCTGCATCTTGGTTGCCTGCGCCACTTGCCGCTTGAGCTTGGCCTCCTCGCTATTGTCCTTGAGCAGCAGCAGTACGGCGGCATCGCCGAGCCCGCGCAGGCCGGCAATGGTCAGCGCGACCGGCTCCGACGCCTGGTGGACAAGGCGCACCGCAAGGTCGCCCGACATCGCCGGCCCGCGCGCATTGCGGCGCACAGCGTCGGCGACCGCGGCCTTGTCTTCCTTGACCACCAGGTCCCCGGGATAGACCGGCATCGTCGAGGCCTGGATCCCGGCTGCCTGGCGGAACGCCTTGTTCATGGTCAGGAATCGGCCGTCGGTGTCGACGAGAGCCAGCCCAATCGGAAGCACGTCGAGAAGGGCCTGCAGGTGCGAGGAGCTCGTCAGAGGGAGCGTGTCGGGGCTGTCGAACAGGTAGAAATTGCCGTAATCCGAGGGCCCAGGCGGATCGAGAGGAACGAGGACGGCGCGCAGCGGCCGTCCCGTTTCGCCTTCACTCGCAAGCTGGAAATGGCCGTCTTCGTCGGTCTCAACAATCAGGTCGCCAAGGCGCGGCCCCTCGCCGAGCTCGGCGCCGCCGAGCGCCCTCGATTCGAAGAGGCGGTTGCAGGCAACGACCCGCCCTTCGGGATCTACGAACGCGGCCAGCACCCCAGCTTGCCCGAGGAGATCGCCAGCCCGCCCGCGCAGCCGGTTGCCCGCAAGCGTGATCGGATCCGCGGGCGCGGGCTTGACGAAGCGCCACAGCAGCAAGTCGTCCTTCGCGCCGACGCGCTCGACCTCGACCGGGCTGGTCCCGCCGCTCGTCTCAATGCCGGCGACGCAGCCGCCACCGTCGCGCCAGGCCATGGTCTGCGCGAGCCGCAGACCCTGAAGCGCCTCCTCCCCCTGCGCCAACTCGAGCGGCGATCGCCTGCCGAAGCGTTCGCGATACGCCTGGTTGACGACAACCGGGGTCCCGTCGCCGGTTGTCACCGCAACAGGGTCCCGGCAAAGGCTCATCGCCGAACCCACGAGCGCATAATCGAGGCCAAGCGTCGCGGGCTGAGCGGCTGTCGGCGCGCTCGGACCGCGGCGAAGTCCGGCGACCGCTGCCGCTCCCGCTCCGGCCAGCGCAGCGACCATCGCTGCAGCCGCTTGTCCCGCTACGACGAGCAGGAGCGCGATGCTCAGCCCGCCAGCAAGGAGCAGCGCCGGCACCAGCCAGCGCGCCCGCCCGCCCAGCGGAGTCGCTTCGATCGCTGCGAGATCTTCGTACAACATCGGCAGGGGCGCATCCTATCAGCTGACGCGCCCCATGCCAGCATTCCTACCAGATGCGCACCCGCTGGGCCGGCGCGAGATACAGGCCCTGGCCGGGCACGACGTTGAAGGCCGAATACCAGGGGTCGAGATTGCGCACGATCGCGACCCGCTGCGGCGACGGCGCGTGCGGATCGGTGATCAGCCGCTGCAGCAGGTTCGGCTCGCGGTAGTTACGGCGCCAGATCTGGGCCCAGCCGAGATAGAAACGCTGGTCGCCGGTGGTGCCGTCGATAACCGGGGCTTCGCGGCCACCGAGCGACGCCTTGTAGGCCTCGTAGGCGATGGTCAGACCGGCGAGGTCACCGATATTCTCGCCCAGCGTCAGCTCGCCGTTGACTTTCTTACCGGGCAGCGGCTCGTAGGCGTTGTACTGGGCAATGAGGGCTTTGCCTGCTTCCCCGAATGCCTTGATGTCGTTCGGAGTCCACCAGTCCGCGAGCCGGCCGTGCTCGTCATATTTCGCGCCCTGGTCGTCGAAATGGTGGCTGATCTCATGGCCTATGACCGCGCCGATTCCGCCATAGTTGATCGCCGGGTCTGCGTTCGGGTCGAAGAAGGGCGGTTGCAGGATCGCCGCGGGGAAGACGATCTCGCTCATGTTGAAATTGGCGTAGGCGTTGATCGTCATGGGAGTCATGAACCACTCCCAGCGGCGCACCGGCCCACCCAGCTTGCCCAGCTGATACTCATGCTCGAACTCGGCGGCGCGCATCGCATTGCCGAGCGCGTCGCCGCGACGCATCTCGAGCGCCGAATAGTCACGCCACCGGTCGGGATAACCGATCTTCGTCGTGAAGTTGGCGAGCTTGGCGCGGGCGCGGACCTTGGTCTGGGGCTCCATCCACGGCAGCTGGTCGATCCGGCGTCCCATGGCCGCTACGACATTGCGGACAAGCTCGTCGGCCGCCGCCTTGGTCTCCGGCGGGAAATGCCGCTGGACGTAGATCTGGCCGATCTCATCGGAGAGTGCGCGGGTGGTGAAATTGACCCCGCGCTTCCACCGTTCTTCCTGCTGCGGAGTGCCCGACAGGGCGGTGCCGTAAAAGGCGAATGCCGCGTCATCCACCGCCTTCGGCAAATAGGCCGAATAAGCGACGAGCGAATTGACGATCAGCTGGTCCTTGAGAACCTGCAGCGGCGCCTGCGAAACCGCTTGGGCGATTCCGGCGAACGCGCTCGGCTGGTAGACAATCGCCTGATCGACCCTGGCGCCCGCTTCATCGAGATACGCGCGGAAATTGAAGCCCGGCGCTCGGCGCTGAAGCTGGGCGATCGTCATCTTGTTGTAGGTCTTGGTCGCGTCGCGGCTGTCGACCTGCGTCCAGTGCGAACGCGCGATGCGCGTCTCATAATCGAGGATCGCCTTGGCCCGAGCCGCGCCATTGGCCTCGCCGGCGAGGGTCAGCATCTGCGTCAGGAATGTGAGATATTTGCCGCGCGTCTCGACGATCTTTGCGTCGTTCTTCAGATAATAGTCGCGGTCGGGCATGCCGATTCCGCTCTGAAGCATGTTCAAGATGTATTGGTCGTTCTGCTTGTCGTCGACATTGACGAAAGCCGCGAACGGGCCTGAGATTCCCATGCGATCGGCACGCGCGGCGACGACCGGATAATCCGATTTGCGCGACAAGGCGCGGATCTCGTTAAGCCACGGCGCGATCGGCGCCAGCCCCTTGCTTTCGATGGCGGCGGTGTCGAGGAAGGTCGCATAAGCAATCCCGATCTTGCTATTCGGATCCCTCGCCGCGTCCTCGATGATCTTGCGCGTGCGCTCCTTGGAAAGGTCGTCGAGCACGGTGAACATGCCGTAATTGGACTTGTCCGCCGGGATCGCCGTCGTCCTCGCCCAAGTGCCATTGGCATATTGATAGAAATTGTCGCCGGGAGCGATGCTGCGATCCATGCCGGCCGTATCGAAGCCGAATATGCCATAGGTCGGTTTCGGGGCCGCGGGAGCCGGGATGGGCGCCGCATCGGCAAGCGGGGCCGTGGGCGCGACCGCCGCCGGCGGGGGCTGGGTCGCGCAAGCGGCGAGCGCAGTTGAACTGAGGACAAACGCCAGGACTCGAACCATTTCATCCCCTCCAGGACATCGAACGGAAATCAGGACAAGGCGAGCAAGCTAGACCGGCCAAGCGCCACCACCAATCGACGATTGCCATCCACAGGGCTGCGAACGGCGGTCAGGCGCTTCGCCGCAGCAACCGCTGCTGCTCGCGCTTCCAGTCGCGTTGCTTCACCGTTTCGCGCTTGTCGTGGACCTTCTTGCCCCGCGCCAGAGCGAGCTCGACCTTCGCGCGGCCGGCGCCGTTGAAGTAGATCGACAGCGGCACGAGCGTCAGACCCTGCCGGGTCACCGCCCCGTGCAGCTTGGCGATCTCGCGGCCCTTGAGCAGCAGCTTCCGGGGCCGCCGCGGTTCGTGATTGAGCCGGTTGCCGTGGCTATATTCCGGAATATGGCTGTTGATCAGCCAGATCTCCTCGCCATCGACGGTCGCATAACTTTCGGCGATCGAGCCCTCGCCCTGGCGAAGCGCCTTCACCTCGGTCCCGACCAGCGCGATCCCGGTCTCGAACCTCTCCTCGACGAAATAGTCGAAGCGCGCCCGCCGGTTCTCGGCGACGACCTTCTGCTTGTCGAACGGCGCTGGAAGGGGCTTGGCCATCGCGTCCTTAGATCAGCCCTGCATGAGCAAGCGCGGCGTCGACCGCACGCTTGGAGGCATCCGACGCCTCGACCAGCGGAAGTCGTAGCTCGGCCGGAAAGCCCGGACGGACACGTGACAGGGCATATTTGGTCGGCGCCGGCGACGCGTCGCTGAAGAGAGCCGCGTGCAGCGAATAGAGCCGGTCCTGCAGCGCCAGGGCCTCATCCCACCGGCCCTCGCGCATCGCCTTCTGGAAATCCGAGCACAGCCGCGGTGCCACATTGGCGGTGACCGAGATGCATCCGACCCCGCCCATTGCGTTGAAGCCCAGCGCCATGTCGTCATTGCCGCTCAGCTGGCAGAAGTCCTCTCCGCAGGCGAGGCGCTGCGCGCTGACCCGACCCAGATTGCCGGTCGCATCCTTCACAGCGACAATCCGCTCGTGCTGGGCGACCTCGGCCAGCGTCTCGACCGAGATGTCGGCCACCGTCCGCGACGGCACATTGTAAACGACGATCGGGAGCGCCGACGCATCCGCAATCGCAAGGAAATGGGCGGCAAGGCCCGCCTGGCTCGGCTTGTTGTAATAGGGGACGACTACCAGAGCCGCATCCGCCCTGAGATCCGCGGCCGCGCGCACGCGCTCGATCGTGGCCGCGGTCGAATAGGTGCCGCAGCCGGCGATCACCGGCACGCGGCCCCTGGCCGCTTTGACCGTCGTCGCAATGACTGCGCGATGCTCGTCGGCGGTCAGGGTCGCGACCTCCCCGGTCGTGCCGCACGGGACCAGCGCATTGCTGCCCTCTTCGATCTGCCATTCGACGAACTCGCCCAATGTGTCCTCGGCGACACGGCCGCCGGAAAAGGGCGTGACCAGCGCCGGAATCGAGCCGAAAAACATGAACTTGCCTCTGCCTTCAGGAGTTTGCCGTTTGATGTGACGGCCCTGTTCAGGGCCTGATAAGGAGCGGGAAGCCAATATGTCCAGCATGTGGCGTGCTACTGTTCTTCTCCCCCTCCTCCTCGTTGGCGCGCAGTCGAGCTCGGCTCAGTACAGCGTTCAGCCTGTCAGGCAGGCGCCCGCTGCGGCTCCGGTACAGGCAGCCGCGCCGGTCCAGCACGTCGGCTACGCGCTGAACGACTGGCGCACGCTGCGGCAAAGCAGCGGCTATCGATTCAGCGATTATGCGCGGTTCCTTACCGCCAATCCCGATTGGCCGGACGCCGCGAAAATGCGCGGCTGGGCCGAACGGGCAATGCAGCCGGGAGAGAATTCGGGCGCCGTCCTTGCCTTTTTCGCTCGTGAAAAGCCGAAGACCGGGAACGGCTGGGCCCGCCTCGCCGAGGCGTACGCTGCTACCGGTCGGTCAGCCGAAGCGCTCGATGCCGGGCGCCGAGCCTGGTGGTCTGGCGATCTTAGGGGCTCCGACGAGCAGAACCTGTGGGCACGCTTCGGCGCCAGCCTGACCCGCGAAGACCATGACCGGCGCGCGGACGCGCTGCTGTTTGCGCGGAAACCGTCCGATGCTGCCCGCTACTTGCAGATGGTGACGCCGCAGCGCCAGGCGGCCTTTGCCGCCCGGATCGCGATGCTGAGCAACGCAGCCGACGCCGAGGCGCGCTACCAGGCGGTGATGGCGAGCGTCACCAGCGATGCCGGGCTCATGATGGACCGCGCCCGCTACCTGCGGTCGAACAATTACAACGGTGCAGCGCAGCAGCTGTTCGCGCGCAGCCATGCCTTCACCCACAAGCCGGCGGACGTCGAGCGGTTCATCGAGATGATGGCGCTGCTGGCGCGCGAAGCGGCCCAGGCGCGGCAGTGGCAAACGGCGTTCAACATCGCCAGCCAGCTCGACGACTTGCTGCCCGCCGGCAGCAATGTCGCCGACCAGAGCTTCGCGGTGCGCGACCATTATACGACGTTGGCCTGGCTGGCGGGCACGACGGCGCTCGACCGCATGAACCGGCCCGCGAGCGCGGTGGCGATGTTCGACCGCTATGCCCGCGGCGGCCGCTCGCTGCAGGTCCAGACCAAGGGCTATTATTGGGCGGGACGCTCAGCGCTGGGCGCGGGCCGCTACCAGGACGCCAACGGCTACTTCCAACGCGCAGCGGCTTACCCCGAGCTGTTCTACGGCCAGCTCGCGCTCGAGCGGCTCGGCCGCTCGGTCGCCGCCCCGGCAGAGGCAATGCCGCACTATGCGGCGACAGCGCTGCAACGCTCGGCCTTCAACAACCGCAGCATCGTCCAGGCGGTCCGCTTGCTCGGCCAGCAGGGACGCCCGACTGAGCAGGCACTGTTCGTGCGCGCGCTCGCCGAATCGCTCGACAATGACGTCGATCGCAACCTCGCGGTCGAGCTTGGGCAGCAGATCGGCCGCCAGGACCTGCCGGTGTGGGTCTCGCGCATGGCGCGCGTGAAGGGCGCGATGTTCTATGTGCGCCAGGCCTATCCGACGCTTCCGCGCAGCGTGTCGCCCAGCATCTGGTCGCTCGCGCACGGAATCGCGCGCCAGGAAAGCTCCTACGACACGCACGCGGTCAGCCATGCCGGCGCGCGGGGGATGATGCAGCTGATGCCAGGAACCGCGCGCGAGCAGTCGGGCAAGCTCGGTGTCGGCTATGACTGGAACAGGCTGACCAGCGATCCCGACTATAATGTCATGCTCGGCTCCGCCTACTTCCAGCGCATGCTCAACAGCTGGAACGGAAGCGTTCCGCTGGCGGTCGCAAGCTACAATGCCGGCGCCGGCAACGTGCGCAAATGGGTCAATGCTTATGGCGATCCGCGCGGTCAGGTCGACATGCTGAAATGGATCGAGGCGATCCCGTTCAGCGAGACCCGCGCCTACGTCCAGCGGGTGATCGAGAATAGCGTTGTCTACGATTCGATCCGCGGCACCCAGCCGCAGCAGACGGCGCTGCACGTCTCGCGCTACCTTGGGAAGGACCGCCCCGCCTAGAGCCTGTCCTGCCCATTCGGATGCGTCGGGATCGTCCGGAGGGAGCCGTTGGCAAGGAGCGCAGCGCAGTCGCGTAGCTGAAGCTACGCGCAAGCAAGCGACGCCGCTCCAGCGGCCCTCTCCGGACGACCGCCTGCGGCGGCGGGCGGCTTTCGGCGCAGGGCGGCGTCGTTCGTCGGTCACGATGCGGTAAGCATCGCTCCCTCCTCGCTCCTACCCTTGCACCGAAATCCGCTCCGTCACGAGGCTTCCGAATGGGCAGGACAGGCTCTAACAAGCGCGGCGCATGGCCGGACCGCCGCAGCGATTCATCACTCCAGAGGGCTTTGCGCGAATCCGCGCCGAATATGATGCGCTGTTCGGCGAGGAGCGGCCAAAGCTGGTCGAAACCATCGCCTGGGCCGCAGCGAACGGCGACCGTTCCGAGAATGGCGATTACATCTACGGCCGCAAACGGCTGCGCGAGCTCGACCGCCGCCTGTCGCATTTGTCACGCATCATGAAGGCGGCGAAGATCGTCGACCCGGCCGACCAGCGGGCGCGCGACCAGGTGCGCTTCGGAGCGACGGTCGAGCTTGCCGACGAGAACGACAACCGCCGCGAGGTGACCATCGTCGGGGACGACGAAACCGAGGCCGCCGCGGGCCGCATCGGCTGGAGCGCACCCCTCGCCCGGGCCCTGATCGGCGCGAAGGTCGGCGACGAGCGGATGGTCCGGCTGCCTTCGGGTGAAAAAAGCTACGAAGTGATTGCGATCCGCTATCCCGGCTAGGCGACGCGGGTGGGCGCCTCGAGGGGCTGCGGCGGCTCGGCGGGCATTGCCCCCGCCCATGCATCGGCGATCGCCTCCAGCGCGAGCAGCGCCGCGTGCGGCTCATCGTCGCCGTCGATCGTCTTCCACGGCGACCAGCGCGTGTCGGAATTGGCCCTCAGTTCGGCCAGCGCGCGGAGGTAAGCGGGATTGTCGACGATCAGCGGCATGTCGGCCGGCCCGGGGCGCCGCCACGGGCTGCGCGAACGCTGTTCCAGACGCTGTTGCTGAACGGCTGGACTGACCGCGAAATAGAGTTTGACGATCAGCGTGCCATAGTCGCGCTGCTGCGCCTCGAATTCGTTGATCTCGTCGAACAGCCGGGCCGCAAGCTCCTCGTCACACTGCCCGTGCACGCGCTCGTCGAGCACCCGCCGGTACCAGCTGCGATAAAAGATGGCCGTGTTTCCACCCGCGGGGAGTGCGCGCCAGTAAGGCGCCAGCCAATGCCCTTCTTCGGAGCGCCTGCGATCGAGGCGGGTCGCATGGACGGCGCAATGGCAGGGGTCAAAGGCGGCCGCGAGCTGCTTTAGCGCATAATGTTTGCCCGAACCGTCGGGCCCTTCGAACAAGATGATCGCGCGGCGGCCGTGGGCGATCTGGGCGAGCTGAAGCTCGGCCAGATGATCGCGCAGCGCTTCCAGCGCCGAGTGCAGGTCCTCGACGCGGTGCAAGCCACGAAGTTCGGATTTACGTTCCCCCACAAACGGAAAATTACCGCCCATATCGTCGGGGAACAACGGCGGCCGCGCCGAAAGGGGCCTCTGTTCGTCCCATTTTGGCGCGATCGTGGCGCAACGGCCACGGAACGCCTTTTGGGGGTCAGCTGTCGCGAACGATCCGGATGTGCAGCTCTTTCAACTGCTTGGCCGTGACTTCCGCAGGCGCGTTCATCATCAGATCCTCGGCCTTCTGGTTCATCGGGAAGAGGATCACTTCGCGGATGTTCGGCTCATCGGCGAGCAGCATGACGATCCGGTCGATGCCCGGCGCCGAGCCGCCGTGCGGCGGGGCGCCGAACTTGAAGGCATTGATCATGCCCGAGAAGTTGGTGTCGACCTCGTCCTTAGAATAGCCGGCGATCTCGAACGCCTTGTACATGATGTCCGGGCGGTGGTTGCGGATCGCGCCGCTGCTCAGCTCCACGCCATTGCACACGATGTCATATTGCCAGGCAAGGATATCGAGCGGATCCTTGGCCTCCAGCGCCTCCATCTCGCCCTGCGGCATGGAGAAGGGGTTGTGGCTGAAGTCGATCTTCTGCTGTTCCTCATTATACTCGAACATCGGGAAGTCGACGATCCAGCAGAAGCGGAATGCGCCCTTTTCGAGCAGGCCGAGCTGGTCGGCGACGCGGGTCCGTGCCGCACCCGCGAGCTTCGCCGCGTCGGCTTCCTTGCCGGCGGCAAAGAAAATCCCGTCGTCGGGGCCGAGGCTCATCGCCTCGGCGATCCGGTTCATCCCCTCCTCGCCATGGTTCTTGGCGATCGGGCCGCCCCACTCACCCGCCTTGCGGGTCGCATAACCGAGGCCGGCAAAGCCTTCGCCCCGCGCCCATTCGTTCATGTCGTCGAAGAACTTGCGGCTTTTTTCCGCCGTAGCCGGCGCGGGGATCGCGCGCACCACAGCGCCCTTCTCGACCAGTCCGGCGAAGAGGCCGAAGCCCGATCCCTTGAACTCCGCGGTGACGTCGCTGATCAGAAGCGGATTGCGGAGGTCTGGCTTGTCCGTCCCGTATTTTAGCAGCGCTTCTTTATATGGAATGCGAGGGAATTCGCCGGCTGGCGTCACGCTCTTCCCGTTCGCGAATTCCTCGAAGACGCCTGACAGCACCGGTTCGATCGCGGCGAACACGTCATCCTGGGTGACGAAGCTCATCTCGAAGTCGAGCTGGTAGAATTCGCCCGGACTCCGGTCGGCGCGGGCATCCTCGTCGCGAAAGCATGGCGCGATCTGGAAATAGCGGTCGAAGCCCGCGACCATGATCAATTGCTTGAACATCTGCGGCGCCTGCGGAAGCGCGTAGAATTTGCCCGGATGGACGCGGCTCGGCACCAGGTAGTCGCGCGCACCTTCGGGCGAGCTCGCGGTCAGGATCGGCGTCTGGAACTCGGTGAAACCCTGCTCGATCATCCGCCGGCGGATCGAGGCGATCACCGCCGAGCGCAGCATGATGTTGGCGTGGACCTGTTCACGGCGCAGGTCGAGGTAACGGTATTTGAGCCGGATCTCCTCCGGATAGTCTTGCTCTCCGAAGACCGGCATTGGCAGCTCGGCGGCTTCGGACTGCACGGTCACGCCGCCGGCGCGGACCTCGATCTTACCGGTCGGAAGATTCGGATTCACGGTCTCTTTCGAGCGGGCGACGACCTCGCCCTCAACCGTGACTACCGACTCGACGCGAATTCGATCGAGGATACGAAATGCGGGCGAATCCCTATCGGCGACGATCTGGGTGATCCCGTAATGGTCGCGCAGGTCGACGAACAGCAGGTGCCCGTGATCGCGCTTGCGGTGGACCCAGCCCGACAGGCGGACGGTCGCGCCAACGTCCCCCAGGGCGAGCTCGGCGCAGCTATGGGTACGATAGGCGTGCATGCGGAACGTCGGCTTTCTGGTTCGAATATGGGTGGAAAAGTGCGCGCCGCGCTTCCCTTCCAACTCACCTTTTGTCAACCCGCGAGGGCGGGGCTATGGGCCGCAGCACTGACATGCGTATCCACCCCCTGATTACCACTTCCGACGCCCTCAAAGACCTCGTCGAGCGCCTATCGGATCACCCGTTCATCGCCGTGGACACGGAGTTCATGCGCGAGAATACTTATTGGCCGGACCTTTGCCTGATCCAGGTCGCGAGCAGCAGCGAGGCGGCCGCGATCGACCCCAAGGCAGAGGGTCTCGATCTCACCCCCTTGCTCGACCTTTTCGTGGGCAACGAGGATGTCCTCAAGGTCTTCCACGCCGGTGGCCAGGACCTCGAAATCATTCACAATCTGACCGGCAAGGTCCCGCACCCTTTGTTCGACACGCAGATCGCGGCGATGGCGCTCGGGCATGGCGAGCAGATCGGCTACTCGAACCTGATCGAAAGCCTGCTCGGGCACAGCCTCGACAAGGGCGCGCGCTTCACCGACTGGAGCCGGCGTCCGCTCGACAAGCGCCAGATCGATTATGCGATCGCCGACGTCACCCATCTCGCCGCCGTATTCCCGCGCATGGTTGAAAAGCTCAGGAAGACCGGACGCGGCGCCTGGCTCGACGAAGAGATGGAGCGTCTTGCCGATCCGTCCAGCTTCGCCTTCGCGCCGGAAGATGCGTGGAAGCGGCTCAAGCTGCCGAGCCGCAACGCCGCCGTGCTCGGCCGGCTGAAGGCGCTCGCTGCCTGGCGCGAGACGGAAGCGCGCTCGAAGAATTTGCCGCGCGGCCGCATCATCAAGGACGACACGCTGAACGAGATCGTGCTCCACCCGCCCAAGGTCCAGGACGATCTCGGTCGAGTCCGCGGCCTCTCCGCCGGCTGGAGAACCAACGACATCGGCGCGAGGCTGATCGCCGCGGTCGCCGCCGCCAAGCCCCTCGAGCCGCATGAAATGCCCGACCGCGAGCCGCGGCGCCCCGGCCTGACCAAGGACGCGGCCCTCGTCAGCGACCTCCTGAAGCTGCTGCTCAAGATCCGCGCCAAGGAAAGCGGAGTCGCGCCGCGGCTGATCGCCCGCTCGGACGACCTCGAGGCGCTGGCGGCCGGGGTGCGCAAGAACCTGCCGATCCTCAGCGGCTGGCGCTACGAGCAATTCGGCAAGGACGCGCTCGATCTCGTCGAAGGCCGGCTGGCCTTCGCGATCGAGAACGGGAAACTGAAGATGAGCCGGGTGGTTAGAGACGTCGAGGAGAGGATCGATGCATAAGGCCGCGCTGCTGACGCCCCTGCTTGCCGCCGCGTGTTCGACCGCGCCCGCAGGGCCGCCGGTTCACGGCGAGTCTCCGGGCCGCGCCTGCCGAAGCGACGGGCTCGCTGCTTTCGCCGGCCGCGCGGCAACGAGCGAGACAGGAGCCGAAATTCTGCGCGTCTCCAATGCCACCCTGCTGCGCTGGGTCCCGCACGGTATGATGGTGACGATGGAATATCGCGCCGATCGCGTCACGGTCTGGCTCAACGCCGCCAACCGGATCGACCGGGTGACCTGCGGCTGAGACGTCAGGCGGCCTCCCCGATCATCCGCGCTTCGATCAGCGCCCGCCGGACGGTCGGCAGCGACAGGCGCGCCCGCTCCGCGATCGCGTAGCGGTCCACCGCCTCCACCGCCCGCTCCGCCGTCCAATAATCGCGATGCAGGCGTTCGCTCATGAAGCGCAGCGCGTCGGCTGGCACGTGAAGGCCGCGGTCAGCGAAGTGCAGCTGAATCAAAGCGCCGAACAAGGCATCGTCAGGGTGGCCGATCCGAGTGATTGGCGTGACGGCAAGCCGCGTCTTGAGGTCGGGCAGTTGCGGTGTCCACGCGGGCGGCACTTCGTCCGCGATCATCACCAGCGGGCGGCCGCTGTCCTGCGCCTGGTTCCACGCATGGAACAGCTCCTCCTCGGGCCGTTCCTCGGCATTGTCGAAGACGCGTCCGCCGACTCGCTCGACGAAGCTGCGCGCGAGCAGGCTTCGCCCCGACCGGCGCGGACCGGTCAGGATCGTCGCCTTGACCGGCCACAGGCTGAAACGGCGGAAATGCTCGAACGCCTCGCGATTAGCCTCGGTGACGATGAAACGGGCGTCGCCCTCGCTTTGCGGCCAGTCGAGCGGAAGCGCGATCTGGTCGGGCCCCTGCTTCATTGCGGCCGCCCGGTGCTTTCGTTGGTCGCCGCCTGAGGCGGTTGCGTGGGTGCCGGCACCGGCGTTGGCGTCGGGGCGGGCTGGGGCGGCGGTGGGATCGCCGGCGGCCGGTCCGAACTCGAGCGGATCCGGACCACGGTCCCAGAATGCTCGACCACCCAGCCCCGCCCGCTGAGCGCTGCGGCAAGCTGCGCGATGTCGCCCCGGAAGGTCACGAGGATGTAGCTAGTGCCCGCCGGGTTAATCTGCTGCGGCGTCGCGGATTCGATACCGCCGAGCGTGCGCAAATGCGCCATCGCGAAATTGTAGACGGTCACGTCTCCGCCGGTGACCTGAACCTGGAAGGAATTGGTGGCCGCCTGCATTGGCTGATCGGCTCGCGGCCCGGTTTCCTTCGGCTCCTCCAGCACCACTGGCGGCGGCGGCAGGTTGAGCGACGGGTCGCGGGCAAGCTGCCCCGCCTCGAACGCCCGGGTGAACAGCTGGTCCATCTGCTGCGCGCCGCGCGCCATCATTGCCGGGATCGCTTCGCCGTTCGCCGCTGTCAGGGTGAACCCGCCGACGATCCGGTTGTCGGGACCGTGCCGGCCGATGAACCGCGCGCGGGCCGGCCCGCCGGGGTAGAGACGCTGGAGCTGCACTTCCGCGACGAGGATGTCCGATGCGCCATACATGTCGATCAGCGTGCGCCACCAGCCGCGTCCCGGCCGTGCCGTCTGCGCGGCGTTGATCAGCAGCGGGTCGGACCCCATTCCGCTAACCCGCACATAATCGATCGGGCTTTGAGACGTTCGAAATTCCGCCCAGGCGCGTTGCCAGACATTGCGCAGTTCGACACTGGTCGCGGTGCCGCCGCTGACCAGGATGGGAATGAGAAGCATTGGCCGGGAGCGTTTGACCTGCCCGCCCTCGACGCCGAGGTAGGGCGCGGCGCGCGCGCCATCGAACAGGATCCCGAGCTCCGCGATATAGCGTTTCGGCCCGATCTCCTCGCGCTGAACGGTGATCGAGCTGACAATATCGTCGAGCGTGGAATCGGGAAGGTTCGGAGCCCGCTCCGGCGGTGCCGAGTGCATTTTCGCCCAGAGCGCCTTGAAGCCCTGGCGCTGCGCGACGCGCCAGCCGGCAAAGCGCGCGCTTTCCGCATTCTCGGCGCTGACGTCGACATGGATCCCTGTGATTTCCAGTGTTCCGGAGCTGTCGAGCGGCAGGATGCCCCGGTCGCCCGTCTCCAGCTGCGCGTAAAGGATGCCGGAAACACCGGCAGCGGCGGCAATCAGCAACAGCAGGGCGACAAAGGGGGGGCGCAGCATTCGCCGCGTCTTTTGGCGACAACGGCGTGGAAATCCAAGCGTGATGTCGGTAGCGCCGGCGGCAAAGATGGAGCTTCAATGGGCCTGACCTACAAAGACGCCGGCGTCTCGATCGACGCAGGCAATGCGCTGGTGAAGGCAATTGGCCCCCTCGCCCGTTCGACCGCGCGACCCGGCGCGGACGCTGAGCTCGGCGGCTTCGGCGGCTTTTTCGACCTCAAGGCCGCCGGTTATTCCGATCCTCTGCTGGTGGCCGCGAACGATGGCGTCGGGACCAAGCTCAAGCTGGCGATCGAAACAGGACAACATGACGGCGTCGGCATAGATCTCGTCGCCATGTGCGCCAACGACCTCGTCGTCCAGGGCGCCGAGCCGCTCTTCTTCCTCGATTATTATGCGACCGGAAAGCTCGACAATGGCGTCGCGTCTGCAGTCGTGGAATCGATCGCCGAGGGCTGCCGCCGGGCCGGCTGCGCGCTGATCGGCGGCGAGACCGCGGAAATGCCGGGCATGTACGCGGAAGGCGATTACGACCTTGCCGGCTTCTGCGTCGGCGCCGTCGATCGCGACAAGGTGCTGACCGGCGAGCGGATCGCGCCCGGCGACCACATCCTCGGCCTCGCCAGCTCCGGCGTGCACAGCAACGGCTTTTCTCTCGTCCGACGGATTGTCGCGGAGCGCGGCTGGACCCTCGGCGAGCCTTCACCCGCGCTCGAAGGCCGCACGCTCGGCGAGGCCCTGCTCGAGCCGACCCGGATCTACGTCCGCAGCCTGCTGCCGCTCGTCCAGCAGCGAATGGTCAAGGGCCTCGCCCACATCACCGGCGGCGGGCTTCTCGAGAATATCCCGCGGGTCCTTCCGGGCGGATGCCACGCCCGCGTTGATGTCGGCCAATGGCAGCTGCCGCCCATCTTCGCGCTATTGCAGGACGGCGGATCGATTGCACCCGAGGAAATGGCCCGCACATTCAACTGCGGTGTCGGGATGGCGGTGATTGTGGGGCCCGAACAGGTCGATGACGTTCGATCCTTGCTCGAAGGCGCGGGCGAACGGGTGATCGAGATCGGCGTAGTCGAAGCGGGCGATCGCGGCTGCACGGTTCGCGGCCCCGCCGGGTCTTGGGGCTCGGCCAGCGACTGGTCCGCCACCCATCATGGCTGACCGCGCCCGCGTCGCCATCCTGATCTCGGGGCGCGGGTCGAACATGGCCGCGCTCATCTACGCGGCGCGTGCAGCCGATTGCCCGTACGAGGTGGCGCTGGTCACGGGCGACAACCCCGATGCGCCCGGCCTCGAGCTCGCCGAGGCCGAAGGGGCGACGGTCGTGCGCCTCCCCCGTCCCGCGGCCAAGGACAAGAGCGCGTTTTTCACTGCGCTCGACCGATTGCTGAAGGACCTGGGGATCGACCTGGTCGCGCTGGCGGGCTTCATGCGCGTTCTGCCGACCGATTTCGTCCGCAAGTGGGAAGGCCGCATCGTCAACATCCATCCCTCGCTCCTGCCCAAGTACAAGGGCCTCGGGACGCACCAGGCCTGTCTCGCCGCCGGCGAGCGCGTCACTGGCGCTACCGTGCACTTGGTGACGCCGGAGCTCGATTCCGGTGAAATTCTCGGCCAGGTCGAGGTCGCCATATTGCCCGGGGATACTCCGGAAACCCTCGCGGAACGGGTGCTCATCGCCGAGCATCAGCTCTATCCGCGAGTGCTCGCGCAGTTCCTCGGCCGCACCAGCGACTTCGACTGGATCACCGCGCGCGTCGGCGAACTCGCCTTGGCGCTGCCTGAAACGCGCTACCAGACCAGCCACGGCTCACCCGGCTGGAAGGTCGGCAGCGCAAGCAGCGGAAAGTTCTTCGCGATCATGTGGAACCGCCACCACGGCGAGGAAGCGGTCGGGATGCTGGTCAAGTGCAGCGGCCAGGACGAGATGGCCCAACTGATCGAAACCGAACCCGATCTTTATTTTCGTCCGGCTTATTACGGCCCCTCGGACTGGATCGGCATCAGGCTCGACCGGCCGCGCGTCGACTGGGACCATGTCGCGGGCTGGCTTCAGCGCAGCTGGCTGGCGGTAGCGCCTCCGCGTTTCACGAAACTCCTCCGCGTCGCCGATCAGTTTTGATAACGTCGCTCCGGAAACGAGAGGGATAGACTGTGATCGCCTTACTGATGGCAGCCCAAGCCGCAGCCGCGGCGCCGATGCCCTCTTTCCTTGCCGGCTGCTGGGAGCAGCAAGGAAGCGACGGCAAGTGGGCCGAGGAATGCTGGACCGCCCCCCGCGGCGGACTGATGATCGGCTCCGGCCGCGCCGGCCATGGCGACAAGGTCAGCAACTGGGAATGGATGCGGATCGAGCGTTCGGCTGACGGGACGCTAACCTTCTTCGCATCCCCCGGCGGGGCGCCTGCCGTTGGGTTCAAGGCGACCGCAGTCGACGCAGCTTCCGTGACTTTCGCCAATCCCGCCCACGATTATCCGCAGCGGATCCGCTATGCGCGAACGGCCGAAGGCCTGACGGCCGAAGTCTCGGCTGCCGACGGAAGCAGGCTTTCGCGGTGGACGTACCGCCGCAGCGGCACTGCGGATTAGCTCAGCCGACGATTTCTTCAGGCTTGAAGAAATAGTCGATCTCGATCCTGGCGTTCTCGTCGCTGTCCGAACCGTGGACCGAGTTGGCCTCGATCGATTCGGCAAAGCTCTTGCGGATCGTTCCCTCGGCGGCGTCGGCGGGGTTGGTCGCGCCCATCACGTCGCGGTTGCGCTTCACGGCATCTTCACCCTCGAGCACCTGAACGACGACCGGACCGGAAGTCATGAAGGTGCACAAATCGTTGAAGAAGGGCCGCTCCTTGTGGACGGCATAGAATCCCTCGGCCTGCTCGCGGGTCATTCGGATGCGCTTGGAGGCGACGACGCGCAGGCCCGCTTCCTCGAGCATCTTGGTGATTGCTCCGGTGAGGTTGCGACGGGTTGCGTCGGGCTTGATGATCGAAAAGGTGCGCGTCACGGCCATGACCGGGCGGTCTCCTGTGCTTGGGTTGGCGGGATTTGCGCGCCGCCTAGCGGTGCCACGCGCGAACGGCAAGAGTCAGGCCTTCTTGACCCACTTACCGGCTTCCTGCGCCCAGTAGCGACGCTCGACCTCATCTATGTCCCCGAGCTGCTTCCAGGCCGTGCGCGCCCCTTGCAGAGTCGCTTGGTCGAACAGATAGAGGCAGCGTTCGTAACCGAGCGCGGCATCGCGCCAAATTCCGTCGGCAATCAGCAGGTTGCGCGCGCCGTTGGGCGCGTCGGCGCTTGTCGAAAGCAGGATCGGCTGGCGCGAATCGTCGAGCCCGCCGGCCAGGCCGTGCGGCAGGAAGCTCGTCGGTCCCTGGTCCCACAGCATTCGGTCAAGCCGGGCGAGATGGCTTTCATCCTCGGCGATGATCAGAAGACGCCCGTCGCCCGCGAGGACTTTTTCGGCGAGCGAGGCGATCACCTGTTCCGGCGGCGTCTCACCGAGCTGGTAGAAATCGACAAGCATCACCGGGCCGCTCAGGCCTCGACCACGTCCTCGACATATTGGTCGAGCAAGCGGACCCCGAACCCGGTCGCGCCCTTGTCGCAGCTTGTCGTCGCTTTGTCCGACCAGGCTTTCCCGGCCATGTCTATGTGCGCCCATTTGACGCCTTTATCGACGAAGCGCTGGATGAACTGGGCGGCGGTAATCGATCCCCCCTCGCGCGGTCCGACATTCTTCATGTCGGCGATCGGCGAGTCGATCAGCCGGTCGAACGATTCCGCAAGCGGCATGCGCCACAATTTGTCGCCTGAGGCTTCTGCCGCCTTGAGCAATTTGCCCGCCAGGCCCTCGTCATTGGCGAACAGGCCGGCCCATTCGTGGCCGAGGCTGACGAGAATTGCCCCGGTCAGCGTCGCCAGGTCGATAATGGTCCCGGGCTGGTAGTTCTTCTGGACGTAGGTAATCGCATCGCCGAGGACCAGGCGTCCCTCGGCGTCGGTGTTGATGACTTCCACGGTCTGGCCCGACATGGTGGTCACGACGTCGCCGGGCCGCTGAGCCGAGCCGGACGGCATGTTCTCGACGAGACCGCAGATCCCGACGAGATTGGCCTTCGCTTTGCGCAGCGCGAGCGCCTTCATCGCGCCGACGACGGCGCCGGCGCCGCCCATGTCCCACTTCATCGCTTCCATGCCCGCGGCGGGCTTGATCGAGATACCGCCAGTATCGAACGTGACGCCCTTGCCGACGAAGGCGGTCGGCTTGACGCCCTTCGCCCCGCCATTCCATCTCAGGATCAGCAGCCGCGCCTCGCGGATCGAACCCTGAGCCACCCCCAGAAGCGCGCCCATGCCGAGCTTTTCCATCGCCGCTCGATCGAGCACATCGATCTCGAGCCCGCTGCCCTCGATCGAGGCGCGCACGTGCTCGACGAAGGTCTCGGGATAAATGACGTTGGCCGGCTCTGTCACCAGCTCGCGGGTCAGCGAGACGCCGGCAACGATCGGCGCCCAGCGCTGCTCGTAGCGCTTCGCAGCAGCAGCGCCGGCGCCGACGATCACCACCTCTTCCAGGGTCGGCTTGTGCTTGTCCTTGAGCTTGGTGCGGTAGCGGTCGTGGCGCCAGGAGCGAAGCGCGGCGCCGAGGCCAACCCTGGCCGCCGCGTCGGCATCGTAGCCACGTCCGCTAAGATCGATCACCGCCCGTTTCTCGCCGGAGGTCTGCAGGCGCGCGGCAACGGTCGATCCGAGCTTTTCCGCGGCATCCCCAGGTGCCGATCCGCCGCCGGTGCCGACCACCAGCAGGCGGCGGACTTCGCCGCCTTCGTCGAAAAAGTGCTCGGCCGCGCTCGCTTCCTCGCCATCGAAACGCTGCCGGTCGAGCCCCGCCTTCACACCGGCTTCGGCTGGTCCAAGCGCCTCGAGCGCCGAGCGGTCCTTGCCCGCGACCGGCAAAACGAGCGCAAAATCCCCCTTCGGCCGGGCGTCGGCGAAACGAATTTGCATCGGTGAAATCCTCGAAAACGAAAGTTCGGCTACCCTTTAGGATGCAAGCAGGGCCTTGGCAAAACCGCCGCTCCTCCCGGATTGTCGCGGCGCGCCTGAGGTGCGATAGACCGCCCTAAAGTAGGCTTGGGCGGCGGGACTGCGGCGTTTGCGAACGAAATTCTTATGTTGCTCAGCGCTGCCGCTTCTGCTCGCCATCCCCGGGGTGAGCCAGGCGCAGCCCGGCCCGCCGGCGGCCGATCGGCAAAGTGAGATTATCGAGTTCAGCGCCGACGCCGTCACCTATGACAGCGACGCCGACGTCGTCCGAGCGACCGGCGCGGTGCGGATGGACCGGGACGGCAATTATCTCGCCGCTGACGAGGTCGTTTGGGACCGCAACACGGGCGAGGTTGTCGCCCGCGGCAACGTCGTCCTCCTGACGCCCGAGGGCGACCGCCTGGTCGGCGATCGGGTCGAGCTCACGGACACCCTGCGCGACGGAACGATCAGCGACCTGCTGGTCACGCTCGATAATGGTGCGCGCATCGCCGCTTCGCGCGCTTCCCGGGTCAACGGGATCACGACGCTCGACAATGCGGTCTACTCCCCCTGCCCCGTGACCAGCGAGACCGGCTGTCCCAAGCGGCCGAGCTGGTCGATCACGGCAGCGCGCGTGATCGCCGACCCGAGAAGCGACCGAATTCGCTTCGAAGGCGGCCGCCTCCAGCTGTTCGGGGTCAATCTTCCGTTGCTGCCGATCTTCAACATCAGCCGCGGCGAGGGTGGCGCGACCGGCGTCCTGGTTCCCGATTTCAGCCTCTCGAGCCGCAATGGGCTGGAAATCGCCGTCCCTTATCATTGGCAGCTCGCGCCTAACCGCGACCTCACCGTGACTCCGCACGCTTATACCGGGGTCCTGCCGGCGCTCAGCGCGCGCTATCGCGAACTCAACCGCGTCGGCGCCTATCAGATCGGCGGCTTCGTCACCTACGGCAAGGTCGATCGGATCGACCCCGCCGCCACCGGCCCGCGGCGCGAGGGGATCCGCGGCTATTTTTCGGCCAATGGCAAATGGCAGCTCAACCCCGCGTGGAGCATCACCACGTCGCTTCGTGCCGCTACCGACAAGACCGTGACGCGGCGCTACGACATCACCAGCGATGATCGGCTGCGCAACGTCGTCAACGCCGAGCGAATCCTGCCCAACAGCTACATCTCCATCGCCGGCTGGGCGGTCCAGGGACTGCGCGTCGACGACCGCCAGGAACGGATGCCGATCGCCTTGCCAGCGATCGATGCCCGCTTTCGAATGGACGACGTCGCGGGCGGAACGGTGGAGCTGCAAGGCAACAGCCTCGCCATCCTCAGGATCGATGGGCAGGATACGCAGCGGGCGTTCGCCAGCGCGCGCTGGGACCTTCGCCGGATCACGCCCTGGGGGCAGGCGCTGACCCTGACGGCATACGGCCGCGGCGACGTCTACCACACCGACGAAGCCGAAAAGACCGAGCAGGCGATCTACCGTGGAACCGACGGCTGGCACGGACGCGGCATCGGAGCGCTCGCCGCGGACGTTCAATGGCCCTTGATCGGAGTGCTGCTGGGCGGGACGCAGCAGCTGACGCCGCGGATGCAGGTCGTGCTGTCCCCGCCGACGCCGAATCTGGACATCCCCAATGAGGATTCCCGCTCGGTCGACCTCGAGGACAGCAACCTGTTCGCGCTCAACCGCTTCCCCGGGTATGACCGCTGGGAAGACGGGTCGCGCATCACCTACGGCGTCGACTGGTCGTTCACCCGCCCGAAGCTCAGCATCGTCAGCACCGTCGGCCAGAGCTACCGCGTGTCGCGCCGGCTCAACATATTCCCCGAAGGGACCGGCCTCAACGCGCGCCTGTCGGACGTCGTCGGCCGGACCCGTATCCGTTATGGCCGGCTGATCGACGTCACCCAGCGTTTCCGCATCGACAAGGACAATTTCGCCGTACGCCGGAACGAGGTCGACCTCACCGTCGGAACGAACCAGACCTATGTCCAGCTCGGCTATCTCAAGCTCAACCGCGACATCGACCCGGCGATCGAGGACCTGCGCGACAAGGAGGAGCTGCGCTTCGCGGCCCGGCTCCTGTTCCGCCGCTACTGGTCGATCTTCGGAGCCACGGTGATCGATCTCACCGACAAGCGGGAAGACCCACTGTCGCTTGCCGATGGATGGCGGCCGGTTCGTAACCGGCTCGGCATCGAATATGAGGACGAATGCCTGCAGCTTGGCGTGACGTGGCGCCGCGACTATGAGCGGATCGGTGCTTTCCGCAAAGGCACGACATTTGCCATTCATCTGGCTTTGAAGGGACTGGGGCGCTAAGCCTGCGTTCAGCGGGCCTCGATAAACGACAACAGTCGACAGAGAGCTGGGAACCAAGGAAAATTTGATCGTGGCAGGAGCTATTCGAGTGAAGTCTACGCGTGTCCTCGCGGCCGGCACGGCCATCCTGCTTGCTGCCGCCTCCGCAGCCATCGCACAGGACCAGCAAGTCAATTCGACCCAGTCGCTGCGTCTCCCCCAAAACCCGCAGATCTTCGGGCAGGCGATGCCTGCGGTCGTCAAGGCGACGGCAATCGTCAACGGCGACGTCATCACCCAGACCGACATCGACCAGCGGCTCGCGCTTCTGGTGATCGCCAACGAGGGCAACATCCCGGCCGACGAAGTCGACCGGCTGCGTCAGCAGGTGCTTCGCAACCTGATCGACGAGACGCTCCAGATCCAGGCAGCCAGGGCAGAAAAGATCAACATCCGCCCGGCCGACATCGACAAGACCGTTGCGCGCGTCGCCGCCAATGTGCAGCGGACGCCCGAGCAGCTCGCCGCCTATCTCGAGGCGAACCACAGCTCGATCAAGTCGCTGCGGCGGCAGATCGAGGGCGAGATGGCGTGGCAGCGGCTGCAACGGGCGAAAATCGAAAGCACCGTCAGCGTCGGCGACGAGGAAGTGAAGGCCGTGCTCGACCGGCTGAACGCGGCGAAAGGCAAGGAAGAGTATCGCGTCGGCGAAATCTTCCTGTCAGCGACGCCCGCTACGCAAACCCAGGCTCTCGATAACGCCAACCGCATCCTCGCCCAGCTGCGCAACGGCGCGTCGTTCGCAGGCTATGCCCGCCAATATTCCGAAGCGTCCACGGCCGCGGTCGGCGGCGATCTCGGCTGGGTCCGGCCGGAACAGCTTCCGGCACCGATTGCCGTCGCCTTGCGTGGCATGGTGCCCGGCACCGTCAGCCAGCCGATTGCCGTTCCGGGCGGCATCTCGATCATTGCCGTACAGGATACGCGCAAGGTCCTCACCCCGGATCCGCGCGACGCCGTGCTCAGCCTCAAGCAGGTTTCGATCAGCTTCCCGCAGGGCACCAGCCGGCAGGCCGCCGAACCTATCGTCGCACGTTTCGCCGCGGCGGCGCGCAACATCGGCGGCTGCGGCGGCGCGGAGAAAATCGCCGCGGAGTTCCGCGGCGAAGTCGTCCAGAGCGACCAGGTGAAGCTGCGCGACCTGCCGACCTCGCTTCAGCAGATGATGCTGCCAATGCAGGTCGGCCAGGCGACCCCTCCGTTCGGCTCGCTCGATGAAGGGGTGCGCGTACTCGTGATCTGCGGACGCGACGAGGTCGACCCGAGCGCCCCGAGCTTCGACGAGGTGTTCAATCAGCTCAACGAGGAGCGGGTCAACCAGAGGGCGAGGCGCTATCTTCGCGACCTGCGGCGCGATGCGGTGATCGAGTTCCGCTAGGGACGCAATTCCGGTAGGGCAATCG
>DATLGK010000071.1:0-36380 GCA_035540475.1 Sphingomicrobium sp.
ATATTGGCTTCACCGAGATTGAGGCGCCCCACGTCGCGGCGCAGCCGTTCGACGTCGACGGCTTCCTCGAATGTGGCGCGGATGAGCTGCCCGCCGACGAAATCAACGCCGAGATTGAGGCCGCGATAGACCGTGAAGACCAGCGAGGCGATGGTCGCGATCGTCGACAGGACGAGCGCGATGTTGCGCCACCGCATGAAGTCGATGTTGGTGTGGTCCGGGACCAGCTTGAGAAGTTTCATTCGCTAGTACCTCACAGGGGCAGCGCGCGGGGGCGCGTCCGGCGGATCCAGAGGACGACCAGCATCCGCGTGAAATAGACGGCGGTGAAGACCGAGGTCACAACGCCGATCAGCAGAACGACCGCAAAGCCGCGCACGGGCCCCGAGCCGAAATAGGCCATGATCCCGGCGGAAATGACGTGCGTGACGTTGGCGTCGATGATCGCGCGCATCGCCTCGCGGTAGCCGGTGTCGACGGCATCGATGACCTTGCGGCCGCGGCGAAGCTCCTCCCGAATGCGCTCGTTGACCAGGACATTCGCATCGACGGCGGCGCCGATGGTGAGGATGAACCCGGCAATGCCTGGCAAGGTCAAGGTGGCGTTGAACATCGCCATGATGCCGAGGATCAGGAAGCCATTGGCGATCAGCGCGAGGTTCGCATAGACGCCGAAGCGCCCGTAGGTCGCGATCATGAATACAATTACCGCCAGCGTCGCGACAATGGCGGCAATCGCACCCTTCTCAATCGAATCCTTGCCGAGGTCGGGACCGACCGTCCGCTCCTCGATGACGTTGAGCTTTACCGGCAACTTGCCCGAGGCGAGGCTGATCGCCAGCTCGTTCGCCGTCTCGACCGTGAAATTGCCGCTGATTTGGGCCTGGCCGCCAAGGATCGGCTCGTTGATGTTGGGCGCCGACAGCACCTTGTCGTCGAGGATGATTGCAAACGGCTTGTTGACGTTCTCCTGGGTCACCCGGCCGAAGCGCCGGGCGCCTGCAGTGTTGAAGCGGATGCTGACGACAGGACGGCCGTCCTGGTCGAAGCTCTGCTTGGCGTCGGTCAGCTGGTCCCCCGAAACCATCACCCGTCGCTTGACGGCGATGAAGCCGCTGCCGTCGGCCATCGGCAGCACCTGGCTGCCGGGCGGCGCGCGCCCCTGCTGAACCGCCTCGGGGTTGGCCGACAGGTCGACCAGCTTGAACTCGAGGCGCGCGGTCTGGCCGATCAGCTTCTTCAGCGCTTCGGGATCCTCGACGCCCGGCACCTGCACGAGAATGCGGTTGTCGCCCTGTGTGACGACTGTGATCTCCTTGGTTCCGCCCGGGTCGATGCGGCGCCGGACCACGTCCCGGGCGACGCTCATCGCGTCTTTCAGGGCCTGCACCGAGCCACTTGCGGTCGGGGTGAGCACGAGCCGGGTCGAATCGACCACCTGGACGTCCCAGTCGCGGTTGCCGGTGAGGCCAATCGGCTGGGTCAACTTGCGCATGCGGTCGACGGCGGCATCGACCTGCGTCGGATCGCGGACCATGAACGACAGGCGATCCCCCGCCGTCGAAATATCGCCAATATCGATTCGCGGGTCCCGGCGAAGCTCGGTCGAAACCGCGTCTTCCATCGCCTGGATGCGCTGCTTCTGCGCATCGCGCTGGTCGGCCTCGAGCAGCAGATGGCTGCCGCCGGCCAGATCGAGGCCGAGGTTGATCCGGTATTGCGGGAGCCAGCTTGGCCAGAAGTCAGCCGCGCGTGACCCCGCGATCAGGCTCGGGATCGACATGAGGATGCCGACCGCGACGATGAGCGTGATCGACCAGATCTTCCAGCGCGGAAATTCGAGCATTCGTCAGCCCCGGTCGTTCGCCGGCTTGGACTTCGGCGAAACTACGTGGCTGATGGTCGACTTGACGATGCGCACCTTGACGCCCTGCGCGATCTCGACCTCCGCTTCCTCGTCATTGACCTTAGTGACGCGGCCGCGGATGCCGCCGCCCGTGACGACCTCATCGCCTTTCTTGATCGCGGCCAGCGCGGCCTGATGTTCCTTCACGCGGCGCTGCTGCGGGCGGATCATCAACAGATAGAAGATCAGGAAGATCAGCACCCAGGGCAGGATGCCGACGAGCAGCTGCGCGGTGCCCGAGCTTTCCCCGGCCGGTGCGGCCTGGACCATGCTCATCAGGATCGGTTGTTCGGTGGACATGCGGTTCGTGAGTCTTTCCGACGGAAGAGATGATCATCGGCATGAGGACTGTCCGCCGGACAGTCTATGCCGATGATGGTCGGGGCGACTGGATTCGAACCAGCGACCTCCACACCCCCAGTGTGATGCGCTACCAGGCTGCGCTACGCCCCGACTGGCCCGGGCATCTAGGCAGGCCTAACATGATAGGCAAGGTGCAGCGGGAGGCCGGGTGACGCGCAGACGGCGAAAAGGCAGAGCGGGCAAGTCGGTCGGCCGAATCCTCTCCGCCATCCTGGCACTTCCAGCGCTCTATCTCGCCGCGGCGCTGCTGGGCTCTCTCATCCCGGTCAACTCCGGCTGGACCGAGGCCGAGCAGGGCACGACCATCTATATCGCCGACAATGGAATCCACGCCGACATCATCATGCCGGTGAGCGCGCACGGGCTCGATTGGGCGCCGCTCTTCCCCAGGCGCCACTTCGCAGCAGCGGACCCGAGCGCGGGTTGGATCGCTTTCGGGGCGGGCGAGGAACGGGTCTATCTCAATACGCCCACCTGGTGGGACATCACGCCGCGGACGATCTGGTCGGCGCTGACGGGGGGCCGGCAGGTGATGCATGTCGAATATGTCGCCAACCCCGCCTACGCCGCGCGCGAAGTCCGCTTGCGCCCCGAGGAGTATCGCCGGCTGTGGGCAGCGATCCGCGCCGACTTTGCCCTCGATCCGAGCGGCCGGCCGCAACGCATCGATCATCCGGGCTACGGCTGCTGCGACGCCTTCTACCGCGCGCCCGGCAAGCATAGCGCGCTCAAGACCTGCAACACATGGGCCGCGAAATGGCTGAGGATCGCCGGAGTGAAGACCAGCCTGTGGCCGCCGTTCGTTAGCGGGCTGGTCTGGCGGTACCGCCGGACCAGTGATCAGAGAACGTAGCGGCTGAGGTCGGCGTTCTTGGCAATTCCCGAAAGCTGCTTCTCGACGAAGGCGCCATCGACCACCAACGTCTCGCCGCGCCGCTCCTCGGCCTCGAAGCTGACATCCTCGAGCAATTTCTCCATCACCGTCTGCAGCCGGCGTGCGCCGATATTCTCGACCGCTTCGTTGACCTCGGCGGCAATGCGCGCGAGCGCGTCGATGCCGTCGTCGGCGAAATCGATGCGCACGCCTTCGGTGCCGAGCAGCGCCTGATATTGCTCGGTCAGGCTGGCCCGGGTCTGGGACAGGATGCGAACGAAATCCTCCTGCGTCAGCGCCTTCAGCTCGACCCGGATCGGCAGCCGACCCTGGAGCTCGGGCAAGAGGTCGGCGGGCTTGGCGATGTGGAAGGCGCCGGAGGCGATGAACAGGATGTGGTCGGTCTTGAGCGGACCATATTTGGTCGCGACCGTCGTGCCCTCGATCAGCGGCAGCAGGTCGCGCTGCACGCCCTCGCGACTGACCGAGCCCCCGCGAACGTCCGAAACCGCGATCTTGTCGATCTCGTCGAGGAAGACGATTCCGTTCGCCTCCGCGTCGGCGAGCGCCGCACGGTTGACGTCTTCGGGGTCGAGGCGCTTGTCGGCTTCCTCCTCGGTGAGGCGCGCGAAGGCGTCGGGCACCTTGAGCTTGCGCCGCGCGCGCGGTGCCTGGCCGGCGAGCTTGCCCATCATCGATTTGAGGTCGAACACCTGCGCGCCCATGCCGGGGATTTCGAACGGCATTGCAGGCGCTTCATCGACCTCGATCTCGACTTCGGCCTTATCGAGGCTGCCGTCGGCGAATCGCTCCCGGAAGCTCTGCCTGGTCGCTTCGCTCGAGCCCTTGCCAGTCAGCGCGTCGAGCAGGCGTTCCATCGCC
Organism: Sphingomicrobium sp.; assembly: GCA_035540475.1. GTDB lineage: Bacteria > Pseudomonadota > Alphaproteobacteria > Sphingomonadales > Sphingomonadaceae > Sphingomicrobium. Next base: position 4,026 of record DATLGK010000071.1, read on the forward strand.
GCTTCCTCGGCCGCGGCGCGCACCTTCGCGCGGCGCCGCTCCCGTTCCAGCCGAACCGCTTCCTCGACGAGGTCGCGGGCGATCTGCTCGACGTCGCGGCCGACATAGCCGACCTCGGTGAACTTGGTCGCCTCGACCTTGACGAAGGGCGCGTCCGCGAGCTTGGCCAGCCGCCGGCTGATCTCGGTCTTGCCGCAGCCCGTCGGGCCAATCATCAGGATGTTCTTTGGCGTCACCTCGTCGCGGAGTTCCGGCGACAGTTGCTGCCGGCGCCAGCGGTTGCGCAGCGCAACGGCGACGGCTTTCTTGGCGTCGCTTTGGCCGATGATGTGCTCGTCGAGCGCGGCGACGATCGCTTTCGGGGTGAGCTTGTCCTTGAGCAATTCGGACCCTCCGCCCTCGCTGATCGGTGCATGGTAGTTCATCGCGACGCTAGATTGGAGGGGCCACCAGCCACTTCAAGCCGCGCAGCGCAGGCCCGCGAAAAGCCGGCGGTGCGAGTCGAGAATGCCGGCGATCTCCGTCGGGTCCGGCGAAGTGTCCCAGACGCCGCGCTCGAACGTGCCGCCGAGGATGATGCCGTCGCCCCGCGGAAACATGTACCCGCCGGGCAGCGTGTAGGCATATTGCACTTCGGGCTGCGGCGGGAGGACGGCGATCTGGCCGCGCACGGGAATGAGCTCGGCGTCGCCGAACAGGTCACGGGCGCCGAGACCGCTACAATTGAACAGCAGCCGCTCGGACAGGTCAGACATTTCAGCGGCGTTGGCGAAGCGGCGCTGCCGGACCTTCCCGCCAGCGCTGAGAAAGTCCTCCAGGAGCCGCGTCATGTAGCGCCCCGTCTCGACGTACATCGTCCGGTAGACGGCAAGGTCAGCCATCGGGAACGGGTGGTCGCCGCCGCCAAGCCGACGCGAATCCGGATAATATGGCTCGAGTCCCGGCGGTCCGACCCGGTCCGCTTCGGTATAGGTCGGAAGCCAGCGAATCCCGTAGCGGTCCGCATCGAGGGCGGAAAAGCGGCGCCAGCTGATTGCCAGTGCTTCGCTATATTGCGCGCGCCATTCCGGAGTCACCGCGGACTCCCGGTAATGGCCGGTCGGGCCCCATTGCCCGCCGGCGAGGTTGGACGTGGTGTTGGGCGGCAAGTCCGCAGTGTAGATGGTCACGGGCAGACCGGCCTCCTGCACCAGACGCGCCGTGGCTAGTCCCATGACACCCGAACCGATCACCGCGACCGGGCCGGCGTGCCCGTGCAAGCCAAGCCGGGCGGCCAGCGCCGAGCTGCCCCAGCTCAAGGTGATCCCGGCGCCGCCATGGCCGTAATTGTGAACCAGCACCTTGTCGCCGATCTGCTCGCGGCGGACGACGAAGCCGCTCGCGCGGTACGGCCGTAGGCAGCCGTAGCTGCGGACGATCCGCGCGGGATCGACCAGGACGGGCGGCAGCGGCGAGCAGGCCTCGCGCCGCGGCAAGGTCGCGCAGGCTGACAGGAAAGCGGCCGATCCCGCAGCGACGAATCCGCGGCGATTTACGAACATGGCGGCGGCTTAGCCGCGCGCCGCGTCAGCCTTCAACCGTCTCCACCGTCAGGCGGTCGTTGGTGAACACGCACACTTCGGCGGCGATCTGCATGGCGCGGCGCGCGAGAACCTCCGGATCCTGCTCATAATCAGCGAGCGCGCGGGCGGCGGCGAGCGCGTAATTGCCGCCGGAACCGATCGCGGCGATCCCGCCCTCCGGCTCGAGCACGTCGCCGTTTCCGGTCAGGATCAGCATCACGTCCTTGTCGGCGACGATCATCAGCGCCTCGAGGTTGCGCAAATATTTGTCGGTGCGCCAGTCCTTGGCGAGCTCCACGGAGGCCCGCATCAGCTGGCCATTATATTGCTCGAGCTTGCGCTCCAGCCGCTCGAACAAGGTGAAAGCATCGGCAGTCGCTCCGGCAAAGCCGCCGATCACGTCGCCTTTTTCGCCGATGCGGCGGACCTTCTTCGCATTGGGCTTCATCACCACATTGCCCATGCTGACCTGGCCGTCGCCGGCAATGACGGTCCTGCCGCCCTTCTTGACCCCGAGGATGGTCGTTCCGTGCCATTGTTCCATGCGGGTGAAGTGGGACAGTGCGCGGACGCTTGCAAGATGAGCGCCCGGATCAGCGCTTGGCGGCGCGCCGCCGGGGAGCGGGTGCGGCCGGTGCCTCGGCCTCGATGGTGGCGCCCTGGCGGCTGGCGGCGACCTTGAAACGGCCGACCGGGCCGCCGGCGAGCAGGCCGACGATCACAGCGACCATCGCAAGGATGAATCCTCCCAGCGACCAGCCGAAGATCAGGACGATGCTGTGTTCCTCGGCATCGCTCCACCCGCCCCACATCAGCAGGGCGACCATGCCGACCGCGCACAGCCCGCAGAACATGCCCGCCGCCGCCGCGAGCAGGCCGTAGACCAGCCGCTGACCTTCGGCGAAGGTTCCGGGCGGCGGGAGCGTACCCATATCTAATCTCCCTCGAATGTTCGCGAATGTTCGTAGTGACAACGCGAGGTCACAGTTCGCCAATTCGGTTCGCTAGCCATCCGTAGAGAAATGCCTCATTGGCTGGCCGGCGCTCGGCCAGCCGCACGTAGCGCTCGCCCTGGAGCGCATCCAGCGCGCGGAGCAGGACCGTCTCCCCGCCTTTGCCGCGGAGCTTCAGGAATGCGTCGAGCGCCGCGATGGTCTTGGCGCCAATGCGCCCGTCGGGGGTGAGGTCGGGATAATCCTTCGCATTGCGGTTGAGCGCCGAGAGCGCGCGCTGGAGAAAGGTCACAGCCACGGCGGGACCCATGTTGACGCCGGTGTCGAACAGCTCGGCGGCGACGCGCGCGCTCCGCTTGGCGACCTCGTCGAGCCGGGGGCGAAGCCAGTAGAGGCGCTTGTAGATGGCCGCGGCTTCTTCGCGCGGCAGGCTGCGCATCGCGCCGCGGTAACCGTTGGCGCGCGCTACAGCCTCGGTCACCCCGAACCGCGTCGGGCCGCCCTTGTCCGCCGGATGGTTCACATATCCGCCCTCGCGCTCCAGCACCGCGTCGATCAGCGCGTCCACTCCAGTCCCGGTCATCGCAGCCTCCCTTCGAGTCGCAGTAGGGATAACCAAAACGGTTATGTGTAGGAAAGTTGATTGTTCCGGAACCGTGCGTGACTGGTCGCGCGCCGGACGCTAGGCTGGGCCGATGATGCGATTCCTGACCGCTCTCGCCGCCGTAACGCTCGCCTTCGCCAGTCCTTCGCCCGCCGCCCCTTCAGCCGCCGAACAGGCGATGATCGGAACGGTCGACCGCGAGCAGGGGCGAACGCTCGCCATGCTCGAGACCTGGGTCAATCAGAACAGCGGCACCCACAATCGCGCCGGCGTGGCCGCGGTCGGGCAAATGCTTCGTACCGAGCTCGAACCTTTAGGCTTCAAGGTCGAATGGATCGATATGTCGGCGGTCGGGCGTGCGGGCCACATCGTCGCCCGGCACAACGGCCGCCGCGGTCTCAAGCGGCTGCTCCTGATCGGTCATCTCGACACAGTGTTCGAGCCGGATTCGCCGTTCCAGCGCTGGACCCGCGAAGGCGATCTCGGCCGCGGACCCGGCGCCGGCGACAATAAGGGCGGAATGGCGGTGATGATCGCCGCGCTGCGCGCGATGCACGCCGCCGGCACGCTGCGCGGCGCCAACATCACCGTGTTCCTGACCGGGGATGAGGAAGAAGCGGGGCGGCCGACCGCAATCTCCCGCCGGGACCTGATCGCCGAGGGCCGCAAGGCGGACGCCGCGCTCGACTTCGAGGGGCTCGCCCGGGTCAGCGGCGCCGACATGGGCTCAATCGCGCGGCGCAGCGTCGGCAGCTGGACGCTGACCGTAACCGGCCGAAGCGCGCATTCGAGCGGCGTTGGGCGGCCCAACATCGGCTATGGCGCGATCTACGAGATGGCGCGGATCCTCGACCAGTTCCGGCGCGAGCTTCCCGAGGAGCGGCTGACGTTCAACGTCGGCCTCGCCGGCGGCGGCGAAAGCGCTGCGCTCGATTCCTCGCGCATCCGGCTGCAGGCGACCGGCAAGACCAACATCATCGCCGCTGAGCGCCCGAAGGTCGCCGCGGGCGAGGGCGCTCAGCGGCGAGCAGCTCGAACGGGCGCAGGCCAAAATGCGCGCGATTGTCGCGCAGCCGGTCGAGGGGGCGACCGCCGAGATCGCGTTCGATCCGGATCACTACCCGCCGATGCCGCCGACGGACGGCAACCGCGCGCTGCTAGCGCGCCTCAACGGCGTCAACCGCGATCTCGGCCTCGCCGAGATGCCAGAGCTCGACCCCGGGATGAGGGGCGCCGGCGACATCAGCTTCGTCGCCGCCGATGTCGACGGGCTGGTCGGGCTCGGCGCGGCAAGCTCGGGCGATCACACGCCCAACGAAGCGGTCGACATTCCGTCGATCTTCACCCAGGCCAAGCGCGCCGCGATCCTGATGAGCCGCCTGGCGGCCGAGCGCCGGCGCTGAGCCCGGTTTCGCCGAAGCACCCTGGAGCTGCCGTTAAGCCGGCTGCAACCGCGCACGCGTTGACGGGTTATAGGTTTCGTGCGGGACGATGTGCGCGAGCTCTGAAGGAGCGGGTGGATTGGCGGGGGCTCTGGAAAAAGTGACGGCGCAGAAGATCGAGAACCCGTTCCAGCTGCTGCTGGAAGCGATCGTCGACTATGCGATCTACATGCTCGACCCAAAGGGCCATGTCACGAGCTGGAACCCCGGCGCCGAGCGGATCAAGGGCTTCAAGCCGGACGAGATCATCGGCGAGCATTTCTCAACGTTCTACACTGAAGAAGACCGCAAGGCCGGAGTGCCGAAGAAAGTCCTGGAAACCGCACGGCGGGAAGGCAAGTTCGAAGGCGAGGGATGGCGCGTTCGCAAGGACGGCACGCGATTTTGGGCGAACGTCGTTGTCGACCGCATCCAGAACGACAAGGGCGAGCTCGTCGGCTTCGCCAAAATCACGCGGGACATGACCGACAAGCGCGAGGCGCAGCACGCGCTGCTCGAGGCCGAGCGGCGCTTCCGGATCCTTGTCCAGGGCGTCACCGATTACGCCATCTACATGCTCGATCCGCAAGGACGGGTGACCAACTGGAACCTCGGTGCGGAGCGAATCAAAGGCTATTCGCCCGAGGAGATTATCGGCGAGCATTTCAGCCGCTTTTACACCGCCGAGGACTTTGACGCGGGCGTTCCCAAAAAGGCGCTCGAAACGGCGCGCGAGACGGGCCGCTACGAAGCCGAAGGGTGGCGCGTACGCAAGGACGGCACGCGCTTCTGGGCGAGCGTGGTGATCGATGCGATCAAGGACGATGACGGCGAGCTGATCGGTTTTGCCAAGATCACCCGCGACATGACCGAGAAACGTGAGGCGCAGCAGCGGATCGAGCAGTCGCGCGAGCAAATGTTCCGATCGCAGAAAATGGAGGCGCTTGGCCAGCTCACCGGCGGGCTTGCCCACGACTTCAACAATCTACTGACTGCGATCCTGGGCGCGTGCGACCTCGCTCTGCGCAACATGGACAATCCCGACAAGCTTCGACGCATGCTCGACGGCGTGCGCAATTCGGCGCAGCGCGGCGCGTCGCTGACCAAGCAATTGCTGGCCTTCGCCCGCGCGCAGCCGCTCGAAATGCGCCAGATCGACCTTCGAAGCTTCCTTGGCGACATGACGACGCTGATCCGCCCGTCGCTGAAGAGCAATGTCGAGGTCGTGACGGAAATTTCCGACCAGCTGTGGCCGATCGATGCCGACGCCGGAGCGCTCGAGCTCGCAATCCTCAACCTCGCCTTCAACGCGCGCGACGCGATGAAGGACGGCGGCACGCTCAAGATCAGCGCCCACAACGAGGTGCTCGAGGAGTCGGTCGAGGGGGTCAGGGGCGAAGTAGTTGCCCTGCGCGTGTCGGACACCGGCGCCGGGATGACGCCCGAAGTGATGGAGCGCGTGTTCGAGCCCTTCTTCACGACCAAGAGCTTCGGCGAGGGCACAGGATTGGGTCTTAGCCAGGTGTTCGGCTTCGCCAAGCAGATCGGCGGCACCGTCACGGTCGAATCGAAGCCCGGCGAAGGTGCGACATTCACGCTCTATCTGCCGGCCAGCCGCGGCGGGATGACTTCGAAGCCCAGGCCGGGCGTAGCCGGCAGCCGCGGCACGATCCTGGTCGTCGAGGACGACCTGCTGGTGGCCGAGCTGGCGGCGGGAATGCTGAGCGAGCTGGGGTTCGAATGCCAGGTAACGCACAGCGCGAAGGAAGCGCTCGAGCAGCTCACATCGGGCGAGAAGCCGCAACTCGTCTTTTGCGACGTGATCATGCCCGGCGGGATCAGCGGCATCGAGCTCGCGCGCAAGGTCCGCGACCGTTATCCCGAGCTGCCGATCCTGCTGACCACCGGCTACAGCGAGCAGGTCGGCGGTGAGCACGGCTTCCCGGTGCTGCAGAAGCCCTATGAGCTCGGCAGCCTGGCGAAGGCGCTCGGCAAATTGCTCAAGCAGGACATCAGCGCCAGCTGAGGGACTACGGCGCCCTCGTCTTGACGGCCGACGCTTTTTCGGGGCCTCATCCGACCGCCCGCATCGATGCGGGCATGGAGGGGGAAATCATGGCGACAACTGCCGAGGGGCGCACGCCCGTTCATCTGTGGATCGTCGGGGGCCTGGCCACGCTGTGGAACGGCTACGGTTGTTACGGCTATCTCATGGCCCGGATGCGCAACACCGACTTCCTTGCAAACGCCATGCCGGAGGTCGACCCAAATGCCTATCTAGCCTGGATCGAGGCTTTTCCTATCTGGGCCCAGATCGGCTGGGGTATGGGCGTTTGGCTCGGTCTGCTGGGATCGGTGCTTTTGCTGGCCAAGAGCCGCTGGGCCATCTGGTCGTTCGCTTTGTCGCTGGTTGGCGCGATCCTCAGCCTCGGCTACCAGATCGCCATGGCCCCCGCATTGGCTGGGGCGGAGGGGCCCAAGCACCAGATTATCCCGCTGGTCATAATCCTTATCGCGGCCGGCTTGCTCTATTATGCGTGGCGGCAGCGCGAGAGAGGCGTGCTGCGCTGATCGTTGACGGGGCTGCCGCGCCGCGGCGGCCCCCTCTTATCTTGATCGGATGAACGCGCGGATGTCGCGGCTCAGCTTCACCCGGTCCTCGTCGCGCACGTACATCATGTGCCCCGAATGATAATAGGCGTAGACGATCCGGTCCTGCGGAATGCCCGGCCGGGTCAGCGCATATTCGGCCGCGAAGAAGGGCGTGGCGAAATCATAATAGCCCTGGCCGACGAAGATGCGCATTTGTGAATTTTCGCGCAGCGCCCGGCCGAGATAGGGCGTGACGTTGAGGTAAGCGTTGTCGTCGCGGCCGCCGATCCGCCAGTCCCAGTCGCGGCCGAGCCCGGCGATCGACTGATATTCGCGGTCGGTCCGGAAGCCCAGGACGTCGCGCTGCCAATGGTTGACCGCCGCCGTGTAGCCGGCGTCGATCCCGTAGAAGCTCGGGTCATTATCCACGGTTTCGCCGGCATTGTCATAGTCGCGGCCGGTGTAGCGAGCGTCGAGCCGGCCGATGGTGAGGCCGCGATCGCGCAGGAGCTGCTTGTAGTAGCGAGCCGGGTGCACGCGCAAATTAGCCTGGTCGAGATAGGTTTCCGAAAGGCCGGTGAAGCGCGCGAGCTGGCGGCGGATCGCGGCGTGCTCGGCCGGAGAGAGCCCCTGCCCCTTGAGTAGGGCGGATGCATAAGGGCCGACCGCGAACTGCCGCGCTTCCTCGACGAACTGCTCGAGCGAGGGCGCGCTCGCCTTGCCGTGGTAGAAAGCAGCTGCCGCCATCGACGGCAGATTGGTGATGTAGCTCAGCTCATTGCCCTCGGTGTCGGCGCCTGCGCCGAAATCGAGCACGGTCGAGATCAGCAGAACGCCGTTCAACGCGACGTCGTTGTAGGTCGCATTGGCGAGCTGATTCACGACGGCGGCGGCGCGGGTCGTGCCGTAGCTTTCGCCGCCGAGATATTTGGGGCTGTTCCAGCGGCCATTTTCGCCGAGCCAGCGCCGGATCACCTCGGCGACCGCCTTGGCGTCGGCGGTGACGCCGTAGAATTCCTTGGGATCGGTCTTGCCGATGAGCCGCGAGAAGCCCGTCCCGGGCGGATCGATGAACACGAGGTCGGTGACGTCGAGCAAGGAATCCGGATTGTCGACGATCGGGTAAGGCGGCGCGCCGTCGTCGCGTGCGTCGGATGGGATCGCCACACGCTTGGGCCCGAAGGCGCCCATCTGCAGCCACACCGAGCCTGACCCCGGGCCGCCGTTGAACAGGAAAGTGACCGGCCGCGACGGATCGCGCGGCTGCTTGACGTAGGAGGTGGTGACGACCGCCGCCTTCTGCGTGCCGTCCTCGCCCGCGAGGATGGTCTCGCCGATGGTCGCGACATAATTGATCTTCTGGCCGCCGAACGTGCCGCTAAGCCGGGTCGAGCGCAGCTGCGGGACGACCTTCTCGGCGGCGGCCTCGGCTTTCTTGTCGCCGCCCTTGTCCTGCGCGATCGCCGGCCCACCGCCCGCCGCAAGCACCAGCGCGAGCGCCGTTACCGCCTTCCATTTCATTGCAACGTCCTTCCGCCGAATCATCGTCCCGCTACCCAAGCCGCCGTGCGGGCATGGTGCAAGTGCCGGCTCGACGAACGGGCGAGAGAAGCGGCGGCGGCTATTTGTACATGCCCTCGCGCAGGTTGATGCCGTGTTCGAGCCAGGCCTTGAGCGCGCACAGCATTTGCGACCAGCCCTGGCAATTGCCGTAGCTGGCATTGAGCGCGGCCTGGTTCTCGCGCCAGCCCTCCTCACGGATCTCGACCAGCGTACGGCCATCGTCGAGCGCCCTGAAGCTCATCGTCACGGTCGTCCTGTAGCCGGCATTGGCGACATCGGGCGTGCCGTCCGCATCAAGTTGTTCGCCCTCGGCCGCGTCCCAGCGCAGCACGATCTTCTCGTCGGGAACCACCTCCACCACCTCGACCGGAAAGGCGCCGGGGTAATCGTGGAAATCCCAGGTCACGGTTGCCCCGGTCTCGAGCCGGCCCTTCGCCCCGCCCGTGGTGAAATATTGCGACAATTGCTGAGGATCGACCACTGCTTCGAACACTTCGTGCACCGGCTTGGCGATGCGCCCGGCGACGCGGAATTTCAGGTCCATGCGACTCTCCTGGGGGTTGAACGACGCGCATTTATGTTATAAAAATATAACATGTCAATCACCGACCAGTTCGATCGGGTGTTCAAGGCGCTCGCCCACCCCGTCCGGCGCCAGATCCTCGACGATCTCAAGGATCAGCCGCTGACCACCGGCGCCTTGTGCACCCATTTTCCCGAACTCGACCGCTGCACGGTGATGCTGCATTTGCGCGTGCTCGAAGAGGCCGAGCTGGTGATCGCTGCGCGCAAGGGCCGCGAGCGCTGGAACCACCTCAACCCGCTGCCCATCCATGAAATCCACGAGCGCTGGATCGGCCCCCACGCGGCCGGCGCGACGGCGCAACTGGCGAAGCTCAAGCGGGAGCTGGAGCGTTCTTAGCCGCGGCGACCGCCGAACCGGGTTCGCGACATCTTGCCGAACCGGCCTTTGCGCGTCCCGGGCCTCCCCTCCGTGGACTGGCCGAGCGGCCGAGGCGCGACGCGCTCCGGATCGGGGATTCCGAGCTCGTCCTCCTCGAGCCGGCGGATTTCGTCGCGCAGGCGCGCCGCTTCCTCGAACTCGAGGTCCGCGGCGGCCTTGCGCATGCGCTCCTCGAGATCGGCGATATAGGCCTTGAGGTTATGGCCGACGAGGTGCGGCCGTTCTTCGTCGCCGGTGTCGACGACGACACCGTCGCGCTGCGTCACGTCGGCGAGCAGGTCGTGGATCTGACGCTTGATGCTCTCCGGCGTGATGCCGTGCGCCGCGTTATACTCGAGCTGCTTCTCGCGGCGGCGGTTGGTTTCGGCGAGCGCGCGTTCCATCGAGCCGGTCACCGTGTCCGCGTAGAGGATCACCCGCCCCTCGACGTTGCGCGCGGCCCTGCCGATGGTCTGGATCAGCGAGGTTTCCGAGCGCAGGAACCCTTCCTTGTCCGCGTCGAGGATCGCGACCAGCCCGCATTCGGGGATGTCGAGCCCTTCGCGCAGCAGGTTGATTCCGACCAGCACGTCGTAAACACCGAGCCGAAGCTCCCGGATCAGCTCGATCCGCTCGAGCGTCTCGACGTCCGAGTGCATGTACCGGACCTTGAGGCCCGCCTCGTGCAGATATTCGGTCAAATCCTCGGCCATGCGCTTGGTCAGCGTCGTGACCAGCGTCCGATAGCCCTTGCGCGCGGTCTCCTTGGCCTCGTGGACGAGGTCGTCGACCTGGTCCTCGACCGGCTTGATCTCGACCGGCGGGTCGATCAGCCCCGTCGGGCGGATCACCTGCTCGGAGAAGACGCCGCCGGTCTCGTTCATCTCCCACGGTCCCGGCGTCGCCGAGACGAATGTGGTCTGCGGGCGCATCGCGTCCCATTCGTTGAATCGCAGCGGGCGGTTGTCGATGCAGCTCGGCAGTCGGAAGCCATATTCGGCGAGCGTGATCTTCCGCCGATGGTCGCCGCGGGCCATGGCGCCAATTTGCGGCACAGTCTGATGGCTTTCGTCGACGAACAGGAGCGCGTTGTCCGGCAAATATTCGAACAGGGTCGGGGGCGGCTCGCCGGGCAGGCGGCCGGTGAGGAAACGGCTGTAATTCTCGATTCCGGCACAGCTTCCGGTCGCGGCGATCATCTCCAGGTCGAAATTGGTCCGCTGCTCGAGCCGTTGCGCCTCGAGCAGCCGCCCTTCTGCCGTCAGCTCCTTCAGCCGCTCGGCAAGCTCGTGCCGGATCGCCTCCATCGCCTGCTTGAGCGTCGGTCCGGGCGTCACATAGTGCGAGTTGGCGTAGACCTTGATGTAATCGAGGCTGGCGATGGTCTTGCCGGTTAGCGGGTCGAACTCGCTGATCGCCTCGATCTCGTCGCCGAAGAAACTGACCCGCCAGGCCATGTCCTCATAATGCGACGGGAAGATCTCGAGGCTGTCGCCGCGGACCCTGAAGCTGCCGCGGGCGAACGCCTGGTCGTTGCGGCGGTATTGCAGCGCGACGAGCTTGCGGATCACCTCGCGCTGGTCCTCGGCGGCGCCCTTCTTCAGGGAGAAAGTCATCGCCGAATAGGTTTCGACCGAGCCGATGCCGTAGAGGCAGGAGACGCTAGCGACGATGATCACATCGTCACGCTCCAGGAGCGACCGCGTCGCCGAATGGCGCATGCGGTCGATCGCCTCGTTCACGCTCGACTCCTTCTCGATGTAGGTGTCGGTGCGCGGCACGTAGGCTTCGGGCTGGTAATAGTCGTAGTAGCTGACGAAATATTCGACCGCATTGTCGGGGAAGAAGCTCTTGAACTCGCCGTAGAGCTGGGCGGCGAGGATCTTGTTGGGCGCCATGACCAGCGCGGGCCGCTGCAGCGTCTCGATGACCTTGGCCATGGTGAAGGTCTTGCCCGAGCCGGTGACTCCCAAGAGCACCTGGCTCTTCTCGCCCTCGAGCGCAGCCTCGGTCAGCTCCTTGATCGCCTGCGGCTGATCGCCGGCCGGCTCGTAATCCGAAACCAGCTTGAACTTCCTGCCGCCCTCGGCCTTGTCCGGCCGCGCCGGCCGGTGGGGGACATAGGTCTCGGCAGTCTCGGGCTCGGCCAGCGACGTGCGAATTTGAATCGCCATCGCCGCTATATGGTCGGAGCGAGTGGAGGGAACAACCGGGGAACACAGCCGGCGCTAGTGAGTCTGCCATGGGCCGCTTATGCTGGCTGGTGAAATAGGGGAGTGTCCGATGAGGAAAAGCATCGTTCTGGCAAGCTGCCTGGCCCTGGTGGCCGCCTGCAACCAGTCACCGCAAGTCGACGAAAAGGACGCATCGGTCGCCGAGGTTGCGGAGAAGGTCAGGGAAGCGGGCGCCGACCAGAGCATGGTGAGGCCAGGCCTGTGGCAGTCGAAGGTCACGATCGAGCAGCTCGACATGCCCGGCCTCCCAGCCGACATGGCGCAGCGCATGAAGACGATGATGGCCGAGAAGCAGGAACATGGCTTCGAAAGCTGCCTGACAGCCGAGGATGTGAAGCGCCCCAAGGAGGATTTCTTCGCCGGCAAGAACAAGGAATGCCGTTACGACCACTTCAAGATGGGCGGCGGCAAGATCGACGCGAAAATGCGCTGCGGCGACAAGGACGGCGCAAGCGTGATGGAGATGGCCGGGACCTACTCGCCCGAAAGCTATGCGATGCAAACGTCGATGAAGGTGGGGACGGGGGGCGATGCGGCGGGCGGCATGACGATGCGCATGCGCGTCGAGGCGCACCGGGTCGGCGAATGCAGCGCCAAGCAGGGGTGATGCGTTAGCGCGCCCCATGAGGTGCGTACCGGTGCTGATCAACCGCGGTGGCGGCGCGCTGATGCGCGATCCCGCGCTGAGCGGCCGTGTCGAGGAGGCGCTGAAGGCGGCCGGATTCGACCCCGAGATCGAGCTGATCGAGGGCGGCGACTGCGCGGTCCGCGCCCGCGCGCTGGCTGAGCGCAATGATCCCCTGATCATCGTCGGCGGCGGCGATGGCACGGTAAGCGCCGCAGCGTCCGCGCTTGCCGGCACGGACACGCGGCTCGGGATCATCCCGCTCGGCACCCTCAACCATTTCGCCCGCGACCTCGGCATCCCGGCGTCGCTCGACGAGGCAGCGCGACTGATCGCCCAAGGGCCGGTCCGCACGGTCGACGTCGGCGAAGTGAACGGCCGCATGTTCATCAACAACAGCGCGATCGGGCTCTACCCGCTGATGGTCGTCGACCGCGACAGCCAGCAGCGGCGGCTCGGGCGAAGCAAGTGGCTGGCGATGATCGTCGCGGCGGCGAGAACCCTCGCCCGGTTCAATCGCCGCCGGCTGACCCTGACCGTCAATGACGAAAGGCGCGGGCGCGTCGACACGCCGTTGCTGTTCGTCGGCAACAATGATTATCGGCTCGACCTTGCCGCGCCCGGGCGCCGCGACAGCCTCGAAGACGGGCGGCTGAGCGTCTTCGTGACGCGCAAGAAGACAAGGCGGGGGTTCGTCGCCGCGGTGCTTCGCGCCCTGCTTGGCCGTTCTCGCGACGACGACATGGTGCAGATCGAGGGTGTCGAGCGGCTTCGAGTCTCGGCTAGCTCCGGTCAGCTGGCGGTCTCGCTTGACGGCGAAGTGGTACGTTCGCAGCCGCCGCTCGACTATCGCATCCGCAGGAAAGCGCTGCGAGTCATCGCGCCGCCGATGGAACCGCAAGGCGCACTTCGTGGTTCGCAGCGCTGAACCATGGAACCCGGAGCGGTGGCAAACAGCGCCTACTCACGGCTGACGGACGTCACGCGCGCGCGCGGAATTCGCGTCGCGGGTCTTGCGATCATCCTGCTCAGCGCAGGTGCAGCGCTGCTTCCGGCTGGCAAGGGCATCTCCTCGGACATGATCGGGGGCCTGCTGATTGCAGCCGGGCTGATCGAAACCGTCGCCGGGTCGCTGCGCAAGGAGGTGCGGCCCTTCGCAATGGCGGCGGGGGTCGTGACGACGCTCGCCGGGCTGTTGTTCCTCGTCAACCCGGAAACGCGCTTCTTTCCGATGGTGACGCCGGTCATTGCCTGGCTGGTGCTGCGGTTCCTGGTGCTCGCGGTCGCGAGCCGCAAATCGAGGGGATCGGTGCGAACCTGGACGGCGCTTTCCGCGGGCATGGACTTGCTTCTCGCAGTGCTGCTGATCGCAGGCCTGTCCGTATCCGCCCTGGTGGTGAGTGTGTTCGGCCCGACGCGCGAGCTCATCGCCAGCTTTGCCTGGGTTCTTGCCGCGAGCTTCGTCGTCACCGGCCTGCTACTGCTCGAAGTCGCGAGCTGCGAGCGCAGTTCCGCATCCTGAATCTTTTCCGCCAGCGCGCCCCTTCACTACGAGGCTCAATCCGTGCATGACTGGCTCGTGTCAGGGTTCATCGGGGAACGGTTATGAGAGGTCCGCGCGGGGGCGCATCATCGGCAAGCACGGCTTCGGGCGACTGGCTGCAGACCATGCAGCCGCTGTCGATCGTGCTGATGGTGATGATCATCGGCGCGTCCTTCTATCTGTGGCGCAAGGGCGCGCTGCGCAGCCGCGCCGCACTGATCACCATTGCCGCGATCCTAATGGCGCTGGCGTACCTCGGCTTCATCTACAAGCCCGCGTACCTCGTCTAAGGCACGTCGCCGACCGGAGATTCCCGTTAGCCAGCTTTTCGAACACGCAAGCGACCTTTCCGTCACCACGGTTGCGGAGACGGTCCGATTGGCGCTCGCACCGGTCTTCCTCCTCAGCGGCATTGGCGCGTTCCTGAACGTCTGCGCCGGCCGCCTGTCGCGGATCGTCGACCGCTCGCGCGAAATCGAGCCGAGGTTGCTCGCCAGCCGAGGTGCCGAACATGACCGCTGGATCGCCGATCTCAAGGTGCTCGACCGGCGCATGTCGCTGGTCAGCTGGGCCACTGCCTTGTCGGTAGCCTCGGGCGTGCTGACCTGCCTGGTCGTCGCGCTGCTGTTCGGCGCGAGCCTCACCTCCACGCATGTCGCGACCGTCATCGCGGTCCTGTTCATCGCATCGATGCTGACGATCGGCGCCGGATTCGCCGTGTTCCTGCTCGAATCCATGATTGCCGCGCGGGCGGTCCGCGTTCGCTCCGACCTCCTCCGGCACGAGGTGGACGAAGACCGATAGCGCGCTTATCGGCCTGCGGAGCGATTCAACAAAGCGAGTGCCTGACCCCATGAACCGTGCCGCCTCCAGCCGTGTCCTCGACCGAGTCCTCGTGCTCGAGATGGTCCGGGTGACCGAGGCCGCGGCCATCGCCGCGGCGCGCTGGATCGGCCGGGGAGACAATGACGCAGCCGACGCCGCTGCAGTCGAAGCGATGCGTGCCGCGCTCAACGAGCTGCCGTTCGACGGGACGGTGGTCATCGGTGAAGGCGAGCGCGACGAAGCGCCGATGCTCTACATCGGCGAGAAGGTCGGCTCCGCCCAAGGCAGCGGCCCGAGGATCGACATCGCCCTCGACCCGCTCGAAGGCACCACCATTACCGCCAAGGCTGGGCCGAACGCGCTCGCCGTGCTGGCGATCGCCGAGCAGGGCTGCCTGCTCAATGCGCCCGACACCTACATGGACAAGCTGGCGGTTGGGCCGGGCTATGCCGACGGCGTGATCGACCTCGGCCGCCCGGTCGCGGACAACGTCCGGGCCGTCGCCAGGGCCAAGGGCGTCGAACCAGACGAGATCACGGTTTGCGTGCTCGACCGCGATCGGCACGCCGGGATCATCGCCGAGCTGCGGGCGCTCGGCTGCGCGGTCAGGCTGATCCCCGACGGGGACGTTGCGGGCGTGATCGCGACCGCCGACCCGGATACCGGCATCGACATGTATATCGGCAGCGGCGGCGCGCCCGAAGGCGTGCTCGCGGCAGCCGCGCTGCGCTGCGTCGGCGGCCAGATCCAGGGCCGGCTGCTGTTCCGCAACGACGATGAGGTCGCCCGCGCCCGCCGCTGGGGAATCGAGGATCTCGACCGGGTTTATACGCTCGAGGACATGGCCAAGGGCGATTGCATCTTCGCCGCGACCGGCGTCACGGATGGGTCGCTGCTCCAGGGCGTCCACCGCCGCAAGAATATCGTGACCACCGAGAGCGTCGTCATGCGCGCCAGCACCGGCACGATCCGCCGCGTGTCGACCGAGTATCGCGACCTCAAGCATCGCGGCCTCTAGACCGGCGCGCCCGGTCGGCTAAGTCCCCGAGACGATGTCCGACGCCCCGCCGCAGCTTGTTTCCGTCGAACCCGGCTACCGGAACGTGCTGCGCGTCCGCATCGCCGCCGGAACGGCGGTCTTGCTGGTCCCCTCGCTGGTGCTCGGCGGCGCGCTCATCGACCAGGGCCTGCTGGCCGCCATTCCGGCGCTGACCATCGCCATACTCGGCATTGCGGCAGTCGTCGCGATCCCGCACCGGCGCTACTTGCGGCTTCGTTACCGCCTGAGCGAGCGCGTCCTTCAGGTCGTGCGCGGCTGGCTGTTCCATACCGACACCGTCGTGCCGCTGGTCCGGGTGCAGCATATCGACGTCGTGCGCGGACCGCTGGAAAAGATGTTCGGGACGGCGACCCTCGTGGTCCACACCGCAGGCACCCATAACAGTATCGTCACTTTGCCCGGCTTGTCGCCGGAAAAGGCCGCCGAGATCCGCGATGCCATCCGCCAGCATGTCCGAACCGACTTCGCCTGACGACGCGGCCCTGGGCGCCACTGAGCGGCTGCACCCCCTCTACCTGCTGACCGGGTTGGGCGGGTCGCTGCGCGGCATGGCCGGGGGCTATGCGGTGCTGGCCTATCTCGTCGTTTCCGGACGTGCAGGCACGGCCATCGTCGGCGCGCTCGCGCTGCTGATCCTGTCGGCGATCGGGCTCCTGCTCTACTGGATCCGCTTCCAGTTCCGGATCGGCGACAATGAGATCCGCATCGAGCGCGGCCTGCTCAGCCGCACCCATCGATCGATCCCCTTTGCCCGGATCCAGGACGTCGACATCACCCAGGGGCCCCTCGCACGGCTGCTCGGCATCGCCCAGGTCAAGTTCGAGACCGGCGCGTCGGGAGGCCAGGAAGAGGGGGTGCTGCCCGCCATTCCTTTGCAGCGCGCCGAGGCGATCCGCGCCCGGGTCCGGTCGCTGCGCGCCGCCGAACCATCGCTTGCCGGCGCGTCGGAGGAGCCTCCTGCGCCCGTCTACGCGATGAGCAACCGGCGGCTGCTGCTGGCGGGCACGTTCAACTTCTCGCTTGCCGTCTTTGCCGGCCTGGTCGGTATCACCCAGACGGCCGGCGACGCGCTCGGTTTCGACCCGCTCAGCCGCCGTTTCTGGGCGGGCCTGCTGACTGCCGGCAGCCCGATTGCCGCCTATCTCCTCGAACACCGTGCAAGCGCGGCCATTGCCGGCGCGCTCCTGCTCATTCTCATCGGCGTGGCGACAGGCGTCGTTCGCACGACGATTCGCGATTACGGGTTCAAGCTCGAACGGACCGGCGTCGGTCTGCGCCGCCGTCGCGGGCTGTTCACGCGCACCGATGTGACCTTGCCGGTGAAGCGCGCGCAGGCGGTTGTCCTCGCTTCGGGCCCCATCCGCCAGCGGTTCGGCTGGCACCGGGTGAGCGTGCAGAGCCTTGCCAGCGACCAGGGCGGACAAAGCGACCATGTGCTGGCGCCTTTGGCCAGGATGGACGAGGCGCAGCGGATCGTCGGCGAGCTCGGCTGGCGCGCGCTGCCGGCGAGTCCCGACTGGCGGCGCGTGTCGCCGGCCTTTGTCCGGGCGACCGCCGTGGCGGTCGCGCCGTTGTTCCTGGTTGCCCTCATCCAGATGGCGGTGAACGTCGCGCTGGGCCTCGGTTTTGCCGCCGTGCTGGCAGCGGCGATCGGGGCTCGATGGCTTGCCTGGCGGCGCACCGCTTATGCGCTCGACGGGGACCGGCTGCTGATTCGCAGCGGTTGGTGGCGGCGGCGCGTGACACTGCTCCCCACGGCAAAGATTCAAAGCGCCGACATCAGCGAGAATTTCGTCACTCGCTGGTTCGGCGTCGCAACGCTTCGCCTTGGCGTTGCCGGCGGCGGCCTCGCGGGCCATTTCATCCCCGCAATCCCCAGGCGCACCGCGCGCGAACTGCGCGAACAGCTGCTAGACTTATCGTCATGACCGCCGCGCTCAACGTCGACCGATCCGTCACCGGCCAGCCCTGGCGCTGGCGGCGGCCCCCGGACGACAGCCTGGGGATGGACGCGCTGGTCGACGAACTTTTCCTCGCCCGCGGCGTCGCCCGCGAAGATCTCGCCCGGCACCGCGACCCGAGAATCCGCGATTTCCTGCCCGACCCGAGCTGCTTTGCGGACATGGACAAGGGCGCGAAGCGGCTCGCCGACGCGGTCCAGGGCGCCGAAACGATCGCGATCTTCGGCGATTATGACGTCGACGGCGCGACCAGCGCGGCTCTGCTGGTCCTGCTGCTGCGCCGCCTTGGGGTCGAGCCGATCGTCTATATCCCCGACCGGCTAATGGAGGGCTACGGCCCTTCGGGCAAAGCGCTGTGCGAGCTGAAGGCGCGGGGCGCGAGCCTCGCCGTCTGCGTCGATTGCGGAGCGCAGGCGTTCGAGGCGCTCGAGGAAGCGCGTGCCGCCAGCCTCGACGTGATCGTCGTCGACCACCACCAATGCGCGACCCTCCTTCCGGTGGCCTTTGCATTGATCAACCCCAACCGGCTCGACGAAAGCAAGGACGGCGCTGCGCACGGCCACCTTGCCGCGGTCGGAATGGCCTTTCTCTTGGGAGTAGCGCTGATCCGCGAGCTTCGCGGCCGCGGCGCGTTCGAGGCGCTGGCCGAGCCTAAGATCCTCGACCTGCTCGACCTGGTCGCGCTGGGGACGGTCGCCGACGTCGCGCGCCTGAAGAGCCTCAACCGGGCTTTCGTGACGCAAGGATTGCGGGTGATGGCGGCGCGGCAGAATGTCGGCCTGGCCGCGCTGGCCGAAGCCGCGCGCCTGGCGAAGCCGCCGAGCTGCCGCGACCTCGGCTTCGCGCTCGGCCCGCGCATCAATGCCGGAGGCAGGGTTGGAAAGTCCGACCTCGGCGTGCGCCTGCTGACCTGCACCGACCCCGAAGAAGCGCGGAGGCTCGCCGCCGAACTCGACCGGCTGAACGAGGAGCGCCGCGCGATCGAGATGCTGGTCTGCGAGCAGGCTGAGGCGCAGGCAGCCGGCCAAGCCGAGCAGCCGGTGATCACGGTGATGAGCAGCGGCTGGCACGAAGGCGTGATCGGCATCGTCGCCGGGCGTCTGAAGGAGCGGTTCGGGCGGCCCGCCATCGTCATCGCCGAGTGCGCAGACGGCACCGGCAAAGGCTCGGGCCGGTCGATTTCGGGTGTCGATCTCGGGGCCGCGGTGCTCGCGGCCAAGGACAGCGGACTGCTGATCGCGGGGGGCGGCCATGCGATGGCCGCGGGATTGACACTGCCGCCGGGCGGCCTGGAGGCGTTCCGCGCCTTCCTCAACGAGCGGCTCGCGACCGACGTCGACCAGGCCCGGTCGGACCGGGCGCTGCTGCTCGATGCGTTGCTTGCTCCGGGAGGCGTGGCTGGCGCCGTGTGCGACGCGCTCGATGCCGCGGGGCCCTATGGCGCCGGCTGGCCCAGCCCGCGCGTTGCGGCCGGGCCGGTGCGCCTGCTCAAGACGGGAATCGTCGGGGAGAACCACGTGCGCGGGCTCGGCTGCGGCGACGACGGCAAGAGCTTCAAGTGGATCGCATTCCGAAGCGCCGCGACCCCGCTCGGCCAGGCGCTGCTCGCCTCTCCTTCGGATGCCCGCTGGTGGCTCGCCGGCACGATCAAGCGCGACGAGTGGAATGGCGGAAACGCGGCCGAGATGCACCTCGAGGATGCCGCCCTTGCTTGACGCTTAGGAGCCCCTCGCCTAACGGCTCACGGCTCGCTGAGCGGCCCCATCGTCTAGCGGTCTAGGACGTCGCCCTTTCACGGCGAAAACACGGGTTCGAGTCCCGTTGGGGTCACCAAGCTACTGATATAAAACGATTTTTCTCAAGCCTTGTCGTGCTGACATCGTCTTTTCAAAGGGTTACGCTTGGGGGATCCGTGCGGTCTAGTGCGGTCCCAACAGACCACTCCAGGGCTCGCTGCGGTGATTTGTGCCCACGAGGGTAATCGCGCAAATGCGCCAGTTTTCACGATGCACACGCGCGGCAAGCGCAGGAGCGCGGGTCTTTCGTGTGTGTCGTAACCTGACCAGGTGCCGTCCCAATAGGGGTTACGCGACGGGGTTACGATATCAGGCGCTCAAGAGCGAAAAATGGTCGACATCGCCCTTTCGCCGAAAAGCCGATGTCGCAGCCGCGATACTTGTGCGGGTATTCCCAAAGGCGTAGATTTTGATTGGGCCTAGTCACGCTAGGCTCATGTTCAAGCAACGCTTGGAAGGAAAATCGATGTCTTTGGATACCGTTACGGACTTCGGTCCGCGGCGTTTCGAGCCCATGAAGACGGCTGGGACGCAACATTTCATCGAACGCACGTATCGCGAGAGTGGCACCTTTCAGTGGGTTCGCGAAACCTTCAAGAATGCCGAGGAAGCAGGCGCTACGCGCGTGGAGTTCGGCATCGAATGGCAGGCTGTCGATAACAAGGGCGTTTTCCGCCGGACGATTGCCGACAACGGTATAGGAATGACGGCTGAACAGCTTGTTGCATTCTTCAACACCTTTGGTGGTGGCGGAAAGCCCATTGGCGGCGCCCACGAGAACTTCGGGGTAGGTTCCAAGACCTCCCTGCTTCCTTGGAATCGAGCAGGTATGGTTGTGGTGTCTTGGGTCGACGGCGACGCCTCGATGATCTGGGTGCAGCAAGACTCAAAAAGCGGGGAATACGGCCTGAGGGTTGAGCTCGTTGAAGACGAGAATGGCAACGAAGCATGGGAGCCGGTCTACGCGCCCTACGACGACACGTCCGAGCTGGGTTGCGACTGGTCGCTAATAAAGCCTGACTGGATTGAAGATCACGGCACAGTGATCGTGTTGCTGGGGAACTCCTTTGAGGATGACACCGTGCTGGGTGATCCAACTCGTGAAGAGTCTGACATCAAAGGCATTTCGGCCTACCTGAACAAACGGTTCTGGGTCATACCGAACAACATGACGGTCGCGGTCGATGAGCTCCGGCACAACGATCGGAAGCGCTGGCCCATCGACCGTGAGATGGCCCTGCTATCAGCCAGCGGCGGGGCCGACCGGCGTATCAATCACCGAACAATTCAAGGCGCGAAATTTCACATAACGTATCCAAAGTCGTCATTTGGTGGCGGTTCGCTCGCGGACAGCGGAGAGGTAATGCTGTCGGATGGAACGGTGGCGGAGTGGTATCTCTGGGACGGAGAGCGACCGGCTATCCAGTCTTATGCTGCGATTTCTGGCTACATAGCGGCTCGTTACCGCAATGAGCTGTATGATGTTAGCAGCCACCCATCGCTCTATCGATCCTTTGGGGTAAGCGAGAGTGCGGTGAGGTCGCGGCTCTGGCTGATAATGCGACCGATGGAAGCTGGCGAAGCAGGTCGAGGGGTTTACCCCCGCACCGATCGAAATGCACTTCTGCTGCAGGGCGGACCGAACCCCGGCGCCGCCTTGCCGATCCACGACTGGGCAAACGAGTTCGCAGTTCAGATGCCGGATGCAATCCGCGCTGCCATTAGTGCGGCGCGCGGGAACGACGCCGGCACCGTCACGGACGAATCCTACCGAGAGCGCCTAGCAGAGCGTTTCGGGTCCCGGTGGCGCATTCCAAAACTACGTGCGTTGGCATCAGGCCCCTTCAGCGTGGCGCCGCAAGATCGTGGAACGGCGCCTGTGAAGCGCGCCGCAAAGGTTAAGAGAACCGGCGATCGGCAGCCTGGGGGTGTCGGTGGTCGGACGGGCCAACTCACTCTCGGCCGACTAGACGGACCTCAAAAAGCGGCCAAGCGGCTCGTCGCTGGGGGTATTCCGCACTACCGGCCAGTCAGTGGATCAGAATTGGCAACGGGAGTGTTAGCTGCCTGGTCGCCGAACGACCCAGAGTTCCCCGAAGGCGTGGTCCTGATCAACAAGGATCATCCCGTTCTCGTGGAAGAGATCACCCACTTCCAGTCCCAATTCGCCGACCATCTCGCGGAGGACATTGCTCGGGATGTGATCGACGCTTACGGCCAAATCGCAGTCGCGAAGGTCGCACATTCGGAACATCTTCGAAGCCTCCTCCCCAGCTCCGCCATTGACGACATGCGATCGGATTACTCGCTTACTATGGCTCTTGTTGGCCTAATCGCAGAGGAGGCTTTCATCGCCCCCAAACTCGGTGGCAAGTTTGGCCGGAAACGGGCAGCATAGCCACGCAGAGGAGCCGCCTTCTGAGCGGCTCCTCAACTAACGGCCCATTCGTCAGCCACTACGTCAACGCTCCAACCCGGACAGTGCGTCGACCCAGGCGTCGAGCAGCTTGCGGTCCCAAAGATTGCGTCTGCCGATTTTCAGCGGCGACGGGAATGAGAGATCCCAGCGATGACCTTCAAGCGCCCGTTCGCTAATTCCCAAGTAAGCCGCGGCCTGCTTAGTCCCGAGGAGACGAGGCGGAGCAAGAGCCTGGACAACTATCGATCTAGGTGAACTGCGCGCCAACGTTCCTTCTCCCGACGCTAGGCATCACCCATAATCGTGCAGGCATCTGTGTGTCGAATGACACTCTAGCAACTAAGACAGATCACAGCCGGCGCTGGGCCCTTCGCGTAACCCGCCGTTTGGTATCTATTGGGCTCTATTGTGTTTTCGTAACCCCGTGAGGACCCAGTTTTTGGCGGTTTTCTGGGATTCGCGGTGTATCACGGCGAAAACACGGGTTCGAGTCCCGTTGGGGTCACCAGCACGCAGGAGTGCCGGGGGCGCTCCGAGCACTGTGCCAGCATCAGCCTGACTTGCGCGGGATGCCGGCGAATTTCGCGATCGCCTCCGCGGCGCGCTCCGCCGAAGGCCTGTCGGTCAGATCGAACGTCTCGGCGAACAACTGCCGCTGCACCGCTTTGTAGGCGTGCTCGTGCTCGTCGAACGCGATTGCCAGTGCATCGCCAAGCTCGCCGACGCTGTGGATCACCCGCCCCGCTGTCCAATGCCGGAAATCGGGCTCGCCTTGCCATTCCGTCCGATGCGCATCGACGAAGATGCACGGCCGCGGCTCGACCAGGAACTCGTAGACCTGGCTGCTCGCGTCGCCGAGGTAGATGTCGGCCCGGCTCACATACTCCATCGTCGTCAGCGCCCGGCTGCCGGTGTCGACGATGATATTCTCTGCCGCGAGGATGTGAGGGGCGATTGCGCCGGTGCGCGCAATTGCGGGCGGGTCGATCGTGACCACCGCCTTGCGCTGGAACAGCATGATGTGCGGCGCGAAGATCAGCTCATATTCGTGATGGCGTGCGAACCAGTCGAGGATATCCGCGCCCATCTTGTACCAGGACGACAAATGCGGCGCGGGGTGCGGGTTGTAGAGAACGACGGGCCGCTTTGGCCGCTGCTTGGGCCGGGCAGGCCACCGATAGAGATCGAACTTGGGATAGCCGACCACGGCGACCCGCTCCGGCGGGAGTCCCCCCTCACTGATCAGCCGATCGCGAGTCTTTGGGCCGGAAGCGAGCACGAGGTCGAAGCCGGCGCTGGCACGGTTGAAACCGATCGCCCGGTCACCCGCGCCGTGCCGCGTGTGCACGATCTTGAGATTACGGAGCCCGTACCTCTGCTTCAGAACCAGCGATGTCTTCTCCGGCACAACGAGAAGGTCGAGCGACCGGAAGAAGTCGAGGTTGTCGCGGTAGACGAGCAGCTTGGCTGCCGGGATCAGGCGCCCAGCAAGCCGTTCGAGCAGGCGCGACCATGCGCTTTTCAGGCCGAGCTCGATCAGCGGAATGCGAGTGCCAATGGCCTCGCCGCCGAGCCGGCGAACTTCCTCGCTCAGCGCGCGATTTGTGGTCGCGATAACGATATCCGCCTCGGTCCATCCCTCGGCCAGGGCGAGCGCCACCGGCAGCGCATGCGCGACCTGGTGGACCTGGTCGTGGTTGAACAGGAAGCCGACGCGCGGTCGGCATCTGGACGTCATGCCGCGGCGCGCTCTTCCGGCACGGCTCCCAGCCAGTGCGAAAGGTCGCGGCCGAGAAAGCGACCGAGCCGCTCGACCTCGCCGCGATAGCGATCGACGATCTCCTGCCGCAGCACGGGATCGAGCGGCTCGCGCCGGGCCTCGACTTCGTTCCAGGCGAGGATCCGTTTGCGCAGCTTGAGCACCGCCTTGACTAGCGGGTTTTCGCGAAGGCGCGTGCGCTTGCCGTCGCGGGCCAGGTGCAGATCGCTCGCGAGCACCGCCTCGAGGACGACCGGGGGACGGTTCAACAGGCGCTGCAGCGCGCCGACCCGGACCACCTTGTGGCCGCGCCGCCGCTCGAACTGCGTTTCGGCATAAGGCTCGAGGCCGAGGAAGGCGCAAATTCGCTGATAGGTGCCCTTCGGGTCCGAGACGAGATCGTCGAACAGGACGATGTGGCAGCGCTGGCGCCCCACGACCGAGCAGAAAGCCTCGACGCGGCTGCCGAAGGCGGCCGCCTCATCATAGCGGAGCCAGCGCGGCTCGATGCACGAGCGGGGGATCTGACGGCCTGCCGCGCGCTCGCCGGTCATTGCCCATGCCTTTGCGAAATCGCGGATCACTTCGTCGCCCGTCACCAGCAGCCGCGCGTGGAGCGAGGGCAGCATGTCGACGGGATTGCGCACGGTGATGATGAACCGGGCTTCGGGCCAGATCCGCAGGATCGGCTCCATCTGCTCGGGCAGATAAAGATAGGTCGGCGAGGCCTCCGCCAGCATCCGCGCGCCGGGGCGCGGATCGAAGAAGCGCTCGACATATCGCGACGCGGCGGCCTCAAGCTCGCGCTCATCCAGTCCGCGCAGATCATGGCGGCTGAAGAAGTGCGGCTCCTTGGGACGGGAGAAGCAGACCGAAGGGTGCTGCTTCAGAAGCGCCGACAGGGTCGTCGTGCCGCAACGCGGCGCACCGACGATGAAAGCGGCCCGCCTGATCGATTCCGGATCCATAACTCCCGTCCTGCCGCCGCGACCCGTTTCGGATTCTAGCGGCTAAACACCAAAAGGCGTCAAAAACTTGGCATAACGATGTTCATCGCAAAATCGGACGTCAAAGGGGCAACCTGATGCGGATTTCGGCTGTTTTCCTCACAACCACAGACGTGAGAAACGCAAGATTGTGGGGAATTGAAGCTTAGTGAACGCTCCCGAGCAAGGGTTCGGCCACCGCGCCCAGCATATCGCGATTGTCGTTCAATCGCTCGCCGGCGGGGGTGTGCAAATGCGCATGATCGCGCTTGCACGGGAGTTTGCTCGCGCCGGGCGCAAGGTCGATTTGCTGGTCAGCGAAGGCGGTGGACATAGCGACGGCTTGCCCGGGTCCGTGCGCGTGATTGCGCTTGGCAAGCATCGCCGGCGGCGCCTCCGCCGGTACCTGCGCGGAGCAGACCCCGATGTCGTTCTCGCCGGCGGGACGCCGGTTCACCGTATCGCCGTCGCCGCCGCGCGTGACGCCCCGGGCATTCCGCTGGTGCTTCGAGCAAGCGTTCACCCGCGGCGGCCAATGCCCTGGTCGCGATGGCGCGAGCGCCTGGCCGAACCGATCAAACGGCGCCTCCGCGACCGCCGTTATCGAAAGGCCGACCTGGTGATCGCAGTGTCCAATGACACGGCCCGCGCAGTGCGCACGATCGCGCCCGATACGCCGGTAGTGACCTTGCCCAGCCCGATCATCGGGCCGGGTTTTGAATCGCGCTCGGCCGAACCGCTCGACCATCCCTGGGCCGATGACGGACTCCCGCTGATCTTCGCCGCCGGCCGGCTCGCCCCGTCCAAGGATTTCGGCGGCCTGCTGAGCGCATTCGCGGTGCTGCGAAAAAGCCGCGAGGCGCGGCTGGTCATCGCCGGCGACGGTCCGGAGGCAGTGCGCCGCAAGCTGCGCCAACGAGCGAGGCGGCTCGGCGTAAGCCAGGACTTCGAGTTGCTCGGCTGGAGCCGTGACATTCCCGCCTGGCTCGCGCGTGCGGACCTGTTCGTTCTCGCCTCCTGGTGGGAAGGGTGCCCGGCGTCGCTGGTCGAGGCGATGGCCGCAGGATGTCCGGTCGTCGCGACAGACTCGCCCGGGGATTCGCGCCGCTTGCTGCGAAGCGGGGAGCTTGGCGGCCTGGTTCCCTTGCGCGACCCGCGGGCGATGGCGGACGCGATGGCGGTCCAGCTCGACAATCCCGTCGACCCAGCAAAGCTCCGCGCGGCGGTCGAACCCTATCGCGAGGAGACCGCTGCTGCGGGGTATCTGGACGCGCTCGATCGCTGCGTGGCGGCACACGCCGCCGGGCAGACGGCCGAAGCCGGCGACGAAGACCTAGAGCCGTGTCGCAGCGAGCGCGATCGCGCCGCCTAGCGCAAGCACGCTCGCGACCATCGCCGCGTCGTGCGGGCCACCAGGCGCTACGATCGCGACATCTCCCTCCCTTGAGTCCGCGAAGGTTGAAGCCGCGCTCGATGCCGATCAGCAGCCCGCAGGCGATTGCGGTCCCGACCGCGAGGGCTGCGGTCGCCCAATCAGGCCAGTCGGTCGGCATGCCAGCGTAAATGGTCGGCCATGAAGGTCGAGATGAAATAATAAGAGTGGTCGTAGCCCGGCTGCCGGCGGAGGGTCAGCGCGATCCCGGCGTCGTCGCACGCTTGAGCGAGGAGCTCCGGCCTCAGCTCCTGGTCGAGGAACTGGTCGGCGTCGCCGACATCGACCAGAAGCTCCTCCACCCGAGCGCCGCCCTCGATCAACGCCACCGCATCGTGCATGCGCCAGCTTTGTTGGTCATCGCCGAGATAGCCACGAAGCGCTTTCTGGCCCCACGGGACCTGCGAAGGAGCGACGATCGGCGCAAAGGCCGACACGCTGCGAAAGCGATCCGGGTGGCGCAGCGCCACCGTCAGCGCCCCATGGCCCCCCATCGAATGGCCGGTGATCCCCTGACGCTGCATGTCGACCGGAAATTTGGCCGCCACCAATTCCGGCAACGCCTCAGTGACATAGGTCCACATGCGATAATTCGCCGCCCACGGCGGCTCGGTCGCATCGACGTAGAAGCCCGCGCCGTGACCGAAATCGTAACCTTCGGCATCGGGAACCTCGGTGCCCCTTGGGCTCGTGTCCGGCGAAACGAACACCAGCCCAAGCTCCGCGCAGGCGGCGCGATATTCGCCTTTCTCGGTCACGTTCGCGTGGGTGCAGGTGAGGCCCGAGAGATACCAGACGACCGGAAGCTTTCTTCCCGCCTCCGCCTGCGGCGGCAGGAAGATCGAAAAGGTCATGTCACAGGCGGTCGCTGCGGACGCGTGGCGGACGACCAGCTGGCGCCCGCCGTGCGCCTTGTTTTCGGAAAGGACGTTCACGCTCAATCCCGAGGATAAGCGTAATAGCCGCAGAGCTTGTTGCCGTCGGGATCGCGCAAATAAGCGAGATACATTTTGCCGAAGCCGCCGTCGCGGATTCCGGGCGGGTCTTCGATCGAGGTTCCGCCATTGGCTACGCCGGCGGCGTGCCAGGCGTCGATCCCTTCGGGGCTTTGCGCCTTGAAGCCGATGGTCGAGCCGTTGCCGTGGCTGCACGGCTTGCCGTCGATCGGCTCGCCGATGCCAAGCGCGCCTTCCCTCGTCATCCACCAGTCGGACTTGCCGAAATCGCGGTGCGGCCGGATGCCCAGCGCGCCCAGGGTCGCGTCGTAGAATTTGCGCGACCGTTCGCGGTCGCTGCAGCCAAGCATCACGTGACTGAACATTTCTTGTCCCCCATTTTCTAGAGCTCCACGGCCTGCGTCGCGGTCGCCTTGTCGCCCGTGTTTGGCGTATCGTTGGGATCGATCAGCAGCAGCTTGACCTCGCCGCGGCGCGCCGCCGGGCGGTGCTCGGTCCCCGCCGGGACGATCAGCAATTCGCCGGGCCCCACCGTGACCGTGCGGTCGCGGAAGTCCATGTCGAACTCGCCCTCTAGAATCAGGAAGAGCTCGTCGGTCTCGTCATGCTTGTGCCAGACCCATTCGCCCTGGGTCTTCACCAGCCGAACTTCATTGTCGTTGTAGCGGGCGACGATCTTGGGCGCCCAATGGTCGGAGAAAGCACCGAGCTTCTCGGCGAGATTGACGTGGGTGGGGGCGCGCGCGTCGGGCATGGCAAGTCTCCTTGTCATCTCCCCCCAACAGCCCGATTCCCCCATAGCCGAACCTCAGTAAACGACAACAGCCCGGATGCTTTCGCCGGCGTGCATCAGGTCGAAGCCTTGGTTGATCTCGTCGAGCTTGAGCACGTGCGTGATCATCGGGTCGATGGCGATCTTCCCGTCCATGTACCAGTCGACGATCTTCGGGACGTCGGTACGACCCTTGGCGCCGCCGAACGCGGTGCCGCGCCAATTGCGGCCGGTGACGAGCTGGAACGGGCGCGTCGAAATCTCTTTCCCCGCCTCGGCAACGCCGATGATGATGCTGGTCCCCCAACCTCGGTGGCAGCATTCCAGCGCGGTGCGCATCACGTCGGTATTGCCGGTGCAGTCGAACGTGTAGTCCGCGCCGCCGTCGGTGATGCGCAGCACCTCGTCGATGATTGCCTGCCGGTCTTTGCCCCTGGCGTCGATGAAGTCGGTCATGCCGAACTTGCGACCCCACTCCTCCTTCGACGGGTTGATGTCGACGCCAACGATTCTGTTGGCGCCGACCAGCTTGGCGCCCTGGATGACGTTGAGGCCGATCCCGCCGAGGCCAAAGACCACGACATTGTCGCCCGCCTGCACCTTGGCGGTGTTGGTGACCGCGCCGACGCCGGTGGTCACTCCGCAGCCGATGTAGCAAGCGGTGTTGAACGGCGCGTCGTCCCGGATCTTGGCGACCGCGATTTCGGGAAGGACGGTGAAGTTCGAGAAAGTCGAGCAGCCCATGTAATGGAAGATGGTCTCGCCCTTGTAGGAAAAGCGGCTGGTGCCGTCGGGCATCACGCCCTTGCCCTGGGTCGCGCGGATCGCGGTGCAGAGGTTGGTTTTGCCGGAAAGGCACGACTTACACTGGCGGCATTCGGGCGTGTACAAGGGGATCACGTGATCGCCGGGTTTCACCGACGTGACGCCGGGACCGACTTCGCGCACGACACCCGCGCCTTCGTGGCCGAGGATGGAGGGGAACAGGCCTTCGCTGTCGAGCCCGTCCAACGTGTAGGCGTCGGTGTGGCAGATGCCGGTCGCCATGATCTCCACCAGCACTTCGCCGGCCTTCGGTCCCTCTAGGTCGACCTCGACGATCTCCAGCGGCTGCTTGGGCGCGAAGGCGACCGCGGCGCGAGTCTTCACTGCGTCTCTCCAATCAGAAAATTGCGAATCCAGCCGCCGACTAATGCATTGTCGTTGGGCGCGTCGAGCGAGGCGATCGCCGCGGCGTCAGGCACATTGTCACGGCGCCGCTCAATGAGCGCCTTGGCGAAGTCGGGCGAGAATTCGGGGTGGAACTGGAAGCTGATCGCCGGCCGGTCGGTCCAGGCAAGCGCCGCATAAGGCGTGAAGTCGGACGCGGCGACGACGCTGGTGCCGGGCGGCTGCACCACCACCTGGTCCTGGTGCGACGCGGGCACCCGGATCGCCTTGCTTCCGTCCATCCACGGCTCGTGGCGGACAATCCGGTAACGATGCAGCCCCGCGCCCCAGCCCTTGTCCGACTTTTCGACCGTTCCGCCGAGCGCCTGCGCCATCGCCTGATGGCCGAAGCAGATGCCGACCATCTTGCTGTTGCCCGCCGAGCGAATGAACTCGAGCAGCGGCGCGATCCACGGCAGCGGATCGTAGACGCCGGCGGGCGAGCCGGTAATCAGATAGGCGTCATGCTCGCCCGGTTTGGGTAGCTGCCCCGCCTGCACATCGAAGCTTTCGGTCTGGAATCCGGGGCCGAGCAGCCCCGTTAGCATGGCCGGGTAGCTGCCGAATTGCTGCTCCAGCCCGGCAGGCGGGTGGCCGGTCTCGAGGATCGCGATCTTCATCGCCGCCGCCTTGCCACCTCGGCGGCCTTCGGCCAATGGTTTCGCGCATGGGGAACAGGCTCGAAGGACGCCATGCGCTGATTACCGGCGGAGGGACCGGGATCGGGGCCGCTGCAGCCCGCCAGCTTCACGCCGAAGGCGCCAACCTGTCGCTGCTGGGGCGCCGCATGGAGCCGCTCGAAGCAGTCCGGCACGAACTCGGGGGTCAGGCGATCCAGTGCGACGTCACCGACCCGGAGCGCATCCGAACCGCTTATGAGGAAGCGCGCTCGACCAACGGCCCGATCGACCTGTTGATCGTCAATGCCGGGATCGCCGAGAGCGCGCCGTTCCACAAGATGACGCGCGAGGGCTGGGACCGCATCATCGCCACCAACCTCACCGCCGCGTTCGATTGCGCGCAGGCAGCGATCGGCGACCTTCTGAAGAGCGACAATGGACGCATCGTCTTCGTGGCCTCCGTCGCCTCGCTGCGCGGCGTTCCTTATGCGGCGCATTATGCGGCGTCGAAGCACGGCCTTTTGGGCCTGATGCGCAGCCTTGCTGCCGAATATGCGAAAACCAACCTCACCGTGAACGCTGTCTGCCCCGGCTATGTCGACACGCCGATGACCGACCAGTCGGTCGCCCGCGTGTCGCAGATCACCGGCCGCAGCGAGGACGAGGCGCGCGGCGCAATCACCAACATGAACGCGAGCGGCCGCCTGGTCGACCCGGAGGCGATCGGCAATGTGATCGCGATGCTCTGCCTGCCGCTGAGCCGCGACATCAACGGGGCGGCGATCACGCTCGACGGAGGCACGAGCGCGTGAGCTTCGAGGCCGGGACGTTCGAGCCGCAGCATTTCCTGTGGAACTTCGAGCGCGGCATCGCGACGATCACGCTCAACCGGCCCGAGCGCAAGAACCCGCTGACCTTCGAAAGCTATGACGAACTACGCGACACGTTCCGCGCGCTGAACGGCGCGCGGAACGTGAAGGTCGTCGTCATCCGCGGCGCTGGGGGCAATTTCTGCTCGGGCGGCGACGTGCACGAGATCATCGGCCCGCTGACGAAAATGGACAGCGATGGGCTGCTCCGTTTCACCCGCATGACAGGCGACCTGGTCCGCGCGATGCGTGGCTGCCCGCAGCCGATCGTCGCCGCGGTCGAGGGCATTTGCGCCGGCGCCGGGGCGATCATCGCCATGGCCAGTGACCTCCGCATCGGCCAGCCTGGCTGCAAGACGGCCTTCCTGTTCACCCGCGTGGGTCTTAGCGGCGCCGACATGGGCGCCTGCGCGATCCTGCCGCGGATCATCGGCCATGGCCGCGCGGCCGAGCTGTTGTTCACCGGCCGCACGATGAGCAGCGAAGAAGGGCTCGCCTGGGGTTTCTACAATCGCGTGGCCGAGGACGTGATGGCGGAAGCTTATGCCCTGGCAAGCGAGCTCGCGCGCGGACCGACGCTCGCCCACGCGGTCACCAAGAGGCAGCTCGACGCGGAATGGAACATGGCGATCGACGAGGCGATCGAAGCCGAAGCCCGGGCCCAGGCGCATTGCATGGAGACCAATGACTTCAAGCGCGCGTACGAGGCGTTCGCGAACAAGCGCCGGCCGGAGTTCCAGGGCGACTGATGCCGGACCGGACGTTCCTCGCCTGGCCCTTTTTCGAACCGAGGCACCGCGAGCTTGCCGATGACCTCGCCCGCTGGTGCGAGGCACTGCCGGAAGCCGGTGCCGACCTCGACGAAGATTGCCGGGCGCTGGTCGGGGAGCTCGGCGCCGCCGGGTTCCTTAAGCTGTGCGTCGCCGACGCCGACACCCGCCCCGACGTGCGCAGCCTCGCAATCGCCCGCGAGACCTTGGCCTACCATAGCGCGCTCGCCGATTTCGCGTTCGCGATGCAGGGCCTCGGTTCCGGCGCGATTTCGCTGTTCGGTAAGGTGGAGCAGAAGCGCCAGTGGCTGCCGAAAGTCGCCAGCGGCGAAGCGGTCGCCGCCTTCGCCATGACCGAGCCCGAATGCGGATCCGACGCCGCCAACATGCAGACATCGGCGATGCGCGACGGCAACGAATGGGTGATCGTCGGCGAGAAGAGCTACATTTCCAACGGCGGCATCGCCGATTTCTATTTGACCTTCGCGCGCACCGGGGAGGGTGAAGGCGCGAAGGGCCTGTCGGCCTTCATTGTCCCTGCCGAAGCCGTGAATGTTGCCCAGCGCATCGAGGTGATTTCGCCGCATCCGCTCGCACGTCTCCGTTACGACAATGTCCGCGTACCCGCCGATGCGATTCTGGGCGAGCCGGGCGAAGGCTTCCGCATCGGCATGGAGACGCTCAACCTCTTCCGGGTCACGGTCGGCGCCGCCGCGCTCGGTTTTGCCCGGCGCGCGCTCGACGAGGCGCTGAGCTGGGCGAAGGGCCGGCGGCTCGGCAGCGGCACGCTCGCGGAAAATGCCGTAACGCAGGAAAAGCTCGCCGAAATGGCGCTAGCGGTCGATGCGTCCGCGCTACTCATCTACCGCGCCGCCTGGCAG
>DATLGK010000072.1:0-2920 GCA_035540475.1 Sphingomicrobium sp.
CGTCGTGCAGGACGAGCTGATCATGCAGGTCCCGGTCGGCCCCACTCCAAGGGAATTCGAATGGATCGCGGTCGAAGGGCCCAAATGCATAAATGCGCGGGCGATACGGCGCGCCTTCCTTTCCGGAACCGACAGCGTTGACCTGGTAACCGTTCGCCGCAGGTTGATTCGCGCCGAGCTGTCCCAGGACTGTCCGGCACTCGATTTCTACGGAAGCTTCTATCTGAAGCCGCAGGATCAGCGGATCTGCGTAAAACGGGACGTCATCCGGTCCCGCATGGGTGGCAGCTGCCGGATTGAACGCTTCCGCCTGCTCGTTCCGAAGCCCAAAAACTGAGAGCGGCACGAACCCGCCTTCCTTGACAAGCCGCGAGAGCGGGCGTTAGCCGCACACAGGCTGCGGCAGCCCCGGGGATGGCCGCCTCTAATTTTTTCCGGATTTATCATGTCTTTCGCCGATCTCGGCCTTTCCCATGAACTGCTGCGGGCAGTCGCCGACAGCGGCTATACCGAGCCGACGCCGATTCAGCGCGCGGCGATCCCGGCCGTGCTGATGGGCAAGGACCTGGTCGGCATCGCCCAGACCGGCACCGGCAAGACCGCGGGCTTCGTCCTGCCCATGATCGACATACTCGCCGAGGGAAGAAGCCGAGCGCTGATGCCGCGCTCGCTGATCCTCGAGCCCACTCGCGAGCTTGCAGCGCAGGTTGCCGAGAATTTCGAGAAATACGGCAAGTACCACAAGCTTTCGATGGCGCTGCTGATCGGCGGCGTTCAGATGGGCGACCAGGTCAAGGCGCTGGAAAAGGGCGTCGACGTGCTGATCGCCACTCCGGGCCGCCTGATGGACCTGTTCAGCCGGGGCAAGATCCTGCTCACCGGCTGCGAGCTGCTGGTCATCGACGAGGCGGACCGGATGCTCGACATGGGGTTCATCCCGGACATCGAGGAAATCTGCTCGAAGCTGCCCAAGTCGCGCCAGACCTTGCTGTTCTCGGCGACCATGCCGCCACCCATCCAGAAGCTTGCCGCCAAGTTCCTGACCGACCCGAGGCGGATCGAAGTCGCGCGGCCGGCGACCGCCAACGTCAACATTGAGCAAAGGCTGGTCGAAGTCCGCGGCGACAAGAAGCGCGAGGTCCTGCGCGACCTGCTGCGCCACGAGGAATTCAGGAACGCGATCGTCTTCTGCAACCGCAAGACCACGGTCCGCGAGCTGGCGACCAGCCTCAAGCGCTCCGGTTTCTCGGTGGGCCAGATCCAGGGCGACATGGACCAGTCCGATCGCATCGCCGAGTTCGACCGCTTCAAGAAGGACGAGATCAACATCCTCGTCGCCTCCGACGTCGCCGCCCGCGGTCTGGACGTGAAGGGCGTCAGCCATGTCGTCAATTTCGACGTGCCGTGGCAGCCCGACGATTACATTCACCGCATCGGCCGCACCGGGCGCGCCGGCATGAAGGGCATCGCAATCACCCTCGCCACGCGCGAGGATGCCGAGGCGGTGGCGGCGATCGAGAAGCTCACCGGCTTCAAGATCGCGCGCGTCGGCGGCGCGGCAAAGGCGGAAGCCGCCGATGCTCCCGCTGCCGAGGAAGCAAGGCGCGAGCAGCCGCGCGAGCGCCAGGCGCCGCGGGCCGAGGAAAAACGACCGTCCCGCGCGCGCTCGGAGCGCAAGCCGCCGAAAGCAGCCGACAAGCCGCAGCCGCGCCCCGAGAGGGAGCCGGAGGCGGAGCCGCACGTCCAGCACGAGCGCTCGCTCGTGGTCGAGGACCTCGCACCCGCCTGGAACGGGCCGATGCCCTCCTTCCTGTCGAAGAGCGCCGGCTAGGCTTTTCGGTAGCGCGCCAGGAACGCCCGGGCGAACGCGCTTAGCCGCTGCTCGGCGATGGCATCGCGCAGGGACTGCATCAGCCGCTGGTAGAACCACAGGTTGTGCTGGGTCATCAGCATCGCGCCCAGGATCTCTCCCGATTTCACCAGATGATGGACGTAGGCGCGCGAGAAGTGTGCACAAGCGGGGCACGGACAGCCAGGCTCGACCGGCTCCCGGTCCTCGGCAAAGCGCGCGTTGCGAAGGTTGAGCGGCCCGTCGGCGGTGAACGCCTGGCCCGTGCGCCCCGAGCGCGTCGGCAGCACGCAGTCGAACATGTCGATGCCGCGCTGCACCGCGCCCACGATGTCGTCTGGCTTGCCGACACCCATCAGATAGCGCGGCTTGTCCGCCGGCAGCTGGCGGGGCGCGAAGTCCAGGCAGCCGAGCATCGCCTCCTGCCCCTCGCCCACCGCAAGCCCGCCCACGGCATAACCGTCGAAGCCGATGTCGATGAGCGCTTCGGCCGAGGCCTTGCGCAGCTGCTCGTCGAGCGCGCCCTGCTGGATCCCGAACAGGGCCGCGCGCGCGGAATGCTCGCCGCCGCGGTCGAACTCCTCGCGCGACCGTTTCGCCCAGCGCGCCGACCGCTCCATTGCCGCAACCTGGTCGCGGCGCTCGGCAGTCGTCGGCACCAGCTGGTCGAACTGCATCACGATGTCGGCGCCGAGCCGCCGCTGCACCTCGATCGACCGCTCAGGGGAGAGCATGTGGCGGCTGCCGTCGAGGTGACTTTTGAACGCGACGCCCTCCTCGCTGACCTTGGTCAGCTCGGACAGGCTCATCACCTGGTAGCCGCCGCTGTCGGTCAGGATCGGGCGCTCCCAGCCCATGAAGCCATGAAGCCCCCCGAGCCGCTCCACCCGTTCGGCGCCGGGCCGGAGCATCAGATGATAGGTGTTGCCGAGGATGATGTCGGCGCCCGCCGCGCGCACTTCCTCGGGGCGCATGGCCTTGACGGTCGCCGCCGTCCCCACCGGCATGAAGGCGGGGGTGCGGATTGCGCCGCGCTCCATGACGATCGTCCCGGCGCGCGCGACGCCGTCG
>DATLGK010000073.1:0-10830 GCA_035540475.1 Sphingomicrobium sp.
GACGCGTGGTCGATACCGGTGCCCTCGCCTCGCGCGTGCTCCTCGTCTCCGACCGGGCGAGCATCGTGCCCGCCAAGCTGCTGCGCGACGGCATCCCGGTGATTGCCCAGGGCCGCGGCGACGGAACGATCGACGTTCGCCCGCTCGAGGTCGGGCGCAATCCTTTCCGCAGGGGCGATATCATCATCACTTCGGGAACCGGCGGCCTTTATCCGCCTTCGGTGCCGATCGGTCGGGTCGTGAAGCTCGACGACGACGGTGCGATCGTCATTCCGCTGGCCGATCCCGCGACGGCGAGCTTCGCCATCGTCGAACCGGCGTTCGAGCCGACCGCGATCGCCGCGGAAAAAGCCGTCCAGGCCGCGGACGCGCCCTGATGGTCCGCGCCGCGCTTTCGCCGTCGCGGCGGTTCACTCCCGGACCGCAGCGGTTTGCCGCATTCGTGCCGGCGATCACGGTCGTCCTCGCATCGCTGCTTGCCGCCTTGCCGATCGTCACCACCAACGGCTGGTACCCGAATTTCGGCTTTCTCGTTCTGATCAGCTGGCGGCTGCTCCGGGCCGACCCCTGGCCCGCCTGGTGGGCGGCGCCGCTCGGCCTCATCAACGACCTGTTCACGGGCTACCCTCTAGGCTTCTCGATCGCCTTGTGGTGCGCGACCATGCTGGTGCTCGACCTCATCGATCGGCGCACGATGTGGCGCGACTATTGGACCGAATGGGTGCTCGCCGCCGTGCTGATCGCGATCGACCAATGGCTGCAGTGGCAACTTGCCGAGGCCGTTGGCGCTGCCCCGCCGCTGGTGCGCATGGTCCCACCTCTGGTGATTTCGATTTGCGCCTTCCCGCTAACGGCATGGATCGTTTCGCGCGTCGATGCGTGGAGGCTCGGGCGATGAAGCATGTCCGCCTGACCAACGTCCATCAGTCGATCACCTTCTCGCGCAGGATGATGCTGCTCGGCGCCGCTGAAGCGGCGGTCGGCGCGCTGATGATCGGCCGGCTCGGCTGGCTGGCGGTTGCGCAGAACGAGAAATACCAGCTGCTGTCGGAGAGCAACCGGGTCCAGCTGATCCCCGTGCCGCCGCGGCGCGGCTGGATCATCGACCGCAACGGCAAGCCGATCGCGATCAACCGGGCAAGCTTCCGCGTCGACATCATCCCCCAGCAGCTGACCGACGCGAAGACCGTGATTCCGAAGGTCGCCGAGCTGCTCAAGCTCGACGCGGACGACGTCGAGCGGATCGAGGACGATCTCAAGACGACGCGCGGCTTCCGCCCCGTCCCGGTCGCCGACAATGTCCCTTACGAACATTATGCGGCGATCACCGTCCGCCTACCCGAGCTTCCGGGAGTCGCCGCTTCGCGCGGCTTCACCCGTTACTACCCCGCCGGGGCCGCCGTCGGCCAGCTGGTTGGCTATGTCGGGACCGCCAATTCGACCGAATATGAGGCCGAGGGCAAGAACCCCTTGCTCCTCGTCCCCGGAGTGAAAATCGGCAAGGAAGGCCTTGAAAAGACGCTCGAGCAAACGCTTCGCGGCCAGCCGGGCGGACAGCGGGTCGAGGTCACCGCGCGCGGCAAGATCGTCAAGGAGCTCGACCCCAAGCCGGATCGCAGCGGCGGCACCGTCCAGCTCGCGATCGATGCCGAGCTCCAGGAATTCGCGGCGCGGCGCATGGGCGAGGAATCGGGGTCGTGCGTGATCCTCGACTGCCTGACCGGCGATATCCTCGCGCTGGTGTCGATGCCCGCCTACGACCCCAACAGCTTTTCCGACGGGGTCGGCCGGACCGAATGGAAGACGCTGTCGGAGGATCCGCGCAAACCCCTTCTCAACAAAGTGCTGAACGCGCTTTACCCGCCGGGATCGACGATCAAGCCGATGGGCGCGCTCGCCCTGCTCGAGCACGGCATCGACCCCAAGGCCCACGTCTTTTGCGGCGGCGGCTACCAGCTCGGCAACCGCTTCTTCCGCTGTCTCGGCCGCCATGGAAGCATCAACATGCACCGGGCGATTGCCAAGAGCTGCAACACCTATTTCTACGCGATGTCGAACCGGATCGGCTACGACAAGGTCGCGCCGATGGCGCGCCGGCTCGGCCTTGGCGAAAAGTTCGATCTCCCGGTCGTCAGCCAGAACTATGGGACGGTCCCGGACAGCGAGTGGAAGCGGCGCAAGTTCGAGCAGAACCGGCGCATCGTCGAACGGCCCGACTGGACCAACAGCGACACGCTGAACGCCGCGATCGGCCAGGGCTTCCTGATCGTCAATCCGTTGCAGCTCGCAGTGATGTCGGCGCGGATCGCTTCGGGGCGCGACCTGCAGCCGCTCCTGCTCGGCGTGCACAAGACTTCGCCCAAGCTGATCGGGCTCGACCCGAAGCATATCGAGACCGTGCACCACGCGATGTGGGAGGTCGTGAACGGTGACGGCACGGCAGGCGCGAGCCGCCTGCCCTTTCCCGACATCCAGATGAGCGGCAAGACTGGCACCGCCCAGGTCCGGCGCATCGGGGCGAGCGCGAGCCGAGGCCAGGGCGGCGAGTGGAAGTACCGCGACCACGGCCTGTTCGTCTTCTTCGCGCCGTCCGACAAGCCGCGTTACGCGGGCGCAGTGGTGATCGAGCATGGCATGGGCGGCGCGCGCGCAGCCGCGCCGGTCGCCAAGGATGTGCTCACCTTCCTGTTCGACCGCGCCAAGGCGATGCAATCGCTTGCCGCGCTCGAGCAGCAATGGGGCGGCACGCTGGCCGAGCGCACGGCGCGGCGCGCAGCAGCGATCAAGGCGGCCGCGGCGGCGGCGACATGATCACTTCGGCGATCATCCCGAGGCCGCTGGCGCGGCTGCCGTGGCGGCTGATCTTCCTGGTCACGGGCATCGGCGGCTTCGGCCTGCTGGTCCTCTATTCGGCGGCAGGCGGGTCGATGCAGCCCTGGGCGATGAAGCAGGGAATGATCTTCTTCTTCTTCCTGTGCGTCGCCATCGGCATGTCGTGGATGAGCGAGTCGACGATCAAGTCGCTCACCTTCCCGGTCTACGCCGTGACCTTGGTCATGCTGATCGCGGTCGAGCTGCTCGGTTTCGTCGGCAAGGGCGCACAGCGCTGGCTCGATCTCGGGCCGATCCGGCTTCAGCCTTCGGAATTCATGAAGCCGGCGATCGTGCTCACGCTCGCGCGCTTCTACGAGCTCGTCCCCGCCGGGGAGATCCGGAGGTGGCGCGCGATCTGGCCCGCTCTGGCGCTGCTCGGCGTTCCCGCTGCGCTGATCATCCTTCAGCCCGATCTTGGGACCTGCATCATGGTCGTCCTTTGCGGCGCCACGGTCATGTTCCTTGCCGGCCTGCCCTGGTGGCTGTTCGCAGCGCCCGTGGCAGCCATCGCCGTCGCCGCGCCGGTCGCCTATCAGTTCCTCCATCCCTATCAGCGGCGGCGGATCGATACCTTCCTCGATCCCGAAAGCGATCCGCTCGGCTCCGGCTATCATATCGCCCAGTCGAAAATCGCGATCGGATCGGGCGGCATCTGGGGCAAGGGCTTCCTGCGCGGCAGCCAGAGCCATCTCGATTATCTGCCCGAAGGCCATACCGACTTCGTCTTTTCCAGCATGGCAGAGGAATGGGGCCTGGTCGGGGGAATCGCCCTGATCCTCGCCTTCGGAGCGGTGATCCGCTGGGGAATGAAGGTCAGCCGGAACGCCCGCACCCGCTTCTCCCAGCTCGCCGCCGCCGGCTTGTCGGCGACGATCTTCTATTACGTCTCGATCAACCTGCTGATGGTCATGGGCCTCGCGCCGGTGGTGGGCGTGCCGCTGCCGCTGGTCAGCTTCGGCGGCTCGGCGGTGATGACGGTGATGCTATGCCTGGGGCTGCTGATGGCGCTGGAGCGGCAGCAGCGCAGCACCGCCGACCTCGCCTGAGCTCGCTTTTCTTACCATTCCGCCGCAGCGGGCAGCACTTGGCGGGGAAGCGGTTGCGCACTATCTGGGGCCATGCTACCGGCGCGCCGCACAGCGCGGCGCAACCAAGGCCGGCGCATCCGAGACAAGTGGACGCATAGCTCAGTTGGTAGAGCAGCTGACTCTTAATCAGCGGGTCCTAGGTTCGAGCCCTAGTGCGTCCACCAATTTTTCCTCGATTTTTTATAAGGTTGAGCCTCAATTTTCGCTTCGGCGACGGCGGCTGGAACCTCTGATTGCGTATAGGTTCCGCATAGGTTCCACCCCTAGATAGCTTCGCCATATGCCGTCGCGGATGAGACGCTGGTCACAAACCAGATCCCGTCCTGTCGAAGCTGTTGCCGGGATGGTCACGCACCCGCAACTGCATGCGAGTGTGGCTACCGATCCTCCGGAAGACCTTTTTCAACAGTATCCCTAACGCTTGAGATGCCGTCCCCAGCCTCTTGCACGGCCTTGTTGACGCCCTGCAACTGCCTGGACGCCTTTCGCACGCTGTCTCGTTGGGCCTCGACGGTTTCGGCAAAATCTCTGGCGCCATTCCCGAACTCGCGGATCTCGGAGCGTAGCCGGACCACGTCGTCTCGAGACGATTCCACCGTTCTCTGAAGCCTTTCGGCGCCATCGCCCACGTCTGCTATGCTTAATGCCGCTCGCTCGAGATTCCGTAGCGAGATTCCATCCGCAAAGTCTGAGACGGCCCGCTCCCAGCCGGCTGTTCGGCCGGCAGCCTCCGCAAGAGTCTCGGCAACCTTCTTCTGGCCCGAAGAATCGAGGCTGCGAACCGCTTGGTCGAGCTTTGCGGTCACGTCCATTGCTTCGCGCGCCGGGTCGCGACTCCGAGAGCCCCCCACGGCTGCGATCACTCCGTTCTCCCGTCCCTTCGGGTTGACCAGGATGCCCTCCGATGACGGGATCAGAAAGAGTTGTGCGCTTCCATCCATGAGCGACCGGCTGATATCGGCGCGCACGCCGCTGCGAATTGGCAGTTCCTCGTCGAGCGCAACAGTAACCAGGCTGTCTCCTGGGTTTCGCGGGTCGAGGCGAATGGAGCTGACGCGTCCGACAGTGACGCCCGACAACGTGACCGCGCCGCCCTGCTCCAGGCCAGAGACGCTCTTTCTGAAACGGATGTCATAGCGGGCATCGTAGGAGCCGGTCCCGAAGGCGAGATAATAAGTGAAGGCCAGCAACCCGGCGATCAGCAGGCCTCCGACCATTGCCACGAGCAGAATGTTCGAGCGCGTTTCCATCAGCCCCGCCCTGTGTTGGGCTCAGACGGTACCGGGGCCTGCCAGCCAAGTCCGAGCGACTTCTGCACGGCGACGAAGCTGCCGGTCAGCGCCGCGCTCGCTGCGACAAGATTCCGTTCGGCTTCCAGCGCCTGGCGTTCGGCGTCAAGCGCGTCGGAGAGCGACGCCGCGCCGGCATCATAGCGTTGACGCATGAGCCGCGCCGAGCGCTGTGCCGAAGCTGCGACCTGGGCCAAAGCAGCCACCGTCCGGCGCTGCTGACCGAAGCGCGACAGCGACGATTCCACGTCCTGCAACGCGTTCAGGACAGCCTGACGGTAATTCGCTTCCGCTTCGTCGCGAGCCGAGCGTGCCTGCCGGAGGCGCGCTAGGCTGCGGCCGAAGTCCAGCGCGCCCCACTGGATTTGGGGCATGGCAATCTTGCTGGGATTGCCCAGGTCCAGCAGATCGTCGACGTCAGGTCCCCCAAGCCCCAGGATGCCCATGAAGCTGATCGTCGGAAGGCGTGCGGCTTCCACGGCACCGACCTGCGCATTGGCCGCCGCGATGCTTCGCTCCGCGGCGCGCACGTCGGGCCGGCGGGCGATGAGCGAGGCGGGATCTCCCACTGCCACATTGGCGGGCGGCAAGGGAATTGCCGTACGTCCAGCCAGCAGCGGATCCACTACTCCGGGCGCGGCGCCGGTCAGGGCCGCCAGCGCGTTGAGAAAGGATTCGAGCTCGGCCGTGACCGAGGCGATGTCGGTATCCGTGGCGTTGAGCTGCGTCCGCGCACGTTCGACCTCGAATGCCGCGACTGTCCCCCGGCGAAACCTCTGCTCGGCGAGGCCGAACTGCTCGGCTCGTATCTCGCGGGCACGCTCCAGCGACGCCAGGCGGTGCTGCCGCTCGCGGGCGTTGAGATAGGCCTGCGCCACTTCCGCGGTCAGCTGGACCTGCGCGTCGGCGGCGCTGGCGACAGCCGTGCCGAGCTGGGCATTTGCGGCCTCCGCGATGCGGCGCTGCTTGCCCCACAGGTCGAGTTCCCAGTTGGCGTTAAGGCCGAGATTGAAGAAGCTGATCGTCGTGTCGGCTGGAGCAGGCGAACCGCCGGGCGCCGGCTGGCCGGGCGTGCCGCCGGTCGAGCCTCCATTATCGGATCCCAGGTCCAGCCCCGGCAGATCGGCATAGATGTGGGTTCCCTGCACGGCTCCCATCGGCAGGCGCTGCGCGCGCTCATAGCGGACATTCTGGCGAGCCTGCTCGATTCGCGCCTGAGCGGCTTCGAGGCCGGGATTCCCCGCGAGGGCGCGCGCTTCCAGCGTGTTGAGGACAGGATCGCCTAAGGCTAGCCACCATTGCGCCAGCACCGGCTCCTCGGCGGAGGTTGACGCAGGCGTGCGAACGAACGCGGATCCCGGTTGAGCCACGGCAGGCAGGGCGGCCGGACCCTTATAATCGGGACCGACGGTGCAACCGGCGAGAACGGCAATGGCGCCGATTGATAGGAGAAAACTGCGCATGAAACCTCAATGCATGCTAAGCGCCATGCCCTTGGGCAGCGGGCGCAGGAACAGGACGAGCGGGATGGAAAGGGCAATGATCACCGTCATGCCATAGAAGATGTCGTTGTAGGTCATGACGAAGGCCTGTTGCTGGATCGTGCCGGCCAGGGTCCGGAACGCCGCCTCGGCACTTCCGAGACCCATTTGCAGGCCAGTGAGATATTCCTGGACCGCTGGACTGTTGGCGACGAGCGATTCTTCCATCCGGCGGCTGTGAAGCCACAGTCGCTGGTCCTGGAAGGTCGCGAGGCCGGCGAGTGCGAATGACCCTCCCAGATTGCGGGCCGCGTTGAAGATGCCCGACGCGTCGCCGGCGTCCTCCTTGGGGACGGAGGCGATCGTTCCCTGGTTCAGGAACAGCATCGTGAAGATCATTCCGATGCCGCGCAGGATTTGGCCTTCCGTAAAGTCCGCTCCCCCGGACTCGGCTGTGAGGTTGGTGATCCAGCAACTGATCGCCATCAGGAGCAGACCGAACCCGACCGCCAGACGGATATCGATGCGCGTCACCAGGAAGGGTACGATTGGCATGAGCAGCAGGGCGGGAAGCCCCATCAGCAGGATCACGTAGCCGGTCTGAAGCGCGTTGTAGTCGGCGATCAGCGCGAGGAACTGCGGGATCACATAGGTCGTCCCGTAGAGCACCATGCCGATGACCAGCGCCATCAGGACGATGCTCCCGAACTGCCGGTTGAACATAAGACTGAGCTTAAGCACAGGGCGCCGCGCGAGCATCTGGCCGGCGATCAGCATTGCAAAGCCGATCACGGTCACCACGGTCAGCTGAAGGATCAGGGCGGATTCGAACCAGTATTCGCGGTGGCCCTCCTCGAGCACGACCGTCAGTCCGCCAAGGCCGAGAATCATGCCAACGATCCCGAGCCAGTCGGCTTCGCGCAAGTAGCTCCAGTCGGGACGCTCGTGCGGGAGGCCGAGCCACAGCAGGAGCAGCAGCACCGCGCAGACCGGAACATTGATGAAGAAGGCGTAATGCCAGCTCAAATTCTCGGTGAGCCAACCACCAAGTACCGGACCGAGAACCGGGCCGAGGATAACCGTTACGCCGAACAGCGCCATACCGATGGGTTGCTGCGGGCGAGGCAGGCGCTTCGCGAC
Organism: Sphingomicrobium sp.; assembly: GCA_035540475.1. Taxonomy (GTDB): domain Bacteria; phylum Pseudomonadota; class Alphaproteobacteria; order Sphingomonadales; family Sphingomonadaceae; genus Sphingomicrobium. Next base: position 7,873 of record DATLGK010000073.1, read on the forward strand.
GATCGTCATGGCCGTGGGGATCAGCGCACCGCCCATCAGGCCTTGGCCGGTCCGCCCGATGATCATGGTGGTGAGATCGTCGGCGAGGCCGCACAGGATCGAAAAGGCGGTGAACGTCGTGACGGCGATGAACAGGAGGGTGCGCAGACCGAGCAGCCGCTCGAGCCAAGCGCTTAGCGGGATGATGACGATTTCGGCCACCAGGAACGAGGTCGCGACCCAGGTTCCTTCGGTTCCGGTTGCGCCGATCTCGCCCTGGATGGTGGGAAGCGCCGAGTTGACGATCGACACGTCCAGCGTTGCCAGCAGCGCTCCAAGAGCGCCGGCAAGCACCGCGAGCCACGCCGTCAGGTCGGCGCGTTCTGCGGAGCGGGGCGGAACTGCCGGTGCGATCGCGGTTGCCACGCCCGGACTACCGTCGAGCTTCCTGGACTCTGCGCAGCCGTTCGAGCTCGCCGCGGGCAGACCGCGTGTCGACGGTGACGATAACCGACATTCCGGGCACGAGCAGCCGGCGCACCTCCGGCGAGGCGTCGATCGCGATCCGCACCGGCACGCGCTGGACGATCTTGGTGAAGTTACCGGTGGCATTCTGCGGCGGCAGCACGGAGAATTGCGCGCCGGTTCCGGGAGCGAAGCTCGCCACCCGGCCGGTCAGTTCCACCCCGGGAAGCGCGTCCAACTCGATAGTGACCGGCTGTCCGATCCGCATGAGGCCCAGCTGCGTCTCCTTGAAATTGGCCTCGACGTAAAGATTTTGCACCGGCACCAATGTCATCAGCCGGGTGCCGGGCTGAACGAACTGCCCGACGCGAACGGCCAGATCGCCGACGCGGCCGTCGATGCTGGCCCGAAGCGTCGTGCTTTCGAGCGTGACGTTCGCCGCCTCCAGCTGCGCCTGGCCTGCTCGCGCCTGCGACAAGGCTTGCTCGATCTGCGACTCCAGAGTCCCGAACCGGCGCCGGGCCGCGACGACCGCCGCCCGGCTGGCCTCGGCCCGGGCTATCGCCTGCTGCAGCTGGTTGCGAAGCTGGGTGACGCGCTCGCGCGGCTCGGCGCCCGAGGCGGCCAGCGGTTCGTACCGAACAAGCTGCTGGCGAGCGAAGGCGACGTCCGCCTGGGCAGCGTTCAATTGCGCCTGCGCCTGCGCCAGGGCCGCCTGCTGCTCGCCGACTTGCGCCCGGACGGTGTCGGCCGTCGCCCGAGACGCCTCGATCTGCGCCTGGATCTGCGATGCCTGCGCGCGATAGTCACGCGGGTCGAGCAGCACGAGCGGCTGGCCCGCTCGAACGGCCTGGTTCTCCGAGACGAAGACCCGGTCGACATATCCCGCGACCTTGGGGGCGACGACCACCGAATCCGCCTGAATGTAGGCATCGTTCGTGCCCTGCATGTATTTTCCGCGGGCCTCGTGATCGAGGTACCACCACAGACCCGCCGCGGCGACGAGGATCGCGCCGATCAGCAGGCCGAGCCGGACCTTGCGCGACTTCAGTGGAGACTGCCTCGCCAGCGAGCTGTCGGAACTTCCAGCCGCGTCCATCGCTTGCGTTGCCATTGCTGACTTTCGTTCGGCATTGAGGAGGATCGAGCGGCCCCTTGCCCTAGCCGGACAAATTGCGCAATGCTATATGATATGGAACCTCAGCATTTCGAGGTGATGCAGGTCGCCAAGCAATTTGCCTGGGTCTATCTGCGGCTTCACCGTCTCATCAGCAAGAAGCTCGCTGGAAGCTCGACCTCGCAGGCGCAGATGAAACTGCTCGCCTTTCTCGAAGACGGGGGAAAGAGGTCGACGGACATCGCCGGATATTTTGGACATTCACCGAGGACCGTCACGCAGGCGATCGATGCGCTCGAAGCCGCGGGGCATGTCCGCCGCGCGCCTGTCCCCGGCGACCGTCGCGCCAAACTCATCGAGATCACCCAGGCCGGCGCTGCGGCCCTGCATGCGGTGCAGCCGGTCTATCAGGCGGTGCTTGAGGATGCCTTTGGCGCCCTTCCGCCGGACGATCTGGCTACGCTCGATCGCCTTCTCAACAACCTGCTTGCGCGAATAGAGACACTGGAACGACCATGAGATCGCCGCCCGCCTCGAGTCGGAGCGCTCCCCGTGTCGAAATGCGTGAGCGGGACCGATTCGCTCAGCTCCTGTTGCTGTTTGGCCGCCATGGATTGCGCGGCCTCGCCAGCCAGCTTGGATTCGGAGCAGCTGCCGCGGAGGAGCTGGAGGCCGCTCGCCCGGAAGCGGTGGTCGCGGTCCTCCGCGATATCGGGCCCGTCGGCGTCAAATTCGGTCAGATCCTCGCGATGCGGAGCGATCTTCTCGGGCCGGAATGGATTGCTGCCCTTTCGACGCTCCAGGACCGCGTTCCACCGCTGCCGTTTGAGGAGATCGAGCCGGTCATCCGTGAGACGATCGGCGGACCGATCGAGCAGGTGTTCGCCAGTTTCGACCGGGAAGCGCTCGCTGCCGCGTCGATCGCTCAGGTCCACGCGGCGACGCTGCTCGACGGGCGTTCGGTCATCGTCAAGGTGCGGCGCCCGGGGATCGAACGGATCGTCGACGCCGACCTGCGCCTGCTGCGCAGGCTGGCGAGGGCTGCCGAGCGGCGCATTCCCGAGGTCGCGAGGCTGAAGCCGGATGAGCTCCTCAGATATTTCGCGGAAAGCCTCGACCGTGAAATGGATCTCTCGGCCGAAGCACGGTCGAGCGACTCGATCGGCGTTTTTCTTGCTCCCCTGGGGGTGCGGACCGCCTGGTTCGAGTGGGAGATCACCGGCAGACGGGTCAACGTGCAGGAACGGCTGACGGGCATCGCGGCCAGCGACCTCGACGCCGCAAGGGCCGCTGGCCTCGACCTCCAGGCCATTGCCCGTTCCTACGCGCAGGCGATGCTGCGCATGATCATCTTCAACGGGCAGTTCCATGCCGATCCGCACCCGGGCAATGTGATT
>DATLGK010000074.1:0-4328 GCA_035540475.1 Sphingomicrobium sp.
TACAAGGTTGCCGACCTGCTCGCGCGCGAAGGCATTTGCTCGGCGATGTGGGCCGACTGGTACGGCTTCAAGATGGAAGCCTATGACGCGATCAAGGAGAATATCCCGTTCGTCCACAATGCCGGGGCGTGCGCCATCGTCCATTCGGACGATCCCAACGGCATCCAGCGGCTCAACCAGGAAGCGGCGAAGGCGCTCGGCGACGGGATCCGCGCCGGCGTCCCGAACCTCAGCGAAGCGGTCGCCTGGCAATGGCTCAGCCGCAACCCGGCCCAGGCCCTCGGGATCCTCGACCGCACCGGTACTTTGACGCCGGGTAAGATGGCCGACGTCCTGCTGTGGAACGGCAATCCGTTCAGCACCTACACGCGCCCCGAGCGGGTGTGGATCGACGGTGCGCTGCTGTACGACGCGCATGATCCCAAGCGGCGGCCGGTCAGCGATTTCGAGCTCGGCCAGCCGGGCGAAGGGGACGTCAAATGATCGGCCGCGTGCTCCTCGCGCTGCTTGCGGCCACATCGGCTCCCGCCGCTGCCCAGACCTTCGCCATCGTCAACGGCATCGTCGCCACGGGCGACGGATCGGCGCCGATCCAGGGCGGCACGGTGGTTGTGCGCGACGGCCGCATCGTCGCCGCCGGCGCCGGCGTCCGCGTCCCCGCCGGCGCGCAGGTGATCAACGCCCAGGGCAAATGGGTGACTCCGGGGATCGTCGCCGGTTTCTCCCGCCTCGGTCTTGCCGAGGTCGACCTGTCGGCGCCCGGATCCGACGACAGCAGCCCCGACGGGCCGTTCAATGCGGCGATCGACGTCGCCCCGGCAATCAACCCGCTGCACAGCACGATTGCGGTCAACCGTGCGGACGGCGTGACCCGGGCCCTGGTCGCGCCCAACGCGGGTAAGAACATTTTTGCCGGCCAAGGCGCGGTGATCGACACCGGCGCGGACATGGACCCGGTCACGCGGCCGCGCCTGTTCCAGTTCGTCGAGCTAGGCGAGACGGGTTCGGCCAAGGCGGGCGGCTCGCGCGCCTCGGCGCACGTCCTGTTCCGCAACGCGCTGCGCGAAGCCCGTGAGCTTAGCCGCTTCGCCGAGCCGATCCGCGCAAGCCGTGGTTCGATCCCCGACGAGAGGGACCGGCCCGTCATTCGCAACCCCAACGAATCGCGCGTGTACAGCGCTGACGCCCGCCGCAGCGAGGATGTGCTCCTGACCCGGTTCGACGCGGCCGCGCTCGTCCCGGTCCTCCAGGGCCGTCAATATCTGTTCGTCCATGCCGAGCGGGCGAGCGACATTCTCCAGGTGCTCGCGCTCAGGCAGGAATTCCCGTCGCTGAAGCTGGTGCTGGTCGGCGCCAGCGAGGGCTGGACCATCGCAGACCGGATCGCCCGGGCGGGCGTCCCGGTGATCGCATCGGCGCTCAACGACCTTCCTTCCTCGTTCGAGCAACTCGCCGCGACGCAATCCAATGTCGGCCGAATGCGAGCGGCCGGCGTTCGCGTGTCGATCGGGATGATCGATGACGACGACACTCGCAACCTGTTCAATCAGCGCCAATATGCCGGCAATCTGGTGGCGCTGCAGCGCGTGCCTGGCGCCGCTGGCGTCAGTTGGGGCGAAGCGCTGGCGATGATCACCTCGCGCGCGGCGGAAGCGGTCGGGCTCGGCGGTGAGATCGGCAGCCTCGCGCCTGGGCGGCGCGCGGACGTCGTGATCTGGTCGGGCGACCCTCTGGAAGTCACGAGCGCCGCCGAGCAGGTGTTCATCGACGGAGTCCACCAGCCGCTCGACAACCATCAGACCCGGCTGCGCGACCGCTACCGCTATTTGCCGCGCCGCGACCTTCCGGAGGCGTACCGGCATTGACGCTGCAAATGGGACTGACCCTGTCCGCGATCCTGTTCGTGGGCATGCATTTCCTGCTTTCGCATCCGCTGCGGGCGCCGCTTGTGCGGGCTGCGGGCGAGCAGGGCTTCCGGGCGATCTACTCGGTCATTGCGCTGCTGACCTTCGGCGCGATGATCTATTTCTACCACCGCATCGGCGACGAGCCGCCGCTGTGGCTCGCCGGCGACGCCTTGTGGATCGCCGCCAGCCTGCTGATGTGGCTCGGTTCGGTCCTGTTCGTCGGCTCGTTCGTGCGCAATCCTGCGTTTCCGGGTGCTCCCGGTCCGAAAGGCGGCCCGACCGGCGTGTTTCGAATCACGCGCCACCCGATGATGTGGGGCTTTGCAATCTGGGCGGGCGTGCACCTCGCCGTGGTTGCGATCCCAAAGGCGCTGGTGTTCGACGGTGCGATCCTGCTGCTCGCGCTGGCGGGAGCCGCAATGCAGGATCGCAAGAAGGCGGCGGCGATGGGCGACACCTGGCACGAATGGACCGCGCAGACGGCCTTCGTCCCCTTCACGCGCGGCGCCGGCAATCCGGGCATGGTCGCGCTGGTCGGCGGCACGTTGCTGTTTTTCCTCGCCACCTGGGCGCACCCGATCCCCGCCGGCTTCTGGCGCTGGATCGGCTAACGGCGCTAAAGAGCGCCGTATGACACGCAAATTCTTCGGTACCGACGGCATTCGCGGCACCACCAACACGGAGCCGATGACCGCCCAGACCGCGCTTTGCGTGGGAATGGCGGCGGGCGCGCACTTCCTTCGCGGCGACCACCGCCATCGGGTCGTGATCGGCAAGGACACTCGGCTTTCCGGATATATGATGGAATCGGCGATGGTCGCCGGCTTCACCAGCGTTGGCATGGACGTGGTTCTGCTCGGCCCGATGCCGACGCCGGCGGTGGCGATGCTGACGCGGTCGATGCGTGCCGACCTCGGCGTAATGATCAGCGCCTCGCACAATCCCTTCGCCGACAACGGCATCAAGCTGTTTGGCCCCGACGGCTACAAGCTCAGCGACGAAGACGAGGCGGCAATCGAGCAACGGCTGGAGCAGGGGCCGAGACTCGCGCCCGCGGACCAGATCGGCCGCGCGCGCAGGATCGACGACGCGCGCGGGCGCTACATCCATTTTGCCAAGTCGACCTTCCCCGAGCATCGGCGGCTCGATGGCCTCAAGGTCGTCGTCGACTGCGCCAATGGCGCGGCTTACCACGTCGCCCCGGAAGCGCTGTGGGAGCTTGGGGCCGAAGTCATTCCGCTCGGCGTCACGCCCGACGGCCTCAACATCAACGATGGCTGCGGCTCGACCCATCCCGGGATGCTTCAGGAAACGGTGGTTGCGAGCGGGGCCGACATCGGCCTTGCGCTCGACGGCGATGCAGACCGGCTGATCGTCGTCGATGAGAAAGGCGAGATCGTCGACGGCGACCAGTTGATGGCGCTGATCGCGCTCGGGCTTCACAAGCGCGGCGAGCTGCGGGGCGGCGCGGTCGTGGCGACGGTCATGTCCAACCTCGGGCTCGAGCGGAAGCTCTCCGAAGCGGGCCTGTCGCTGACCCGGACCAAGGTCGGCGACCGCTATGTGCTTGAGGAGATGCGCCGGTCCGGGTGCAATGTCGGCGGCGAACAATCGGGCCACATCATCCTTAGCGACCATGCGACCACCGGCGACGGGCTGGTCGCCGGGCTTCAGGTGCTTGCTGCGCTGGTCGAAGAGCAGGCTCCGGCGAGCAGCATCCTGCGCCAGTTCGAGCCGGTGCCGCAGCTGCTCAAGAACGTCCGCTTCAACGGCGGCGCGCCGCTCGAGGACGACAGCGTCAAGACGCGCATCGCCGCCGCCGAAGCCGAGCTGGAGGGCAGGGGCCGCCTTGTCATCCGCAAGTCCGGCACCGAGCCCTTGATCCGGGTGATGGCCGAAGGCGACGATCCCGCGCTCGTCGAGCGGCTGGTGGACGAGATTTGCGAGGCCGTGCAGGCGGCGGCGTGAACCATTTCTTGGGATTTGCCGGCCTAAGGGCAAAGCCGTGCGCATGGAGAATTTCGCCCCGGGAAGCGGGACGAAGGCCGCCGCGATGAGCAAGGCGGCCCGGATCCTGATCATCGCCGGTTCCGACTCGGGCGGCGGCGCGGGGATTCAGGCCGACATCAAGACCGTCACCATGCTCGGTGGGCACGCGATGACGGCGGTCACCGCGATCACCGCGCAGAACACCGTCGGAGTAGCCGGCGTGCACCCGGTGCCGGCCGAGATGATCCTCGCGCAGATCGACGCCGTCGCCGGCGACATCGGCATCGATGCCGTGAAAATCGGCATGATCGGCAGCGCTTTTGCCGCCGAGCAGGTCGCCGCCCGCCTCGAACGGCTGCGCGCCGAGCAGCCGGGGCTGCCGATCGTGTTCGACCCGGTGATGGTCGCGACCAGCGGCTCGCCGCTGGCCGA
>DATLGK010000075.1:0-26670 GCA_035540475.1 Sphingomicrobium sp.
CGCTCGGCGTGGCGCCCACCGGCCGCGGCCTGCCCGAAACCGAAATGGCGACGCTGATGGAAACGCCGGGGGCGTTCGCGCCGGCCTATCTGCTCACCACCAACTACCGCGCGATCCTCGATTATAATTGCTCCAACTATTATGCGCTCGGCGTCGGACTGCTGGCGAACGCGATTGCACGGCGATAGACAGGCCATCCCCGCAAGCTGAACCGAAGGGATCGGGCTGATTCATGTCGCGCATCGTTCGTCTCGTCACCGCCGCATCATTCCTGTTCGCTTCGGCCGCTCCGGCGGCAGCGCCGACATTCGAGACGTCGGCCAAGGTCGCCTATCTGATCGACCTCTCGTCAGGCGCGGTGCTGTACGAAAAGAATGCCGACTTGCGGATGCCCCCCGCCTCGATGGCCAAGATGATGACCACCGAGGTGGCGTTCGAGCTGATCGACAACGGCCAGCTGCCGCTGAACAAGATGTGCACGGTGCGCCCCGAAACCTGGCAGAACTGGCACGGGCCGAAAGCGGGCTCGACCATGTTCCTCTCGCCGGGTGAACAGGTCAGCGTCGAAAACCTGTTGCACGGGATCGTCACTCTGTCCGGCAACGACGCCTCCGTCGTTCTGGCCGAATGCATTGCCGGCACGGAGCAGGCGTTTGCCCAGCAGATGAACGCGCTGGGCAAGGAACTGGGGCTGACCAACAGCCGCTTCTGCAACAGCAACGGCTGGCCGGACGAGGGCTGCACCTATGTCACGGCGCGCGACCTTGCGACGCTCGCCCGCGCCTCGATCGAACGGCATCCCAAGCTCTACCGCGAATTCTATCCGCGACCGAGCTTCACCTGGGGCAAGACGCTGGGCTCGGGCCGCGACATCACCCAGGCCAACCGCAACCCGATCCTCGGCAAGGTCGCCGGCGCTGACGGCCTCAAAACCGGCCATACCCAGGAGGCAGGCTATGGTTTCACCGGATCGGCTGAGCAGAACGGCCGGCGCCTGATCGTCGTGCTGGCGGGCATGAGCAGCTGGAACGAGCGGGTCGAGCAGTCGACGCGGCTAATGGAATGGGGCTTCAACGCCTGGACCGCCAAACCGCTGTTTCAGTCCGGCGCGAAGGTCGGCAGCGCCAAGGTGCAGCTCGGCAGCTCGAGCGAAGTGCCGCTGGTTGCGCCGCGCAACCTCGCGGTCACGGTCCCTGCGGGCCTCGCGAGCGGCCCGGCGAGCATGAAGATCCGCTACCAGGGACCATTGCTTGCACCGATCAAGAAGGGCCAGGAAGTCGCGCAGCTGGTGATCACCACCGGCGACACGCCGCCGCAGGTGGTGCCGCTCGTCGCCGGCGAGGACGTCGGCCGCGCCGGCTTCTTCGGACGCATCTGGCTCGGCCTCAAGTCGCTGCTCGGGATGGCGTGACGGACGGGGGCGCAGTGCGCGGCCGGTTCATCTCGCTCGAAGGCGGGGAAGGGGCAGGCAAGTCGACCCAGGTCCATGCCCTTGCCAAAGCGCTGCGTGAACGAGGCTTCGAGGTAGTCGTGACCCGCGAGCCGGGCGGGAGCGAGGGCGCGGAGAAGATTCGCGAGCTGCTGCTGAGCGGCAGCGAAGAGCGCTGGGGCGCCCGGGCCGAAGCTTTGCTGTTCGCGGCAGCACGGGCGGACCATGTCGAGCGAACCATCCGCCCCGCGCTCGACGCCGGGCAATGGGTGCTGAGCGACCGCTTCGTCGACAGCTCGCTGGCTTATCAGGGCGGGGCCGGTGGGCTCGGCATCGACGCGGTTCGTTCAATCAACGATTTCGGCATGGACGGCTGCCTTCCTGACCGGACGCTGGTGCTTGCGCTGGCCGAGGGCGGCGCTCGGGCAAGGGCGCGCGACAACGAGCAGAGCGACCGGATCGGGGGGCGCCCGGAAAATTATCATCAGAAGGTCGATCTCGCCTTCCGCCAGATCGCGGCCGAGGAGCCCCTGCGAGTCCGCATCGTCGATGCCTCGGGCACGCCGGACGAGGTGACTCGGCGCCTGCTCGAGGCGATCGCGGATCTCCTGCCGTGATCCTTGGTCAAGACAAAGCGGTGGAACAGTTCGCCGCCGCCTGGGCGAGCCGGAAGCTCCACCATGCCTGGCTGCTCGCCGGCCCGAAGGGGGTCGGCAAGGCGACGTTCGCGAAAGCTGCCGCGCGCCGTGTGCTGGCCGAGGCTGCGGGACCGCCGTTCGACCTGCCGGGCATCGAGACCGACGATGAGCATCCGATCGTCAAGCTGGTGGACGCCGCCAGCCACCCGGACTTCCGCTGGCTCGAGCGGCTGCCGAAGGAGAAAGGCGAGGGGCTGGCGCGCGACATCAGCATCGCCCAGGTCCGCGGGCTCGGCGAATTCATGGGCATGACCGCCGCCCTGTCGCCGTGGCGCGTGGCGGTCATCGACAGCATGGACGAACTCAACCGCGAGGCGGCCAACGCCTTGCTGAAGATGCTCGAAGAGCCGCCGCCCCCGACCATCTTCTTCCTCGTCAGCCATGCGCCGGGGCGGCTGCTCCCGACCATCCGCTCGCGCTGCCGGCGGCTCGATTTCTCGCCGCTTGCCGATGACGTCATGGCGTCGATCCTGGAGGTCCGCGCTCCGCAGCTCAACGGAGCGGAGCGGGCGCGCGTCATTGCCTTGTCATCCGGCTCGGCCGGGCGCGCGCTCGGCTTTGCCGAGCTCGGTCTCGCCAAGCTCGAGGACGCCGCGCTCGCGATCCTGCGCGACGGCGATCCGACCAATGCCCGCCGCGCGGACCTGGCCGCCGATCTCGGCAAGAAGGGCGCAGCCGAGCGTTATGCCGCATTCCTCGAGCTGGCGCCGTCGCTGGTCGCGCGCGAGGCCCGGCACCTGCAAGGCGACCGGCTGGAGCGGGCGCTCGACGCTTATGCCAAGGCGCGTGAGCTCGCCGGCATCGCGCCGCGCCTCTCGCTCGACCCCGGCGCGACCGTCTTCCAGCTCGGCGGCATCCTCGCCGAAGTCGCGGCGGAGTGACCATGAGCGGTCGTCGCGGACGACCTGAAGCATGCCCCCCGGCATGCTCCTCCGGTCACTTCCTTGAAGCCCTAGGACGCGGCGGCTAGGGCGTCGCCTGAATGTCCGAACCCTATTACATCACGACCGCGATCAGCTACCCCAACGGCCCGCCGCACATCGGCCACGCCTATGAAGCCATCGCCGCCGACGCGATCGCGCGCTTCCAGCGCAGCCGCGGCCGCGATGTGCGGTTCCAGACCGGAACCGACGAGCACGGCCTGAAAATGGCCCAGGCGGCGCGCGCCAAGGGCTTGGAGCCGCGTGCGTTTGCTGACGAAATGGCGCGCCTTTTCCAGGACATGTGCGATGTCCTTAACATCTCCTACGACCGCTTCATCCGCACCTCGCAGCCTGATCATTACCGCGCCAGCCAGGCGATCTGGACGGCGATGGAGGAGAAAGGCGACCTCTACCTCGACCGCTACGAAGGCTGGTACTCGGTCCGCGACGAAGCCTATTATGAGGAAAGCGAGCTTGTCGAAGGCGAGGGCGGCGAGAAGCTCTCGCCCCAGGGCACGCCGGTCGAGTGGACGGTCGAGGAAAGCTGGTTCTTCCGCCTGTCGCGCTACCAGCAGCCCTTGCTCGATCATTATGCGGCCAATCCGGCCTTCATCCAGCCCGACAGCCGCCGCAACGAGGTTGTCCGCTTCGTCGAGGGTGGGCTGAAGGACCTCAGCATCTCGCGCACCAGCTTCGACTGGGGCGTGCCGGTGCCCGGCAGCGGCAATCATGTGATGTACGTCTGGCTCGACGCGCTGACCAATTACATCACCGGTCTCGGCTATCCCGACGATACCGAGCTGTGGGCGCGCTACTGGCCCGCCAACGTCCATCTGATCGGCAAGGACGTGGTCCGCTTCCACGCCGTCTATTGGCCGGCCTTCCTGATGAGCGCCGGCATTGCGCTTCCCAAACAGGTCTACGGCCACGGCTTCCTTCTGAGCCGCGGCGAGAAGATGTCGAAGAGCATCGGCAACGTGGTCGACCCGATGGCGCTCGCCGACCGCTTCGGGGTCGATGCGCTGCGCTATTTCCTGCTGCGCGAAGTGCCGTTCGGCCAGGATGGAAGCTATAGCGCGGAAGCGATCGTCAATCGCGCCAATGCCGAGCTTGCGAACAGCTTCGGCAATCTCGCGCAGCGCACTTTGTCGATGATTTACAAGAATTTGGACGGCGTACTTCCCGCCGCTGGAGACGGCGCCGAGGACCAGGCCTTGCTCGGCCAGGTGCGCAAAACGGCAAACGAGGAAGTCCCCGAGGCGTTCGAACGCTTCGCTTTCTCGGGCGGAATCGAGGCGTGGTTGCGCGCGGTCTTCGCATGCAATGCTTATGTCGACGCGCAGGCACCCTGGGCGTTGCGCAAGACCGACCCGGAGCGGATGGCTGCAGTGCTCGGCACGCTCGTCGTAGCCGTGACCGAGCTCGCGCGGGCGATCGCGCCGATCATCCCGGCCTCGGCGAAAAAGCTTCTCGCGCTGATCGCTTCAGGCGAGGGGGGCGCGCCGATCCCGCAGCCGACGCCGCTCTTCCCCCGGCTCGAGCTTGCGGAGGAGGAAGCCGCGTGAGGCTGATCGACAGCCACTGCCACCTCAATTACGAAGGGCTTGCCGAGCGCCAGGCGGAAGTCCTTGAAAAGGCGCGCGCCCGCGGAGTCACGGGCTTTCTCAACATCTCGACGCGGCAGCGGGAGTGGGGGGACATCATCGCCGTCGCGGAGGCCGAGCCGGACGTCTGGGCCAGCGTCGGCGTCCACCCGCACGAAGCCGATGCGCATCCCGATCTCGGGGCGGCGGCGCTGGTCGAAGCGGCCCGGCACCCGCGCGTCATCGCCATCGGCGAATGCGGGCTCGATTATTATTACGACAAGTCCGATCGCGCCGCGCAGCGCGAGCGGTTCGAGGCGCATATCGACGCGGCGAGGCAGACCGGCCTGCCGCTGGTCGTCCACACCCGCGATGCGGAGCAGGACACCGGCGAAATCCTCGAGGCGGCCGTGAAGCGAGGCGGGGTCACGGGCGTGCTCCATTGCTTCACCGGCTCGGCCGAGCTGGCGCGCAAGGGGCTCGACCTAGGATTTTACATTTCCCTCTCGGGCATCGTCACGTTCAAGAACGCCGCCGACCTGCAGGACACGGCGAAATGGCTGCCGGCGGAGCGGATCCTGGTCGAAACCGACGCACCCTTCCTCGCCCCGGTCCCGAACCGCGGCAAGACCTGCGAGCCGGCCTTCGTCGCCGACACCGCCGCCTTCGTTGCCGAGCTGAGGGGAGAGGCGCCGGAAGCACTGGCCGAGCGGACCACCTCCAACTTCTTCCAATTGTTTCAAAAAGCGGCGTGAAAGTCCGGATCCTCGGATGCGGGACATCGACCGGCGTCCCCAAGGTCGGCAACCACTGGGGCCGCTGCGATCCTGAAGAGCCCCGAAACACCCGGCTGAGGACCTCGATCCTGGTCGAAAGCGGCGGCGAGCGAATGCTGGTCGACTGCGGCCCGGACCTGCGCCAGCAATTGCTCGCCGCGGAGGTCGACCGTCTCGACGGCGTCATCGTCACCCACACCCACGCCGACCATTGCCACGGGCTCGACGAGCTGCGGCCGGTCGCCCAGGCGCTGGGAGGGCCGGTGCCGCTCTACGCGCGCGGCGACGACCTTGCCGAGCTCGAGCATCGCTTCGGCTATGCCTTTGCCCAATCCGACTTCTACCGTCCGATCGTCGAGGCGCGGGAGCTTGGCTCGGAGCTTTCCTTCGGCGCCGCGCGCGCGCGCTTCGTCGAGCAGCCGCACGGCGGTCCGACCTCGCTCGGTATGCGTTTCGACGAGCAAGATGTTTCCATCGCTTATGCTATCGATTTCAACGATTTAACGGACGCTATGGCAACGCTATACGAAGGCGTGGACGTGTGGATTTGCGACTGCCTGACCCGGCGGCCGCACCCGACCCATGCGTCACTCGACGCGGTTGTTGACTGGGCGCGGGACTTGAAGGTCGGCCAGCTCTATCTTGTGCACATGGGCAATGACCTCGATTATCGGACGCTCGTCGCTGAGCTGCCCGACTGGGCTGCGCCGGCCCATGACGGCCTGGAGATCGGCTTGTGAACGGCTTTAGCGCGCCGAACGCCGTCTATCTGGTCCTTCTGCTGGTGTTCGTCGGCAGCTCGCTCCTGGCGATGCGGTTGCCTCTGGCGCGTGCCGCCAAGATGGCGCTCGCCTGGGTCGCGATCTTTGCGGCCGGCTTCGTGCTGTTCAGTTTCCGCGACAATCTCGGCTGGTTTGCGCAGCGGCTCAAGGCGGAAGCGGTCGGGACGCCGATCGAGGAGGGCAGCGAAATTCGCATCCCGATGGCCGCCGACGGCCATTTCTGGGTCGTTGCGAAAATCAACGGCCATGACGTCAACTTCCTGGTCGACAGCGGCGCGACCACGACCACCGTCGACCGGCGTACCGCGGAGCGAACCGGCATCGAGGTCGGGAGCCGGCGCGACCAATATGTGCGCACGGCCAATGGGATCGTGCGAATGGCCTCGGGCCGCGCCGGTCAGATCACGGTCGGGGGGATCGCGCGCCAGGACTTGGCGGTCCAGGTCGCCGACCGTGAGGATCTCAACGTCCTTGGCATGAACTTCCTGTCCACGCTCAGCCGCTGGAGCGTGGAAGGGCGCTGGCTGGTCCTGGTCCCCTGACCATGCGGATACTTTACATAATGCATATTATCATACTTCGAGATCGATGCCGCTCGGGGGCCCCCTGTGGCCGCTGAGCCCGCTCTCGACCGGCTGGTGGCGATCATGCGCCGCCTGCGCGATCCGCAGCGCGGCTGCGAATGGGACCGCGAGCAAAGTTTCGAGACGATCGCGCCCTATACGATCGAAGAAGCCTATGAAGTCGCCGACGCGATCGCGCGCGGCGACATGGATGCGCTTGCCGACGAGCTCGGCGACCTCCAGCTCCAGGTCGTCTTCCACGCGCAAATGGCCGAGGAAGCCGGTCATTTCACGCTCGACGACGTCCTTGATCGCATTTGCGACAAGCTTGAACGCCGCCACCCCCACATCTTCGGGGACTCGACGCACAGCCCCGGCTGGGAGGAGATCAAGGCGGCCGAGCGCAAGAAATCGCCTGACGACAGTGCGTTAGCGGGTGTCGCCTTGGCACTTCCGGCGCTCGAACGCGCGGCAAAGCTGCAGCGGCGGGCAGCGCGCGTCGGCTTCGACTGGCCGGATGTCGGCGGCCCTCGCGCAAAGATCGACGAGGAACTCGCCGAGCTCGATGCCGAGACCGACCATCAGCGCAAGCTCGAGGAGCTGGGCGACCTCCTCTTTGCCGTCGTAAACCTTGCACGGCATCTCAATGTCGAGCCGGAAGCTGCTCTACGGGAAGCCAATCGCAAGTTCGAAACCCGCTTCCGAGCAATCGAGGCCGTGCCCGGCTTCAGCGACATGAGCCTCGAGGAGATGGAGCAGCTCTGGGTCGCGGCCAAGGCTGCTCAGGCGGACTCCAGCGCCTGAAACCGCGCCCAATTGTCGGGCGACAACCGGACCGAAAGCTCCATCTCGTCATCGTCGACTCTCTGGTTGAGGACTTCGCCGCGCGAGTGGAGCCAGGCGATCCGGCCGCCGTCGGTGGCTGGCAGGCGGATGCGGTGGACCTGCTCGCCGCTGCGCAGGCCCTCGGCCATGCGCTCGCGGAGCGCATCGAGCCCCTCCCCGCTGATCGCCGAGATGGGGACCACGTCGTCACGCCGTCGCGCCTCTTCCGCCAGGCGCTCGCGCTCGTCGCCGGCCAGCAGGTCGATCTTGTTCCAGGCTTCGATGCGGGGCGGCGCCCCCTCCTCGGCAAGCCCGAGTGACGCCAGCACGTCGTTGACGTCTTCGCGCTGCGCCTCGCTGTCCGGATGCGCCATGTTGCGGACGTGGACGAGAAGGTCGGCGGATGCGACCTCTTCCAGGGTCGCGCGGAAGGCCGCGATCAGCTCGGTCGGCAGGTCGGAAACGAAACCCACGGTGTCGGACAGGATCACCTTGTCGAAGCCCGGCAGGCGGATGTCGCGCATGGTCGGGTCGAGGGTCGCGAACAGCAGATTTTCGGCAAACACCCCTTCCCCCGTCAACCTGTTGAAAAGAGTGGATTTCCCGGCGTTGGTATAGCCGACGAGCGCAATCACCGGCCAGGGTGCGCGCTGCCGCCGGTCGCGGTGGAGCGTCCGCGTGCGCTTCACCTGGTCGAGTTCGCGGCGGATCTTCGCCATCCGGTCACGGATCATCCGCCGGTCGGCCTCGATCTGGGTTTCGCCCGGACCGCCGAGGAAGCCGAAGCCGCCGCGCTGCCGCTCGAGGTGGGTCCAGCTGCGCACCAGCCGCCCCGCCTGATAGTCGAGATGGGCAAGCTCGACTTGTAGCCGGCCTTCGGCGGTCGCTGCGCGCTCCCCGAAAATCTCCAGGATCAGGCCGGTGCGGTCGATCACCTTGGTCCCGGCTTCCTCCTCGAGGTTCTTCTGCTGGATCGGCGTCAGCGCGGCATCGACGATCAACAGGCCCGCCTGCTGCTCCTGCGCCAGTGCCGCAATCTCTTCCACCTGGCCCTTGCCGAGCAAGGTGGCGGGGCGAACGGTGCGCACGCGAAAGGCGCGCGCGCCGACGACATGGACGCCGATTGCCTGCGCCAGCCCCTCCGCTTCCTCGATCCGGGCGTCTGCCGAGCGCCGCGAGCCTTCGCGAGGCAGCTCGGGCACGGCGATAATCGCTCGCTCCCCGCGCGCGACCTCGATCGCGCCATTTCCGTCAAAATTCGTCAGGATTGCGTCTCCCCGTCCTGCGCATCATGACCCAAGTCGAGCGGATGCTGCGGCTGAAGTGTCGATATCGCGTGCTTGTAGACCAATTGCATCTGCCCGCCGCGCTCGAGCACCAGGCTGAACTGGTCGAAGGCGGCGACGGTGCCCTGCAGCATCACCCCGTTGATCAGGAACAGGGTCATCCGCTCCGTCTGGCGGGAGGCTGCGGCGAGGAACATGTCCTGCAGCGTCGCCTTGCCGTCGCCAGCGTTGGGGGCAGGCGCGAACTCCGGCGGCCGTTCGGCCGGCATGATGGTCGAGATGGAATGTTTGTAGACCAACTGCGCCGCGCCCTCGCGGCGAAGCAGCAGCGAGAAAGTGTCGAACCAGGTGATGACCCCTTGCAGCTTGACGCCCTTAACCAGGAAAATCGTGACTGGGAGCTTCGCCCGTCTCACGCTGTTCAGGAAATGATCCTGAAGGCTTAGCGACCGAGCAGCCATGTGCGACCTCACCACGCTGGGGCCACCGGCCCCCTACTCTTCGCCCTCTTTCTTCTCCCCGATCCCCAGAGCCTTAAGCTTACGGTGCAGGGCGGAGCGTTCCATGCCGATGAACGATGCGGTGCGCGAGATGTTGCCTGAAAAGCGACGGATCTGAATCTTCAGATATTCGCGTTCGAACGATTCGCGCGCCTCGCGCAGCGGGCTGCCCATGATCGCCATGGTCGTGCTCCCGCCGCCAACGGCGCCCTGGTTGTCGAGCACTTCGGGCGGCAGCAGGTCGACCTCGATGCAGGACACGCGGTCGCCGGGGGCAAGGATCAGGGTCCGCTCGATGATGTTGCGAAGCTGGCGCACATTGCCGGGCCAATCGTGGGCCTGCAGCGCGGCCATGGCCTCTTCGGAGATGCGCGGCGCCGGCATCCGCCGTTCCGCGGCGAAGCGGGCGAGGAAGTGGCCGACGAGCTCGGGAATGTCCTCGCGCCGCTCCCTCAGCGGCGGAAGCTTCACCGGAACCACGTTGAGCCGGTAGAACAGGTCCTCGCGGAAGCGGCCGGCGGCGATCTCGTCCTGCAAATTGCGCGATGTCGCGGATAGCACCCGCACGTCGACCTTCACCGGCCGTTGCCCGCCGACGCGGTGATAGCTTTGGTCGGTCAGCACGCGCAGGATCTTCGCCTGGGTGGTCGGGGGCATGTCGGCGATCTCGTCGAGGAACAAGGTCCCGCCATGCGCCTGCTCGAGCAGACCCGGGCGGGCGACGCCGTCGGCTTCGGCGCCGAACAACTCCTCCTCGACCCGTTCCGGGCTCATCATCGCCGCCGAAAGGACGATGAACGGGGCCCGGGCGCGCGGGCTCCACTGGTGGATCATCCGCGCGGCAATCTCCTTACCGACGCCCGGAGGGCCCGAGATCAGCACCCGGCTGCCGGTCGGAGCGACGCGTTTCAACGTTGCACGGACGGTGTTGATCGCGACCGAGCTGCCATGGAGCTGGTCCTCGTGGCCGACCTGGGCGCGCAGCGTCTCATTCTCGCGCCGCAGGCGATCGGTCTCGGTCGCGCGATCGACGAGATAGATGAGGCGCTCCGCCTCGAACGGCTTCTCGATGAAGTCCACCGCCCCTTCCCTCACCGCCGCCACGGCCGTGTCGAGGTTGCCGTGACCCGAGATCATCAGGACGGGAATGGTCGAATCGCGGCGCTTGATCTCCTGGAGCAATTGCAGCCCGTCGAGCCGCGAGCCCTGCAGCCAGACGTCGAGCAGCACCATCGAGGGCCGCCGCTCCTCGATCGCCTCGAGGGTCTGGGTGCTGTCCGCGGCAGTGCGGACCGCATAGCCTTCATCCTCCAGCACCCCGCTGACGAGCTCGCGAATGTCCGCCTCGTCGTCCACTACCAGCACTTCAAGCGCCATCAGGCTCCTCGCCATTCTTGTCGTCTGAGTTGTCGCCAGCCCCGGCGGCGTCGGCGGTCGCCAGCGCCGCGAGCCTTCCGGTGTCGAACGCGATGCGGACGTGGGTTCCGCCGCCGGGGCGGTCGAGGAAGGCAATTTCGCCCATATGTTCTTCGACGATTTTCTTCACGATCGCGAGCCCAAGCCCAGTGCCGCGGACGCGCGTGGTCACATAAGGCTCGGTCAGGCGCTCGCGATCCTCCGGAAGGCCGACGCCGGTGTCGAGCACGTCGATCACGAGGTGCCCCTCTTCCTCGTGCAGCTTCAGCTCGACACGATCGCCAGCGAGACTGTGCTCGCCGCGATTCCTTCGCGCTTCGATGGCTTCCACGCTGTTCTTCACGACATTTGTCAGTGCCTGCGCGAGCTGGCGGCGGTCGCAGACCATGCGAAACTCGCCCTGCGGCGGTTCGAGCGCGAAGCTGACCGCGGGGTGGGCGACCTCGTGCAGGAACAGCGCCTGGCGCGCGATTTCGTGCACATTCTCGTCGCGGAACACCGGCTTGGGCATGCGCGCGAAGTTGGAGAATTCGTCGACCATCCGCCGAAGGTCCCCGACCTGGCGGACGATCGTCCCCGTCAGCCGCTCGAACGTGTCCTTGTCGGACGCGATTTCGGCGGCGAAGCGGCGCTGCAGCCGCTCCGCTGCAAGCTGGATCGGGGTCAGCGGGTTCTTGATCTCATGGGCGATGCGACGGGCGATGTCGGACCATGCTGCGCGGCGCTGATCGGTCAGCTGGTCGGTGATGTCGTCGAAGGTCAGCACGGAGCCGTCCTGGTAGCGGACCCGCTTGACCGCGAGCGTGCGCTGGCCGCCGTCCGCGGTGATCAGCACATTGGCCTCGGTCTGCTGGCCGCGCATGAACTCGTCTAGCTCGGCAGAGACGGCCGCGAGCTCCTTCCCTTCGATCGCTTCGCCCTTTTCGAGCAGCGTCTCGGCCGAACGGTTGAGGAGAAGAACGCGATTGCGGCTGTCGAGCGCGATGACGCCGGCGGTGACGCTGGAGAGCACCGCCTCGATAAACGCGCGGCGGGTATCGAGCTGGCGATTGGCGGTGCGCAGCGCGTTGGTCTGTTCTTCGAGGCGGCCTGTCATGCGGTTGAAGGCGGTGGCGAGGGTCTGCACCTCGTCCTCGGTGTCCATCATCGGCACCCGCGTCGAAAAGTCGCCGGCTTCGATCCGCCCCGCGGCGTTGACCAGCTCGCCGACCGGACGGACGAGGCGGTCGGCAAGGCGCAGCGCGGTCAGGATGGCGAGGCCGACGATGATCAGCGCGCCGAGCAGCAGCGCGGCGTTGAAGCGCAGCTGGTTGATGCTCGAGCGGCGGAGCATGGTGCGATAGTCCTTCAGCACCTCGTTCGAGCGCTGGATCTGCTCGCGGAACTGGGGATCGAAGACACGCGCGGCGTAAAGATAGGTGTCGGGACCGTAATCGAGCCGGGTCAGCACGCCGATCCGGTCCGAGGAGCTGATCGGAACCGCCGCTTCCTTCTCGAGGGCGGCGATGTTCGCGGGCGTGATCACTCTGTCGAGCGCGCGGTCATAAGGGTTGACCAGGGCGAGCGTGCGAATCTGGCGGTCCGCGCCGTAAGTGAAGATGATCGCTTCGGAGAGGCTGCGGTTCAGCACCTGGTTGCGCGCGAATGCCTCGGCAAAACGCGGGTCGGTGATCGTCGTAATGCGCAGATAGCCGCTGAGATCGCCTGCCGCGGTGACGGTCTCGTTCACGACCTGCTCGACTTCGCGCTGATAGGTGGCAGCGGCGATCTGCGCGGTGTTTTCGAGCATGTTGCGGGCGCGGTTGGACGACCAGAATTCGAGGCCCGCCTGGAACAGCAGCGACGCGAAGATCGCGACCAGCACAGTCGGGACCGCCGCCACGACTGAGAACAAGGCGACGAGCCGGATGTGCAGCCGGCCGCTTCCGAGCCCTCCCCGCTCGGCCCGGCGTACCGCGACCTTGCGCGAGAACAGGACCATCAGCGCGATCGCTGGGAGCAGGTTGGCGATCAGCAGCAGCGCGATCAGCGGCGGCGACAGCAGCGCTCCGGGCTCCGCGCCCCGGCTCAGCAGCCAGAAGCTGAAGCCCAGCATGCCGACCAGCAGCACAGCGATGCCGACTGCGAGGCGGTCGTAGAAGCGGCCGCTCGCCCGTTCGCGCTGCAGCCAGCTCTCCCGCTGCGAAATTACCGGCGATTCGGCGCTGTGGGCATTCATTCGCGCCGGCCCTAGCATGGCCGTTGCATCAAAAACACACTTCTAATGCGTCAACCAATGCTTGGCCGGACTTATGCCGCCGAGCGCGCGAGCCACGGCGAATAGAATTCCTGCAACATGCCAACGACGACGTTCGGATCGTCCTGGCTGTTGACGCGGTTGCGCAGCTCGGCCGAGCCCGGCAGGCCTTTGGTGTACCAACCGATATGCTTGCGCGCGAGATTGACCCCCGTGTGGGTGCCGTAGAGCGAGAGCATCTCCCCATATTGCCGGAGCATGGTCGCAAGCTGTTCGTCGAGGCTCGGCTCAGGACGCGGCGCGCCGCCGCAAAGATCGGCCATCACCTGCCCGACCAGCCACGGCCGCCCATAGGCGCCGCGGCCGATCATCACGCCGTCAGCGCCCGACTGGCGAAGCGCCTCGCGCGCGTCGCCGATCGAGCAGATGTCGCCGTTGACGATGACGGGGATCGACACGGCTTCCTTGACGCGACGGACGAACGACCAGTCCGCCTCGCCCTTGTACATCTGGCAGCGGGTGCGCCCGTGGATGGTGATCATCTGGACCCCGAGATCCTCCGCGATCCGCGCGAGCTCGGGCGCGTTGAGGCTCGAATGGTCCCAGCCCATCCGAGTCTTCAGGGTCACCGGCACCTTCACGGCCTTGACCGTCGCCTCGATGATCGCGGCCGCAGTCCGAAGATCGCGCATCAGCGCCGATCCCGCCCAGCCGTTGACGACCTTCTTCACCGGGCAGCCCATGTTGATGTCGATGATCGCCGCTCCGCGGTGCTCATTGAGCTTCGCGGCCTCGGCCATCACCCGCGGCTCGCAGCCGGCGAGCTGCATCGACACCGGCTCCTCGGCCGGATCCCACAAGGCCTTCTGCAGCGACTGGCGCGTTTCCCGGACCATCGCCTGGCTGGCGATCATCTCGGTTACCGTCAGCCCGGCGCCGAAGCGCTTCACGGCGCGCCGGAACGGCAGGTCGGTGACAGCCGTCATCGGCGCCAGGATGACGGGCGCTTCGATCCGGACCGGGCCGATCTGTATGGGCTTCACCAGGGTCATGGGAGGGCGGCATGTAGGGGAACGGGCCTTGGCGGACAAGGCAAGGGAGCCTAGAGCGCGCCCTGTAATGAGCGTCACCGCCATCATCGTCGCGGCCGGAAAAGGCGCGCGTCTCGGCGGCGGACTTCCCAAGCAATATCGCATGCTCGGCGGCAAACCGGTGCTGCGCTGGGCGGCGGAAGCGCTCAAGCGCCATCCCGCGATCCAGGCAGTCCGCGTGGTCATCGGCGAAGGGCAGCAGGCAAGCGCCGCTGCCGCGCTCGAGGGGCTCGACATTGCCGGGTTCGTGCCCGGCGGCGCCGAGCGCGCGGATTCGGTCCGGGCCGGCCTGGCAACGGTCGACAGCGAGGCGGTGCTGATCCACGATGCAGCGCGCCCCTTCTGCCCGGGGCGGGTCATTGATCGGCTGCTGGCCAAGCTCGAGTTTTTCGATGGAGCCGCCCCGGTCCTCCCGGTCCGCGACACGCTGGCACGGGCCGAGGCTGCGCTCGGCGAGCGGGTCGACCGCGACAAGCTGGTTCGCGTGCAAACCCCCCAAGCCTTTCGCACCTCCTCGATCCGCGCCGCCTATGACCAGTGGCATGGCCCCTCCCCGACCGACGAGACGACCGTGCTGCGCGCAGCGGGGATGGACGTCGCCGCGGTCGAGGGCGACGCAGCGCTCGAGAAGCTGACCACGCCCGGCGATTTTGCCCAGGCCGAGCAGTGGCTCGCGGGCGCGCTCTCACCGCGCACCGGCATGGGCTTCGACGTGCATGCGTTCGCTGGTGAGGGGCCGGTCATGCTCGGCGGGGTCGAAGTGCCACATTCGCGCGGCCTTGCCGGCCACAGCGATGCCGATGTCGTGCTTCACGCGATCACCGACGCATTGCTCGGCGCGGCCGGGCTCGGCGACATCGGCGAGCATTTCCCGCCATCGGACCCGCGCTGGAAGGGCGCGTCCTCGCATCTATTCCTCAGCCACGCCGCTGGCCTGGTGCGGGAGCGCGGGGCGATCATCGACCATGTCGATTGCACGATTATCGCCGAGGAGCCGAAAGTCGGGCCCCATCGCGGCGCGATGCGAGCGCGGATCGCGGCCATCGCGGGACTCGATCCGGAGCAGGTCAGCGTCAAGGCGACAACCACCGAGGGACTCGGTTTCACCGGGCGCCGCGAAGGCATTGCCGCGCAGGCTGTGGCGAGCATTCGGATGAGGTCGTGGCAATGAACGACCGCCTTCTTCCAAACGCCCTCGTCGACAAAGCACGCGAAGTGGTCGAGGCGAACCGCAAGGCCGGGCGCCGCATTGCCGTCGCCGAAAGCTGCACCGGCGGCCTTGTCAGCGCGGCGCTGACCGAGATCCCCGGCTCTTCGGAAGTGTTTGAAGCCGGCTACGTAACCTACTCGAACAGCGCCAAAATCAACGAGCTCAAAGTGTCGGAAGATGTGGTCGATACGTTCGGGGCGGTGAGCGTTGCGACGGCGTGGGCGATGGCGCGCGGAGCCCTTGCCGCATCGCAGGCGGACGTTGCCGTCGCGATCACGGGCATTGCCGGACCGGACGGCGGCACGCCGGCCAAGCCGGTCGGAACCGTCGTCTTCGCGCTTGCCGAACGCGACGCCGATCCGGCCAAGATCGTCGCCGACCAGAAGCTGTTCGACGAGAAAACCCGCTCGGGCGTGCGGCTTCAGGCGGCGCTTTGCGCGCTCGCGCTGTTGATGCCGTAGAGGGCGGCGGCGCGCTGTTCGAAGGCGTTGGTCATGCGCCTCAGCGCGCGGTCGAACATCGAGCCTGCCAGGGTCTCGAACAGCCGCGATTTGAACGCGAAATCGACGGCGAAATGGAGGTTGGTGCCGCCGTCCGGCGCGGCATCGAACGTCCACTCATTATGCAGATATTTGAGCGGCCCTTCGACATAGTCGACGCAGATCTTGCGCGGACGGTCCTTGACCACCCGGCTGGTGAACCGCTCCTTGAACGCGTTGAAGCCCACCACGAGGTCGGCAAGGGTCTCGGTTTCGCTCGACGAGCGGACCCGCACCGCGACGACCCAGGGCAGGAATTCGTCGTAACGCGCGACATCGGCGACGAGCTCGAACAGCTGCTCCGGTGAATATGGCAGGTGCCGGGTTTCGCTGTGGCGCGGCATCAGCCGTTCGAACGCTCCAGCTGCGCGATCCGTGCCGCTCGCATCTTCTGAAAGTCGTCGCCCGCATGGTAGCTCGAGCGGGTCAGCGGAGACGCAGCGACGAGCAGGAAGCCCTTGGCGCGGGCGATTGCCGCATAGGCGTCGAAGGCCTGCGGAGTGACGAACTCCTCCACCTTCGCATGGCGAGGCGTCGGCTGCAGATATTGGCCCATCGTCAGGAAATCGACGCCTGCGGAGCGCATGTCGTCCATCACCTGGTGGACCTCGAGCCGCTGCTCGCCGAGCCCGACCATCAGCCCGGACTTGGTAAAGATGTGCGGCGCCTTGCGCTTGACGCTTTCGAGCAGGCGCAGTGACGCATAGTAGCGCGCGCCGGGGCGGATGGTCGGATAGAGCCGCGGAACGGTCTCGAGGTTGTGGTTGTACACGTCCGGCCCGGCGGCGACGATTTCCTCGACCGCGACCTCGCTCTTGTTACGGAAGTCGGGCGTCAGAATTTCGATGGTGGTCGAAGGGGTCCGCTTGCGCAGCGCCTCGATCACCTTGACGAACTGCCGCGCGCCGCCGTCGGGCAGATCGTCGCGGTCGACCGAGGTGACGACGATATGCTCGAGGCCGAGCTCTGCGGCGGCGGTCGCGACATGCTCGGGCTCGAGCGGATCGACCGGGCGCGGCATGCCGGTCTTCACGTTGCAGAAAGCGCACGCCCGCGTGCAGGTGTCGCCAAGGATCATCACCGTGGCGTGCTTCTTGGTCCAGCATTCGCCGATGTTCGGGCAGGCCGCCTCCTCGCACACCGTGGCGAGACCGAGCGAGCGCATCAGCTTGCGGGTCTGGTGATAACCCTCGCTGACCGGCGCCTTGACGCGGATCCAGTCGGGCTTGCGCTGCTTGGTCGGAACGGCGGCCGGGGCGGTCATGGCGGCCAGATAGCGATTGCGACCCAGCCTTGCCACCCCCGCCCCTTGCCGCACCGCGCCCGAGACCGCTAACGGCGGCGGCCGATGGAAGCCGCTCTTGCCACCCTAAGCTCGCCGGTTGTCCTGTTCTTCATGCTCGGAATGGGCGCCGCGTTCGCGCGCTCGGACCTGACCATCCCCGAAGCCGTCGCGAAGGGCCTGTCGATCTACCTGATGATCGCGATCGGTCTCAAGGGCGGGGTCGAGGTCTCCAAGTCGGGCTTCACGCCGGAGCTTGCGCTCGCTGCCGCAGCGGGCGTCGCGCTCAGCTTCCTCATCCCTTTCTTCGCTTACTGGCTGCTCACCCGCATCGGCCGCCTGTCGCCGGTCAACGCCGCGGCCGTGTCCGCCCATTACGGTTCGGTCAGCGTCGTCACCTTCGTCACCGCGGCGGAAATGCTGACCCGGGGCGGCCTCACTCCCGCCGGCTATATGGTCGCGGTCCTCGCCCTCATGGAAACGCCGGCGATCATCAGCGGCCTGCTGCTCGCGCGGCGCGGCGGCGTCCGCCCCGACAATGGCGGCGGCGCCCACCTTCTCCACGAAGTCCTGCTCAACGCCTCGGTCGTACTCCTGATCGGCAGCTTCGCCATCGGCCTTGCCGCCGGGCCCGACGGCTTCGTTCCGATCTCGCCCTTGTTCAACGATTTGTTCCGCGGCCTGCTCTGCATCTTCCTTCTCGACATGGGGCTCGTGGCGGGCAGGCGGTTGATCGAGACCCGCGCGCTGACCGCCCGCGCGGCCTCGCTCGGGATCGCTCTGCCGGTCATCAACGGAGCGCTCGGCGTGGTCATCGGGACCGCGATCGGGCTCGACGCCGGGTCGGCCGCGGCGCTCGGCATTCTCGCGGCGAGCGCGTCCTATATCGCGGTGCCGGCAGCGATGCGCCTGGCGTTGCCCGAAGCCGACCCCGGCCTCTATCTGTCGATGTCGCTCGGGGTCACCTTCCCATTCAACATCATCGTCGGCATACCGCTGTTCGCGATGCTCGCGCAGGCGCTAGGCTAGGACATGACGACCAAGACCTTCACCCGGAAGCGTGTCGAGATCCTCGTCGACGCGCCGCTCGCCCAGCGGCTGATCCAGGCCGCGGCGGACGTCGGCATCGCCGGCTACACGCTGATCCCGGTTCAGTCGGGCGCGGGCCATGGCGGCGTTTGGCGCGATGACCAGGTCAGCGGCGCGACGACCAAGATGATCTTCCTGACCATCGCCTCGGAGGACAAGGCCGAGCGCTTCGTCGACCTGCTGGCGCCGAAGCTCGGCGAATATGGGATGCTGCTGACCTTGTCAGAGGTCGAAGTGGTCCGCGGAGAGCGCTTCTAGATGCCCGAGTTTCGAACGCTGCTCGACGGCTACCGGCGCTTCCGCAGCGGTGAGTATCAGAGGCATCGGCGCCGCTGGGAGGAACTGGCGGAAGGCCAGGAACCGCCCATCATGATCATCGCCTGCTGCGACAGCCGGGTCGACCCGGCGACGATTTTCGATACCAAGCCCGGCCAGGCCTTCATCCTGCGCAATGTCGCCAACATCGTGCCTCCATACGAGACCGGCGGCGGCCTTCACGGCGCCTCGGCGGCGATCGAATTCGGCGTGATGGGCCTCGAGGTGAAGCATATCGTGGTGATGGGCCACGGCGCCTGCGGCGGGGTCAAGGCGGCCCTGCAGGGCGGCGATCTCGGAGTCGCCGGCCACAGCTTCATCGACGGCTGGATCGCAGTGCTCGACGAAGCCCGCGCCAAGGTCCTCGCCGAACAGCCTGACGACCCGCAGCGGGCTTTGGAAATGGAGGCGGTGAAGACCAGCCTGCGCAACCTGCGCACCTTCCCCTTCGTCGCCGAGCGCGAGCGCGCCCAGCGCCTCAAGCTCCACGGCTGCTATTTCGCGATCGCCGAGGGAACGCTGTACGAGCTCGACGAGGCGGAAGGGGAGTTCCGCCCCGTCTAACAGCTCAATTCACGGTCGGCGGCATGGGGCGCCGCCGCAGGTCGCCCGGCCGACTAGCAGCGGACGTTGTAGTTGTAGTGCGGCTGGCCGTACTGATCGACGTAATAGCAATAGCCGCGGGTATCGCGATAATATTGCCGGCCGTTGATCGTCGCGCCGAGCACGCCGCCGAGGATCGCGCCGGCGATCGCGCCGGTTCCCGGCTTCAGGCCCGGAAGGACCGCGCCGGCGACCGCACCGGTGGCCGCGCCGACCGCAGCGCCCGTCGCCGCATTGCCCATCTGGGTGTTGGGGTTGCCGGCAGGCACCCAGCGGCCATATTGATCGTAATAACCGCCGGTGTTGTGACCGTACTGGTTCGGGTAAGTGGCGCAGCCGGCCACCGTCAGACTTCCGGCGGCAAGGGCTGCAGCTAGACCAAACTTCTTCATCGTCTCGTCCCTTCTCAACTCGCCCCCTGTGCTGGCATTAGTGCACCACACGGCGTTTCGTTCCCGCATCGATCATGTACGGTTCATGTATGCGCGCCGTCCGCGCCGGACGGTGGCCATATCGCGCCAGCACGCTAGAGAGGCTGCAAAAAGGGATTCGTCACGAATGCGCGAACGCCTCGCGGAACAGGAAGCCAACATCGCGCTCCTGATCGACGCCGATAACGCGTCGCCCGACCATCTCGACGAGGTCCTACTGGTGCTCGGCGAGCTCGGCACCATCAACATCCGCCGCGCCTACGGCAATTGGGCGAAGGCGAGCCTAAAGGGCTGGGGCAATATCACCGGCAGCCATTCGATCGTGCCGATGCAGCAGTTCGACGTGGTCAAGGGCAAGAGCGCGACCGACATGCGCATGACCATTGATGCGATGGACCTGCTCTACCGGGGCAATGTCGACGGCTTCGGCATCATGTCGTCGGACAGCGACTTCCTGCCGCTCGCGCAGCGCATCCGCGAGGACGGGCTTCCGGTCTACGGCTTCGGCACCGCCAAGACCCCCCTTTCCTTCCAGCAGGCCTGCACGCGCTTCTTCGATGTCGGCGCGCTGGCGCTCGACGAGGAAGAACAGCTCGAGCAGCCCAAGGCCGGCAAGGGCCAGCGGCCAGTCGATCCAGAGCTGCTGCAGGTGCTCGGCGCGGCCTACAAGGCGTCCAAGCGCGACGAAGAGGGCTATACGCCGCTCTCGGAGCTCGGGCAGCGCGCCAAGGCGGTGTCCAGCTTCGCGGCGCGGAACTACGGCTTCACGCGCCTTTCCGAGCTGATCAAGGCCGTGCCCAATTTCGAGGTGAAGAGCGGCGAAGACGGCGGCTTGCTGGTCAAACGCCTGCGCTGACCACTGTGATTGATGTGTCACACCTCTGTCTTTTTCCGGCCCGGGTGGAACGGCGCCGCTCTAGGGTGGTTCTGGACTGACCTAGGTTGGAACCAATTGGACTATGCTCGCCCAGCGCGACCCTGAACATTATCTCGACACCGCCGTCACTGCACTTTCGGGTGGCGGCGACTATCGCTCGGTGCTCGATGCCCTTCCGGTGCCGATCTACGTCACCGATCCCTCCGGAGCAGTAACCTACTGGAACCGCGCCTGCGTTGCCTTCGCCGGGCGCGAACCGCAGCTCGGCAAGGACAAATGGTGCGTCACCTGGAAGATCTTCACGACCACCGGCGACTTCCTGCCCCACGACCAGTGCCCGATGGCCCAGGCGATCCGCAACCAGCGGATGGTGCGCGACGCGGTCGCGATCGCCGAACGGCCCGACGGGTCCCGCCGCGCCTTCCGCCCCTACCCGACCCCCTTGTTTGACGACTCGGGCACGCTGACCGGCGCGATCAACATGCTGATCGATGTGACCGACGAGCAATCTCAGACATTGCACGACCAGGCCGAGCGCTGCCGGCGCCTCGCGCGAGCGACCTACGACCGGGCAACGAGCAAGGTGCTCGGAGACATGGCCCAGGGTTTCGACAAGACCGCCGAGGAGCTTGACGGCAAGACCCCTCAAAAGCCGCTTTAGAGCAGGTCCAGCTCGACCTTTACCTCGTCGCCGGCACCGATGCCGGCCTTTTTGCGCACGTCGGCCTTGATCGGCAGCAGATAGCCGCCGCTGTTGAGCGGAAAAACCGAGGTCTGCCAACGGGTATCGCCGATCGCCGCGCTCACCCGGACTGAACCGAAGCCGCGCGGCGCCCCCAGTGCATGTGCCTTGATGTCGGCCGATTGCTCGTCCGGCACGGTGACGAAATACCAGCGCCCCGCCGCCTCCCCGCGCCAGATCCACACCAGCGAGCTGACGGCGATCACTTTTTGCCCACCTCCATCACTCCGACCTTTCGCCCGGCCGCGCTGTCCTCGATCAGCGCCGCAAGGCGGCGGGCGCGGGTCTCCGGCCGTTTTGCGCTGGTCACCCAATGGAGCACGGTGCGGCGGTAGCCAGGCGGGCGCCTCTCCCAATCGGCCCATGCGGCCTTGTTCTCGCGGAACAGCTTTTCCTCTGCCGCCGTGAGATCCTTCTGCTCATTCTCGTACGAATAGAGCCCGCTATTGTGCTTGTTTTCCTCGTACGCGCGCTGGCCGGCCGGCGTCATCAGCCCGGATGCCTTGAGCGCATTGAAGCGCTCGACATTCACCTTGCTCCAGATGCTGCCCTTGCGCCGCGGCGTGAAGCGGATCGTATACGATTCGTCACCCAGCGACCGCCGCACTCCGTCGATCCACCCGAAGCAGAGCGCCTGGTCGCGCGCCTGCGGCCAGTCGATCGACGGCTTGCCGCTGCCTTTCTTCCAGAAACCGACGAGCAGCTCGGTCGCGGTCTCGTGATTGGCCTCGAGCCAGCGGCGGAAATCGGCTTCGGTGGCGAAGAAGACGGGCTTCGCCATTGGCCGCTACCGCGTCAATTTCCGATAGCTCGTGCGGTGCGGGCGCGTGGCTTCCTCGCCGAGGCGGCGGATCTTGTCTTCCTCATAGGCCTGGAAATTGCCTTCGAACCAGACGACCTGGCTGTCGCCCTCGAACGCCAGCATGTGCGTCGCGAGGCGGTCGAGGAAGAAGCGGTCGTGGCTGATGATCACCGCGCAGCCGGCGAAATTCTCGATCGCTTCCTCGAGCGCGCTCAAAGTCTCGACGTCGAGGTCGTTGGTCGGCTCGTCGAGGAGGAGCACGTTGCCGCCGCGCTTGAGCATCTTGGCGATATGCACTCGGTTGCGCTCGCCGCCCGACAGCTTGCCGACATTCTTCTGCTGGTCCTGGCCCTTGAAGTTGAACGCGCCGACATAGGCGCGGGTCGACATGTCGTGGCCGTTGACCTTCACATAATCGAGACCGTCGGAAATCTCTTCCCAGACGTTCTTCTTATTATCGAGATGGTCGCGGCTTTGGTCGACATAGCCGAGGTGCACGGTCGGGCCGATGTCGATCGTGCCGGCGTCTGGCGTCTCCTGGCCGGTGATGATCCGGAACAGGGTCGACTTGCCGGCACCGTTGGGACCGATCACTCCGACGATGCCGCCGGGCGGAAGCGTGAACGACAGGTCCTCGAACAATAATTTGTCGCCATAGGCCTTGGTCAGGCCCTTGGCTTCGATCACCTTGCCGCCGAGCCGTTCGGGCACCTGGATCAGGATCTCGGCCTTGCCAGGCGTACGGCTCTCCTGCGCCGCGACCAGCTGCTCGAACTTGGCGATACGCGCCTTGGACTTCGCCTGGCGGCCCTTGGCGCCCTGCCGGATCCACTCGAGCTCGTCGCGGATCGCCTTCTGGCGCCCGGATTCCTCACGCTGCTCCTGCTCGAGCCTCTTCGCCTTCTTCTCGAGATAGGTCGAATAATTGCCTTCGTAGGGAAAGTATTTCCCGCGATCGAGCTCGAGGATCCAGCTCACCACATTGTCGAGGAAGTAGCGGTCGTGGGTGATCATCAGCACCGCGCCCGGATATTCCTTGAGGTGGTTTTCGAGCCATTGGACGCTTTCCGCGTCGAGATGGTTGGTCGGCTCGTCGAGCAGCAGGATCGAGGGCTTTTGGATCAGCAGCCGGGTGAGCGCGATGCGCCGCTTCTCGCCGCCGGAAAGGCTCTCCACCGACCAGTCCGACGGGGGGCAGCGCAAGGCCTCCATCGCCACTTCGAGCTGGTTGTCGAGCGTCCAGCCGTCGACCGCGTCGATCTTCCCCTGGAGCTCACCCATCTCCTCCATCAAGGCGTCGAAGTCGGTGTCGTCCTTGGGATCGCCCATCTCGGCCGAGATGGCGTTGAAGCGATCGACCATGTCGGCGACCTCACGTGCGCCGTCCTTGACGTTCTCGAGCACGGTCTTGCTCGGGTCGAGCTGGGGCTCCTGCGGCAGGTAGCCGACCGTCACGTTCTCGCCCGGCCAGGCCTCGCCCTGAAAGTCCCGGTCGATGCCGGCCATGATCTTCATCAGGGTCGACTTGCCCGCGCCGTTGGGACCGACGATGCCGATCTTGGCGCCGTGATAGAATTGCAGATTGATGTTGCTCAGCACCGGCTTCTGCGCGCCGGGGAAGGACTTGGTCATGTCCTTCATCACAAATGCATATTGGGCGGCCATCGGGTCGCGAATGTCCTTGGAAAAAAGCGGAGGGTTGCGCGCAGTTAGGCGAGCCGGCGGCAACTTTCCAGTGCCCCACGTCGGCGGGGGAACAGCTAGTCCCGGCCGACCATCGCCTCCGCATCGGCGAAGCGATAATCGCGATAGCGCTCGCGAAGGTCTTTCTTGCTGAGCTTGCCGGTCGCGGTGTGGGGCAATTCGTCGACGAACTCGATCGCGTCGGGCAGCCACCATTTGACGAGGTTGCGCGACAGATGCTCGCGGATATCGACCTCGCTGACCTGTGAACCGTTGGCCCGCACGACCAGGAGCAGCGGCCGTTCGTCCCACTTGGGGTGCGGGATGCCGATCGCCGCCGCCTCGGCGACGCCGGCACAGCCGACCGCGGCATTTTCGAGCTCGATCGAGCTGATCCACTCGCCGCCCGACTTGATCACGTCCTTGGAGCGGTCGGTGATCTGGATCGTGCCGTCGGGGTGGATCGCGGCCATGTCGCCGGTGTCGAACCACTGGTCGCCATCGACGCAATCAGCTTCCGCCTTGAAGTAGCGCTTGACGACCGCAGGGCCGCGCGCCTGCAGGCGCCCCGAGCTAATGCCGTCGCGCGGCAACACCCCGCCATCCTCGCCCACGGTGCGAAGCTCGACGCCGAACATCGCGCGGCCGGGGCGCGAGCTGTAAGCGATCTGCTCCTCCTCGCTCATCTCGTCCCAGTTGGTGGGAAGCGAGCCGACCGTGCCGATCGGCGACATTTCCGTCATTCCCCACAGATGGTTGACGCGGATCCCTCGGGCGCGAAACCAGCGGATGGTCGCGGGAGGGGCCGAAGAGCCGCCGATGATCACCATCCGCAAATTGCCCAGCGCAGCGCCGGTGCGCTCGACATGGTCGATCATGCCGAGCCATACCGTGGGGACCCCCGCGGAATGGGTCACCCCCTCCTCGTTGAACAGGCGGCAAATCCGCTCCGGCTGGTTGTCGGCGCAAAGCACCAGCTTGAAGCCGGCAATCGCCGCCGCATAGGGCAGGCACCAGCTGTTGGCGTGGAACATCGGCACGACCGGCAGCACCGCCGAGCGGGTCGACACGTCGAACACGTCGGGAACGATGACCGACATTGCGTGAAGCACGGTCGAACGATGCTCGTACAGCACGCCCTTGGGGTTGCCGGTGGTTCCGCTGGTGTAGCAGAGGCCGCAGGGGTCGCGCTCGTCGCCCTCGTACCAGGCATAGTAGTTGTCCTCGGCCGCGAGCCAGGCGTCGAACTCGCTGTCGAAGCAGACATAATGTTTGACCGTTGGCCACCTGGGCTTCATCCGCTCGACCAGCGGCGCGAATGCCGCGTCGTAAATGAGGACCCGGTCCTCGGCGTGGGTGACGATATAGGCGAGCTGGTCGTCGAACAGCCGCGGGTTGAGCGTGTGCAGCACCCCGCCCATGCCGACCACGCCGAACCAGCTGGCAAGGTGCCGGTCGTGGTTCATGCCCAAAGTGGCGACGCGGTCGCCGGGGCGGATTCCGAGCCGCTCGAGCGCCTGGGCCATGCGGCGGGCGTCACGTGCGAGCGTTTTCCAGTCGGTGCGGACGGTCGATCCGTCGGCGCGCGCGGCGACGATCTCGCGGCCGCCATGCTCGCGCTCGGCATGGTCGATCAGCCGCGTGATCCTAAGCGGCCAGTCCTGCATTGCGCCCAATTGCATCGGCGCCTCCCCCTAGAGGCGCGCATCATGCCGCAATCGCGGCGGTTCACAAGCGCTAGAAGGGAAACTTCAGCCCGGGGGGAAGCGGCAGGCTCGACTGCATCTTCTGCATTTCGCCGGCGGCCGCCGCATCGGCCTTGGCGCGCGCGTCGTTGATCGCTGCCGCGACGAGATCCTCGACCATCGTCTTTTCGGAGGGGGCAAGCAGGCTCTCGTCGAGCTCGACGCCAAGGATGCGGCCTTTGGCGGTTGCGCGGACCTTGACCAGCCCGCCGCCGGCGACCCCCTCGACCTCGATCTTGTCCAAACTTTCCTGCGCCTTCTGCAGTTCGGCCTGCGCGTTCTGGGCTAGTTTCATAATTTCGTTAAAGTCGGGCATTTCGGGCATTTCAGGCGCCTCGCGTTGTAAAGGTTTCGAGCTCCGCGTCGGGGAAGGCCTCCATCACCGCGCGAACATTGGGATCGGCCAGGACATCGGCGCGAACGCGCTCCTCGGCCATCTTCTCCTGGTCGAGCAGCGAGGGTTCGGCGGCCTCGTCGGACAGCGTAACCTGCCAGGTCGCGCCGGTCACCGCCTTCAACGCAAGCGCAAGCTCGCGGGTCCAGTCCGCGCCGAGCGGTTTGGCAGGTTTCAGCGCCAGCTCTGGCGGCGCGTAACGCACCAGTCCGACCTGGTCATGCAGCTGGACAGCAAGCTGGTGCCGCCCGTGCGCCTCGAGCAAGGCGATCAGCGAACGGAAATCCTTCGGCGTGTCGGCCCCGGCACGCGGCTTGGGCGCGGAGGCAGCCCCCGTCGGCCCCGAAGCACCCTCGCCGGTCATCCTGGCGACGAGCGCGGCCGGGTCGGGCAGGTCGGCGGCGTGGATCAGCCGCAGCAGCGCCATTTCCGCCGCTTCGCGGGGCTCGGGCGCGACCTGCACGTCCTGCAGGCCCTTGAGCAGCATCTGCCACAAGCGGTGCAGCAGCGCCCAGGACAAAGCGCTGGCGATCTGATCGGCGGATTCGCGCTCCTCGGCGCTTTGCAGCGCGCTCGGCGCGGCTCCCGCCTTGGCCCGGGTGGCCGCGTGAAGACTCTCCATCAGCCCGCGCAGCAATTGCAGCGGGTCGATGCCGAGCTCATGCGCTTCGTCGAGCTGCTCGAGCGCGCCCGGCGCGTCGCCAGCAAGAACGAGGTCGAGCAATCGGCGAACGCGGCCGCGGTCGGCGAGACCGAGCATGTCCCGCACCTGCCCTGCGGTTACCGCGCCGCCCCCGTGTGCAATCGCCTGGTCGAGCATCGACAGGCCGTCGCGCGCCGAGCCTTCGGC
>DATLGK010000076.1:0-9562 GCA_035540475.1 Sphingomicrobium sp.
CGCCTTGACGGCCTCAGCGACCCGAGGATCGGTTGCGGCCGCGCCTGCGCTTGCGAGCCGCACGCTCAAGGGATCGACCGGCGTTCCGTCCCGGATCACCTCGAAATGGAGATGCGGCCCGGTTGAGAGGCCGGACGAGCCGACATAGCCGATCAGCTGTCCGCGGCGGACATAGCTTCCGGGCGCGGCCACGATCTCGCTCATGTGGCTGTAGCTCGTCACAAGCCCCGCCCCGTGCCAGATTCGCACTTGGCGCCCGTAGCCTCCGGACCAGCCGGCCGCCGCGACCTGCCCGTCTGCGGCGGCGACGATCGGGCTGCCCCAGCCGGCCGCGAAATCCACGCCCGAATGGAAGCGTGTGAAACGCAGGATCGGGTGATAGCGATAGCCGAAGTGGGACGTGATGCGCCCGGCGACCGGCCAGGCGGCCGTCTCGTAGCTCGGAGCCGGCTTTTCCGCTCCGGCGGCATCGATCCATTCCGTGCGGCCGGCCGCGGTCCACCGCACGAGCTGCAGCGGCGCCGCGCCGAAGCGCATGATGCCGGCGTAAAGCAGCTCGCGATTGGCGCCCACAACCAGGTCGAAGCCGTCGCTCCGCCCGACCTCGCCGACATCGATGTGCGTGGCCAGCGCGGCGAGATATTGCGCCGCCGTCTCCGGGCTCGCTCCGGCCGCGCGCAGCGACCAGTAGAAGCCGTCGCCGACCCGCCCCTGGATCCGCAGCGGCCCGGTCGGCGCGGAAACGGACGGATGTGCCGGCTGGACCTGCACGAGCGCAGCCCGCTCCGGCACGAAATCGACGCTGTGGACTGCCTCGGTCGGCGCCATGTCCCTGCCGGTCCGGCCGCCGCTGGCCAGCGGCGCGAGGCCGAGTGCCTGCCACTGGCGCTGCTCGTCGGTCGCGAGCGTGTCGGTCTTGGGGAGCGACGCCCAGGCAACCGTGCTGAACAGCAACGCCGCGATTCCCGCGCTCCTCCACCGCGCGCGCGGGAGCGCGGGCGCAAGCGCCCGGCGCAACGGATGCGCGGCGGAAATCGAGCTCATCACGGGCCAATCATCGGCCGAACAGGGTTAAAACTGGCCTAATCGCCGGTTTGGAACCTTGCTCTTCGCTCGCGCGCTGCCACATTCGACATGATGGCGCCGCGTTCAGACGCTCCGGTCCGGGCAATCCTCGGGCCGACCAACACGGGCAAGACCCATCTCGCGATCGAGCGCATGTGCGGCCATTCGTCGGGAGTGATCGGCTTTCCGCTGCGCCTGCTGGCGCGCGAGGTCTACGATCGCGTCGTCGCGCTGAAAGGCGAGAATCAGGTCGCCCTGCTGACCGGCGAGGAGCGGATCCTCCCGCCCCACGCGCGTTATTTCCTGTGCACGGCGGAATCGATGCCGGTTCGCGGAGCGGACAACCACCACGACGGCGCGTTGCAGCGCGATTTCGCCTTCGCCGCGATCGACGAAGCGCAGCTCGCGATCGACCCCGAGCGGGGCCACGTCTTCACCGACCGCATGCTCCGCGCCCGCGGCCGCGAGGAGACTCTGATCCTCGGCTCGGACACTTTGCGCCCGATCGTGCGCGAGCTTCTTCCCGAAGCCGAAATCGTCAGCCGCCCGCGCTTTTCCACCCTGCGCTACGCCGGCAGCGTCAAGCTTTCCCGCCTTCCGCCCCGCTCAGCCGTCGTCGCCTTCTCGGCCGAGCAGGTTTACGCGCTCGCGGAGATGCTGCGTCGCTTCCGCGGCGGGGCCGCGGTGGTGATGGGAGCGCTCTCCCCCGCCACGCGCAACGCGCAGGTCGCGATGTTCCAGCGCGGCGAGGTCGATTATCTGGTCGCCACCGACGCGATTGGCATGGGTCTCAACATGGATGTCACCCATGTTGCCTTCGCCGGACTCGAGAAATTTGACGGCCGCCGCGACCGCCGCCTGACGATCTCCGAGATGGCGCAGATTGCCGGCCGCGCGGGCCGCCACCAGACGGACGGCAGCTTCGGCACGCTCGGCCTCGGCGAAGAGGGTTTCAGCGACGCCGAGATCGACGCGATCGAGGAGCATCGGTTCCGCCCGCTCGACTTCGTCTATTGGCGCAATTCCGACCTCGATTTCAGCGACGTTCGCGCGCTGATCGCCAGCCTCGAGGCGAAAAGCGACGACCCGCTGCTCAAGCCTGCGCCCGAAGCGATCGACCTCGCGGTGCTGAGGCTCATCGCCGAGGATCCGGCGATCGCCGCGCGCAAGGGTGCGCAGGCGCGCCGCCTGTGGGCGGTGTGCGGCCTTCCCGACTTCCGCAAGGTCGGGCCGATGCACCATGCCCGGATGGTCCGCCGTCTGTTCAGCTACATCGGCGAGGGCGGCCACGTGCCGCACGAATGGTTCGCCGCCGAAGTGACGCGGCTCGACAATATGAGCGGGGATATCGAAGCGCTCGCCGACCGGCTCGCCGGCATCCGCAGCTGGGCCTATATCGCGCACCGCTCCGACTGGCTGCAGGAGCCCGCCAAATGGGCCGAGCGAACGCGCGAGGTCGAGGCGCGCCTGTCCGATGCCCTGCACGAGCGGCTGACCCAGCGGTTCGTCGACCGCCGCACGGCGGTGCTGGTGCGCGACATCGGCGCGCGCGGCGCCGACGCGCTCCCGATGACGGTGACCGCCGAAGGCGAGGTCAGCATCGGGCCTGAACCGATCGGGCATTTGAGCGGCTTCGACTTTCGCGTCGACCCGTCCGCCAGGCTCGCCGACAAGCGGCTGCTCCTGGCTGCGGCCGAGCGCCGTCTCGGCGATGAGCTCGACCGCCGCGCCACGGCCTTGATCGAAGCGCCCGATGACAGCTTCTCGCTGATTACCGAGGACAATGGCGGCGTCGCCATCGCCTGGAGCGATCATGTGCTGGCGCGGCTCGCCCCCGGCCGCTCGCTGCTCGAGCCGGCAATCCGCACCGCGCGCGCGCTCGACCGCGTCTCGGCGCCCACGCGCGCCGCGCTCCGAGAAAGGCTCGAACGCTGGTTGGATGCTTCCGTCGACGTGCACCTGCGGCCATTGAAGAGGCTCGCCGGTACCGCGTCCGACCCTTCGGCCTCGCCCGGCGTGCGCGCGATGGCCGCGATGCTCAGCGATGCCGGCGGTGTGGTGCCGCGAAAATCCGTGCTGAGCGCGATCGCCCACCTAGAGCAAGCCGACCGTCAGATGCTGCACCGGATGCGCGTCCGCCTCGGCCCGCTCGACGTCTTTCTGCCGGCGCTGCTCAAGCCTGCAGCCCAATATTGGCGGGCGGCGCTGACTGCCGTCCGCCACGGGCAGACGATGCCGCTGCTCCCAGCCGCGGGCGCGGCCGTGCTCGGGCCGGAGGCGGACCCGCGCGGCGCGGCCCTAGCCTTTCGCCGGCTTGGCCGCACCTGGCTCCGCATCGACCTTGCCGACCGCCTGGCGAGCCATGCGCGCAAGGTGCGCTCGACCGGCGGCACCGACCCTGTCGATCAGGCGCTGGCAACGTCGCTCGGCCTCGACGAGGAAGCCGTCGGTCGGCTGATGGGCGAGATCGGCTTCACCCGCGCCGGCGATGCCTGGCGCTGGCGCGGCCGCCGCGGCAG
Source organism: Sphingomicrobium sp. (assembly GCA_035540475.1). Taxonomy (GTDB): domain Bacteria; phylum Pseudomonadota; class Alphaproteobacteria; order Sphingomonadales; family Sphingomonadaceae; genus Sphingomicrobium. Next base: position 3,585 of record DATLGK010000076.1, read on the forward strand.
GGAGGCCGAGCGCCGCGCCCCCGCCTCGCACGCCTTCGCCGAACTGGCGAAACTGAAAAGACCGTGAGGATCGACCGCTACTTACATTGCATCCGGCTCGTGAAAAGCCGCACCCTCGCCCAGGCACTGATCGAGACCGGCTACGTCCGCATCGACGGCAAGCGGGTCGAAAAGAGCTCCGAGGACGTGGCCGTCGGCGCGACCATCGTCCTCCCGCTTCATGACCGCGTGCGCGTGCTTCGCGTCCTTGCCTTGCCTGAACGGCGCGGTCCGTCCAGCGAGGCCCGCCTGTGCTATGAGGAGCTGGGAATTGACGAGGCGCGGCGCCCGGCATAGCGACGGCTCAAAGGGAGCCAAGCGCACATGACCTACGTCGTCACCGACGCCTGCATCAAATGCAAATATATGGATTGCGTCGAGGTCTGCCCGGTCGACTGCTTTTACGAGGGGGAAGTGATGCTGGTCATCAACCCCAACGAATGCATCGATTGCGGCGTGTGCGAGCCCGAATGTCCGGCCGAGGCCATCCTTCCCGACACCGAAAGCGGCCTCGAGAAATGGCTCGAGCTCAACGCCAGCTTTTCGTCGGAATGGCCGAACATCACGCGCAAGAAGGACAGCCCGGCCGACGCCGACGAGCACAAGGGCGAAGAGGGCAAATACGACAAATATTTCACGCCCGACCCCGGCGCGGGCGACTAGTCCGCAGCCCGTCTATTTTTTGACGGTGAACGTGTAGCTAAGGCCAAGTCCGCCCGAGAGCTGGTTGCGCGACCCGAACCGGCGCACGATCGGCGATCGCGCCGCATCGCCGATCAGCCGCTCGAATCGTCCAAAGCCGAACAGGCCCCAGCGCGGGTTGAACTGGTACGACATCCCGGTGGCCGCGGCGACGCCGTGAAGACCGCCGTCGGGGCGGTAGACCGGCAGCACCGCCTGAATGGAGACTTCCGGGCTGACTCCGAAATTGGCGCGCTGGTAGCGGCTGTCGGAGAACAAGAGCCGCGGACCGACCGAGATCACATAGCGGTCGCCGTCGCGCCAGAAGCGGTCGATTCCCACGGCGCCTACCCAGCCGTCGTGGCCGCCGAGACCCTTCAGCACCTCGCCGCGCACGTAGAGCGAATCCGCAAACTCGTAGCTGGCGAAGCCACCGGCTTCGAACGTGCCTCGAACGCGGCCGACGGGCGCTCCGACATCCGACTCCCTGCGGCCGCGAGCGAAATTGGCCGCCGGTCCGGCGGAAAAACCGCCCGACGAAATGACCGGAATGCCGAAGCTGTAATCCGGCGCTTCGAACCTGAACGGGTTGGTGCCGCGCGCAAGGTCGACATCGACCAGAGGAGCAAGCTTGGTGGAATCGGCGCCAACATATTCAGGCCGCAACTGCCCGCCCAGGCCGACCCTTACGCGCAAATCCTCACTGTCCTGAGCGGAGGCCCTCCCCCAAGGCTGCACTAAGGCAATTGCCGCGATCACCGCAGATGCGCCCAGCGCCTGGCCAATTTTTGCTATCATCTCCGCCCCCTTGCCGTTGGTCGTTGCGTGGCTGTTACTATGCGCGTCTTGCCGCAGAGTTCCAACAGGCGCGTGACCGGGCCGCTCAGCGGCGGGCGAGCAGCTCCTCGATGATCGCGTCGGCCGCCTCTTCCGCGCTCATCCTCGTCGTATCGATCCGGATTTCGGGGGCCTCGGGCGGCTCGTAGGGGCTGTCGATGCCCGTGAAATTCTTGAGCTCGCCGGCACGCGCCTTGGCATAAAGGCCCTTGGCGTCACGCTTCTCGGCCTCGGCCAGCGGCGTATCGACGTAGATCTCGAAGAACTCGCCCTCGGGGATCATCCGCCGAACCATGTGCCGCTCCGCCCGGAACGGCGAGATGAAGGCCGTGAGCACGATCAGGCCGGCATCCGCCATCAGCCGCGCCACTTCTCCGACTCGGCGGATGTTCTCGATCCGGTCGGCTTCGGTGAAGCCGAGATCGCGGTTGAGACCGTGACGGACATTGTCGCCGTCGAGCAGGAAGGTGTGGCGGCCGCGTGCCGCCAGCTTCTTCTCGACCAGATTGGCGATGGTCGACTTGCCCGCGCCGCTAAGGCCCGTAAACCACAGCACCGCCGGTTTCTGGCCTTTCAAGGCCGCATGGGTTTCGCGGCTTACGTCGAGGTGCTGGCGATGGACGTTGAGTGCGCGCCGGAGCGCGAAGTGAAGCATCCCGCAACCGACGGTCGCGTTGCTCAGCTTGTCGATCAGGATGAAGCCGCCGAGCGCTTTGTTCGCGCTCCCGCCTTCGACGGCATAGGGCTCGAACACGATCTCGCGGTCGGTCGCGATTTCGGCGACGCCAATCCCGTTCAGTCCCAGAGTCTTGGCGGCGAGATGCTCGAGCGTGTTGACGTTGATCTCATATTTCGGCTCCTGGATCATCGCGGTGACCGTCTGGGTCCCGATCTTCATCCAATAGCCGCGACCGGGCAGAAGCTCGTCGTCGGCCATCCACACGATGGTCGCCTCGAACTGGTCGGCGGCTTCCGGCGGGTCGGCCGCCGCCGCGATCACGTCTCCGCGAGAACAGTCGACCTCGTCGGCGAAGGTCAGCGTGACAGATTGGCCCGCGACCGCTTGATCGAGGTCGCCGTCCATGGTCACGACCCGCTCGACACGAGTCACCCGGCCCGATGGGAGCAGCCGCACTTCGCTTCCCGGGCCGACAGTCCCCGACGCGATCTGACCGGCAAAGCCGCGGAAATTCTGGTTCGGGCGATTGACCCACTGCACCGGCATTCGCAGCGGCTTTTCCGATTCTGCCGCGGCGTCGAGCGGAACGCTGTCGAGATGCTCGAGCAAGCTCTCGCCGCCGTACCATGGCGTCGCCTCGCTGCGCCGCAGCACGTTGTCGCCGTTTAGGCCGGAGACCGGGATCGGGGTCCAATGCTCGACTCCGATCTGCTCGGCGAACCGGCGATAATCGGCGCAGATCGCGTCGAAGGCGCCCTGGTCGTAATCGACGAGGTCCATCTTGTTCACGGCGAGCACGAAGCGGCGAATCCCGACGAGGCGCGCGAGATAGGAGTGGCGCCGGGTCTGGGTCAGCACGCCCTTGCGCGCATCGACCAGCAACACCGCGAGGTCGGCGGTCGAAGCGCCGGTCACCATGTTGCGCGTATATTGTTCGTGCCCCGGCGTGTCGGCGACGATGAACTTGCGCTTCTCGCTGGTGAAGAAGCGGTAGGCGACGTCGATGGTGATGCCCTGCTCGCGCTCGGCGGAAAGGCCGTCGACCAGCAGCGCGAAATCGATTTGCTCGCCTTGCGTTCCGTGCCGCTTGCTGTCGCTTTCGAGCGCGTCGAGCTGGTCGTCGAAAATCTGCTTGCTCTCGTACAGCAGCCTTCCGATCAGTGTCGACTTGCCGTCGTCGACGCTGCCGCAGGTGATGAAGCGCAGCAGCTCCTTCTTCTCCTGCCGCGCCAGCCACGTCCGCACGTCCGTGCGGATCAGCTCCTCGTCGGATTGCAGCGGACGGCTCACTAAAAATAGCCCTCCTGCTTCTTCTTCTCCATCGACGCGCTGCCGGCGTCCTTGTCGATGATCCGCCCCTGCCGCTCGCTGGTCTTGGTCAGAAGCATCTCGGCGACGATCTCCTCGACCGTCGCCGCCTCGCTCTCGACTGCGCCCGAGAGCGGGTAGCAGCCGAGCGTCCGGAAGCGCACCTTGCGCATCGCCGGCGTCTCGCCGTCCAGCGGATAGCGCTCGTCGTCGACCATCAGGATCAGGCCGTCGCGCTCGACGCACGGCCTCTCGGCGGCGAAATAGAGCGGCACCAGCTCGATCTTCTCGCGCAGGATGTATTGCCACACGTCGAGCTCGGTCCAGTTGGAAAGAGGGAAGACGCGGATGCTTTCCCCCTTCGCTTTTCGCACATTGTAGAGCGACCACAGCTCGGGCCGCTGCCGCTTCGGATCCCAGCGGTGGTTCCTGTCGCGGAAGCTGAACACGCGCTCCTTGGCGCGGCTCTTCTCCTCGTCGCGTCGGGCGCCGCCGAATGCGGCGTCGAAGCCATATTTGTCGAGCGCCTGCTTGAGCCCCTCCGTCTTCCAGAGGTCGGTGTGCATCGGGCCATGGTCGAAGGGGTTGATCCCCCGGCTTAGCGCTTCCGGGTTGCGATAGACGATAAGCTCGATGCCGGGCTCGGCGGCGACCTTGTCGCGGAGCGCGTACATGTCTCGAAACTTCCACGTCGTATCGACGTGCAACAACGGAAACGGCAGCGGCGCCGGGAAGAAGGCCTTCCTGGCAAGGTGCAGCATCACCGCCGAATCCTTGCCGATCGAATAGAGCATCACCGGCTTGTCGGCCTCGGCGACGGTTTCGCGCAGGATATGGATGCTCTCGGCCTCGAGCCGGTCGAGATGGGTGAGGTCGCGCACTATTCGAGAACTCGCTGCATGCGCGCCATTTCATGGCCGGATGCGGCGAGGAAGGGAAGAGGCGCGTGCGCGCACTGGCGGCGCTGCGGGATCGAAGCTAGCCTTGGGCGAATGGCGAATTACGAACGGATCATGCGCCTGCGCCCCGAGGTCAGGCAATTCCTACGCAGCAGGCGATGGGTGCATCGCGGCGATGTGATCGCTTACGGCCCCAACATCCGCTGCGACGCCTTCTCCACCGACGAGCAGGGCTTTCGCCACAGCACCTTCGGCGGCGCAACGCTGTCCGCAAGGGAGGCGATCGCGCACGAACGCTACGGTCTCGTGCTCGGCCCCAGCAACGTCTACGGATTCGGCCTCGCCGGCAACGAGAATACAATCCCGTCGCTCCTTGCCGAACGCCTCGGCTTTCCATTCGCCAACATCAGCCTGCCGGAAGGCACCAGCCGCAACCTCTATGGGCTGCTGGCCGCCATCGTCGATGAGGCGCGTAATCCCCCGACTGCCGTCGTCCACATCAGCGGCGGCGACTTCACCGCGGTCTGCTATACGGCGATTGCGGATCCCGTGTTCGGGCCGCCCAATCTCAAGCAGATGGATATGGCCCTACGCGAGCGTGGCGGCTTTCCGGCGGAGCCACAGATCGAGCCTTTGCTCGCGTTCACGCGCCTCTGGACGAGAGCGATCGGCCAGCTGTGCGAGGGGTGCGGCGCCCGGCTGGTTTTCGGCAATGACACGACCTTTTTCGAAAAGCGCAATCCGAGCGAGTTCGAGCTGCAGTGCGAGCTTGGAAAATCGGTTGCGCCGGCGCAGGAACTGCGGTTTGCGACCCACAAGCGCTACGTCCGCGACTTCGCCGCCAACCGCGACGCGATGGCGAAATCGCTCGGCGTCCCGATCGCCGGTCCCGGCCTCGCCAACGATCTCGGCTTCATCGACGAATATCATTACGATGCCGCGGGGACACAGGCCCTCGCGCAGGACTTCGGCGATGCGCTCGAGGCGCTGCTTGCCCGCTAGCCGATAGGCCAACGCTCAAGACCCCAAAGGAAAACGGGCGGCGCCATCGACGCCGCCCGCCCCCTGTTGCCGATTGGCAATGACGAGCCGGGCCGGCAGCTGCCGGCCCGGCCTTTGGCTTACCAGCCGAAGGTGAAGCCGGCGCGGGCGCCGACCTTGCCGTCGCGGTTGAAGCCCGAACCGATGCCGGCATTGACCGCGGCATTCGGGCTGACCATCGCGCCAAGGTTCAGCGCGCCCGCCCATGCACCCCGATAGGTGCCGACGTTGCCGGTCAGGTTGAACGTCGTTCCGGGCAGGAAGGTCGCTCCGCCCATGGCGATGGCAACGGCCGTCCCGCCACGGTTGCGGCGGTCGACGCGGTCGATCGCCAGGCCCAGATCGACCACATTCTGCTGCAGGCCGGCGATCTGGGTGGTGTGCGTGGCCACCGTTTGGTTGGTCGCGAACAGCTGCGAGCCGTTGACCGCGTCGAGCGAGGTGGCGCTGAGCGTCCCCGCGGCAACGCCGGTCACCACCCGGGCCGTCGCCGC
>DATLGK010000077.1:0-17548 GCA_035540475.1 Sphingomicrobium sp.
CCCTGCCGCCGCCCACGCCGAGGAAGGCATGTGGACGTTCGACAATTTCCCGATCGCCGCGGCTAACCGCGACCTCGGCACGCGCATCGACCAGGCCTGGCTCGACCGGGTGCGGCTCGCTTCGGTCCGGATCGGCGGCGCAGATCAGGCGGACAGGCAAACGCATTCGTACACTCCACGGGGCGAGGCAGGGGACGGGCTTAGCCAAGCTGCGCGCGACGCGCGAGCATTCAACGGTGCTTGCAGCCGGGCCAGCAGCAGGGGCGGCGCTTGCCGTCGCTTAGATTCTCGCAGCCCCAGCGGATGCGCTTGGCGCGGGTTTCGGCTTTCTTCGCGTCCTCGACCCAGCAGATCCATTCGTTGCGGGCGAGCGGGGTGATGTCGCGCCAGGTCGCGAGCGCCGGCTCGTCGGCCTCGAGCGCGGCGGCGAAATCGCGCGGCAGGTCGTGTACGACGCCGCCGGGAAGATCGGTCGTGAGCGCCACGCTTACGCCGCCTCGGCCTTGGCGTCGGCGTCGGCGTCGAAGCGGGCCTGGGCGGCGTGGATGTCCTTGACATGGTCGAGCGCCCAACTCTCGATCGCGCGCAGCGCGGGAACGAGCGAGCGGCCGAGCCCGGTCAGCTCATAATCCACGCGCGGCGGAATGGTCGGAGTGACGGTGCGGCTGACGAGCCCGTCGCGCTCGAGGTTGCGCAGGGTCAGCGTCAGCATTCGCTGCGAGACGCTCGGGATCTCGCGCCTCAGCTCGTTGAAGCGCCTCGATCCGTCCGCGAGCGTGTTCACCACGAGCACCGTCCATTTGTCGCCGATGCGCGAAAGCAGCCCGCTGATCGTCCGGCATACCGGGCTGTTCGGGTCTCTCATGATCCGGTTACCTCCTTGTTTTCACGCCACAATTTTGTTCTTCGGCCACAAAAATCACCGTTCTTGCAGGGCCTTTTCCTGTGGTTACGTAGGGTGCCTCAGTAACAAAGCAATACCAAGGAGGCAATAGTGACCATCCTGCATATCGACAGCAGCATCAACGGCGAGAAGAGCGCGAGCCGCGCGATCAGCGCGAGGATCGTCGAGCAGTTGAAAGAATCGCGGCGGGGCGCCGAGGTCGTGTACCGCGACCTCGCCGCCGAGCCGCTGCCGCATCTGACGCTCGACGCGTTCGCCGACACCAGCGTGCTCGACCAATTCCTCGCCGCCGACACCATCGTCATTGGCGCGCCGATGTACAATTTCACCCTTCCAAGCCAGCTCAAGGCGTGGATCGATCGCATTGCGGTCGCCGGCAAGACGTTCCGGTACACTGACAGCGGCCCGCAAGGCCTGGTGGGCGACAAGCGCGTGATCGTCGCGCTGGCCCGGGGCGGATTTTACGATGCGGGTTCTCCGGCGGCCGCGCTCGAGCATCTCGAGACCTATTTGCGCGGCGTTTTCAACTTCATCGGCATCGAGCCCGAGTTCGTCGCCGCCGACGGGCTGAACATCGGCCCCGAGCAGCGCGAGCAGGCGATCGCGCGGGCGCTCGGAGCAACTACCAGGCTCGCCGCCTGAGCGGGGCGAAAAGGTTGCCATCGCCGACCGCCGGCGGCTAACGGGGGGCGAATGGACAGGCCGGTGCCCCCCGGAGGTCGTGACTAGCTCCACCGATCAACTCCTCCGCTTCGCCGCGGCAAGCTTCCCGTCCGTCTGGGCGCTGGAGCTGCTGCTGGTGCTCAAGCGCGAGCGGCGGCCGTGGCCGCACGACGAGCTGGTGACAGCGCTGCGCGCCAGCGACCTCGTCGTCAGCAATGCGCTCGACGCCCTCGTCGCGGGCGGCCTCGCCTCGATCGAGCCTGCCGGCGCCGTCTATCTGCCGGCCAATGAAGAGACGGAAGCGATGGTGCGCGGGCTCGAGCGCCTGTATCAATCGCGCGCCAATGCCGTTCGGCGAGCGATCGTTTCGAGCGCGACCGGCAGCGCGACCGCCTTCGCCGAGGCGTTCCGCCTGAGGAGGGGCAAGGATGACTGACCTGTTCGCGGCGAGCGTCTATGTCCTCTGCTTCCTCACGAGCGCGGCCTGCGCCTGGCTGCTCGGCCGCAGCTATGCGCGCAACGGCACCCGCCTGCTGCTGTGGAGCAGCATCTGCTTCGCATTTCTCGCTGCAAACAATCTCGCGCTGGTCCTCGACCTGCTGGTTTTCCCGGCGATCGATCTGCGCCTGGCGCGGCTGATGTTCTCCTTCGCCGCGGTGCTGTCGCTGATCTGGGGCTTCGTTTGGGATGCGGACGTGGACGAGGGCGGAGGAGTTCGATGACGCTGTACGACTTCCTCTCGGGCGCCGTTTCGCTCGGCTTCATCATCTGCGGGCTGTTCTTCCTGCGCTTCTGGAGCCGCACCCGGGATGAACTGTTCCTCGCCTTCGCGCTCGCCTTCGCGCTGCTCGCCACCGCCCAGACCATCCTCGCGCTCGGCAACATCCCGACCGAGGGACGCGGATCGATCTATCTGATCCGGCTCGCCGCGTTCGCGCTGATCCTGATTGCCATCTTCCGCAAGAACCGAAGCTCGCGTGCGTGAAGGGCCGCTAGGCCGACAACAACCTCAGCGGGTTCTCGATGTAGCCTTTGAGCGTCTGCATGAAGCTTGCGGCGTCCCAGCCGTCGACGACGCGGTGATCGCAGCTCAAGGACAGGTTCATCCGCTTGCGCACCTCGATGTCGCCATCCACCGGGACGAGCTTGTCCTCGATCTTGTTGACCGCGACGATCGCCACCTGCGGCGGGTTGATGACGGGCGTCGAGGTGATCCCGCCCATCGGGCCGAGGCTGGAAACGGTGAAGGTCGCGCCGGAAAGCTCTTCGCGCGTCGCCTTGCCGCTGCGCGCGGCTTCGGAGAGGCGCAGGATTTCCGACGCGAGCTCCCACACCGAGCGGGCCTGAGCATCGCGGATGGTCGCGACCATCAGCCCGTTCTGGGTCTGGGTGGCGACGCCCATCTGCACCGTGCCGTGGCGGGTGACGACCATCGCCTCGTCGTCGAAGGTGGCGTTGAGCATCGGCCATTCGGCGAGGCCGCGGGACAGAGCGGTGATGAGGAAGGGCAGTAAGGTCAGCTTGGGGTTGGGGCCGCGGTCGCGGTTCATCATCGCCCGAGTCTCCTCGAGCGCGGTAACGTCATATTTCCTCGACCAAGGTGAAATGCTGGATGCGCCGGTTGGCCTCGGCCATGTTCTCGGCGATCTTGCGCCTGAGGCCGACGACCTTGATGGCTTCGTCCTTGCGCGCCGCAGTGCCGCGGGCGGGTGCGACCACTCCGCCCTTGTAGAGCAGATAAGCGTCAAGGTCGGAGTGGCGGATGCGGTCGCCCGCGGTCTTCACCTGCGAAAGGTCGATGCCGAGGTCGCGCGCCCGGGCACGAACGGCGGGAGACGCGAGTACGTGGCCTTTCGCCGGCTCCTTGTCCGCGACCTCGGGCTCGACACGCGGAGCTGGAGCGGGCTTTGCGGCTTCCGCCTGGGCATCGGCGGCCGCGACCGGAATTTCCTCGGCGATCTCCGCGGTCGGCTCGACCGCGCCGTCGCCGAGCGGGCGTTCGTCCTTGCTGTCGGCGGCGGGCTCGGCCGCGCGCTCGGCCTCGGTTTCGATCACGGCGAGGACCGAGCCGATCGGGATCTGGTCGCCGACTTCGCCGGCCAGCTCGACCACCTTGCCCGCGACCGGGCTTTCCATTTCGACCGTCGCCTTGTCGGTCATCATGTCGGCGATCTGCTGGTCCTCGGCGATCGTGTCGCCGACCTTGACGTGCCAGGCGACGATCTCCGCCTCGGCAATGCCTTCGCCGATGTCCGGCAGCTTGAATTCGTATCGAGCCATCAGTCAGCCATCACTTTTTCGAGGGCGCGCTTGAGGCGCTTCGGGCCGGGGAAATAGGCCCATTCGTATGCATGCGGGTATGGCGTGTCCCAGCCGGTGACGCGTTCGACCGGGCTTTCGAGATGATAGAAGCAGCGCTCTTGCACCAATGTCACCAGCTCAGAGGCGAAGCCGCTGGTGCGCGGCGCTTCCTGGACGACCAGGCAGCGGCCGGTCTTCTCGACCGAGGCGGCGATGGTTTCGATGTCGAGCGGAACCAGCGTGCGAAGGTCGATCACCTCGGCATCGAGGCCATTCTCGTCGACCGCGGCAAGCGCGACATGGACCATCGTCCCATAAGCGAGGACGGTCAGCTCGGCGCCTTCGCGCACCACGGCCGCCTTGCCGATCGGCACCGTATAATGGCCTTCGGGCACGTCGCTCGCGGGATGCTTGGACCAGGGCTTGACCGGCTTGTCGTGATGGCCGTCGAACGGCCCGTTGTAGATGCGCTTGGGCTCGAAGAAGATCACTGGGTCGGGGTCCTCGACCGCGGCGATCAGAAGGCCCTTGGCGTCATGGGGCGTCGAGGGAACGACCACCTTCAGGCCGGCGATATGGGTGAACAGACTTTCCGGGCTCTGGCTGTGGGTCTGGCCGCCGAAAATGCCGCCGCCATAAGGCGTGCGGATGACCATCGGCATGGTCCACTCGGCCGCGGTCCGGTAGCGGATCTTGGCGACCTCGCTGACGATCTGGTCGTAGCCGGGGTAGATGTAATCGGCGAACTGGATCTCGATCAGGGGTTTGAGACCATAAGCCGCCATTCCCACCGCCGTCGCGACGATCCCGCCCTCGCTGATCGGCGCGTCGAAGCAGCGCTCCTTGCCGAACTGCTTCTGCAGCCCTTCGGTGACGCGGAAGACGCCGCCGAAATAGCCGACGTCCTCGCCGAACACGACCACGTCCTCGTCGCGCGCCATCACCACCTTGTGGGCGTCGTTGAGCGCCTGGATCATGTTCATGGTCGCCATCAGTCGCGGCCTTCCTCGAGCGCCGCGTCGCGCTGCTCGGCAATGTGCCACGGCATGTCGGCGTAAACGTCCTCGAACATGCTCTCGATATTGTCCTTGCCCTGCTGGGGCAGGATGCCGAGCTTTTCCGCTTCCTTCTGCGCCGTGCGCACCGCCGCGTCGCACTCGGCGGTCATGGCCGAGTGCCGCTCCTCGTCCCATTCGCCAAGGGCGCCCAGATGGGCCTTGAGCCGTTCGATCGGATCGCCGAGCGGCCAGGCCCTGGCTTCGCCCGCCGGCCGGTAGCCGGTCGGGTCGTCGGAGGTCGAATGGCCTTCGGCGCGGTAGGTGAAGAATTCGATCAGCGTCGGCCCGCTGTTCGAGCGCGCGCGCTCGGCCGCCCACTGGACCGCGGAATAGACCGCGAGCGCGTCATTGCCGTCGACCCGCAGCCCGGCGACGCCGTAACCGACCGCGCGCTGGGCGAAGGTCGCGCGCTCGGCGCCGGCGATGCCGGAGAAGCTCGAGATCGCCCACTGGTTGTTGACCGTCGCGAGGATCACCGGCGCGTTGTAGACTGCGGCAAAGGTCATCGCCGAATGGAAGTCGCCCTCGGCCGTCGCTCCGTCGCCGATCCAGCCCATGCAGATGCGGCTGTCGCCCTTGATCGCCGCGGCCATCGCCCAGCCGACCGCCTGCGGGAATTGCGTGCCGAGATTGCCGGAGATCGAGAAGAAGCCGTGGCGTTTGTCGGAATACATGATCGGTAGCTGGCGGCCGTGCATGTGATCGCCCGAGTTCGAGTAGATCTGGCACATCATCTGCTTCAGCGGATAGCCGCGCGCGACCAGCAGCCCCTGCTGGCGGTAGGTCGGGAAATGCATATCCTCGAAGTCGAGCGCGGCGGCGGCGGAAATGGCGATCGCCTCCTCGCCGGTGCATTTCATGTAGAAGCTGGTCTTCCCCTGGCGCTGGGCGCGGTACATGCGGTCGTCGAAGATGCGGACCGTGACCATGTCGCGCAGCATTTTTCGCAGCGTGTCGGGGTCGAGCTTGGGGTCCCACGGGCCGACCGCCCGATGGTCGTCGCCGAGGACGCGGACCAGCGCTGTCGTCAGTTCGTGAGTTTCGGCCGCGGGCGCGCTGGTGTCGGGGCGCGGCGCTGAGCCTGCAGCAGGGATTTTGAGCGAGGAGAAATCGGGCGTGTCGCCGGGGCGGAACGGCGGCTCCGGCACGTGCAGCGCAAGCTGCGGCCGGTTCGGCTTCTTCGGGGCTTTTCCGTTGCGCATCCTTGCCGGGCGCTTAGTGCGGCGCGTCGCCGGGGGCAAGCGCGCGCGTCAAGTATCCTTTACATTCAGCGAATTGGGATCGGCCGCCGATGGATCTGGACTCGCTCCAGGCGGATCGGGGGCAGGGTGGCCGGCCGGTATTTAGCAAGCTCGGCCTCAACCCAGCCTGTCAGGCGCGCGATCAGCTTTCCGTCGCCGGGATCGCGCATGAAGAGCGTCAGGCGCGCCCGATAGGGGCAGTCGTCGCTCACGCGGTTGGGATCAGCACAAGGGTACCAAAGGATTCCGACCGCATCGATCTCGCCCGTGCTGCTGAGCACGGCCGCGCCCTTCTCGGTGCAGGATTGGGCTCGGCAGGCGGTAAAGAGATATCGCCCGTCGATTTCGACACGCTCGTTGGGCGGGCCACCCAAGACCGCGATGGCTTCGTCGGCGAGTCTGCCCCCACGGTAGAGGTAACCGGTCCGGCGACTGCCGAGGAAGGCTCGCAGGGCGCGTTCGAAGCCCTTGTCCCACACCAGCTGGTTGGTCGTCTCGCACGCGTCCAGCCGCTTGATCGAACATTGGGCACGATCGCTGATCGCCGGCTGGGCGGCGACCAGCAGAAGTGCAGTCAAGGCGAAGGACGCGAGCGTTCTCGCCTAATCCTGATGCGGCAGGCTGACCGCCGCTCCGGCCGTGTAGGCGCCGCCCGCGCTCTGCTCGAACCAGAAGGGCTGGCGGCGGCGCGTGCCGCCCGCGACCTGGTCCATGTTGCGGTCGTACACCGTGCCGTTGAGCACGGTGTACCTGACGCTCGCGCTGTTGCGGATGTTCTCGAGCGGATTGCCGTCGAGCACGACGAGATCGGCGAGCTTGCCGGGCTCGATCGTGCCGAGATGCCGGTCGAGGCCGAGCGCGCGCGCCGGATTGACCGTCGCCGTCGCCAGCGCCTGGTGCGGGGTCATTCCGCCGAGCGCGAAGCTCCAGATGTCCCAATGCGCCCCGAGACCCTCGCGCTGGCCGTGCGCGCCGATGCTGACCGGAATGCCGATCTCGTTGATCCGCCGTGCGGTGCGGGCGATGGCGATCAGATTCTCCTCTTCGGCCGGGATCTTCATCCGCCGCCGCGAGCGCGCGTCGAGGATCCGGCGCGGGACGAAGCGCGACAGCACCGGGTCTTCCCAGACGTTGGTATGCTCGTACCAATGCTGCTCGCCGAAGCGGCCGCCGTAGGCGACTACCAGGGTGGGCGTGTAGGCGGTGCCCGATCCGCGCCAGAACTGCAGCACGTCGTCATAGACGTTGGCGACCGGCAGCGAATGCTCGATCGTGGTGTGGCCGTCGGCGATCATCGTCATATTGTGCATGAACAGCGAGCCGCCCTCGGGCACCACTTCCATGCCGAGCTCGCGAGCGGCCTGGATGATTTGCTGGCGCTGCTCGCGCCGCGGCTGGTTGTAGCTCTTCACCGACCAGGCGCCGGCGGCCTTGAGGCGGCGCAAATGCGAGCGCGCGTCGTCGAGGCTGTCGACCTGGACGGTGAACGGAGTCGTCGCGCCGTAGAGGATGGTGCCGGTCGAGAAGATGCGCGGGCCGACGATCCGTCCCGCCTTTTGCATCTCGGATGCGGCGAAGATCTCGCTGGTGTCGTTCGACGGGTCGTGCGCGGTGGTGACGCCATAAGCGAGCCCGGCGTAGAGCACCCAATTCTGCTGCGGGATGATCTCTTCGGTGCCCATCGAGCCGTGCCAGTGGGCATCGATCAGGCCGGGGACGATGGTCTTGCCGCTGGCATCGAGCGTGCGGGTGCCGGCGGGATAGCTGACCGCCGCCGCCGGCCCGACCGCGGCGATGCGGTTGCCGTCGATCAGCACGGTGCCGTTCTCGATCACCTCATCGCCGCGCATGGTGATGATCCGCGCCCCAGTCAGAGCCAGCATTCCGGCGGGTCGCGCCGCCGCCTGGGTGAAGCCGAGGGGGATCCGCGCGGCCGGCGCCGGCTCCTGCGGCGCGGGAGCGAAGGCGTTGGCGTGGGCGAGGTCGCGCCGGAACAAGTCGGGCCCATGGCTCCAGTAGAGGCTGCGCCCGTTGCCCGCCCAGTGCACCCACTCGCCGGCGTCGGTGCTGACGCGGGCGAGCGGAACCGCTTTGCTTTTCGGGCCGATGTCGATCGAGCGGCCGGTGCGCGTGAAGGGCATGACATAGGCCTGGTAGCGCTCGGTCCAGGCGACGAACTGCTCGTCGGGCGAAATCGCAAATTCGCTCGCATGTTCGCTGACCAGATGAGTGAGCTCCTTGGCCCCCGAGATCTCGACCGAGCGCAGCGCGCGCTTGTCCTCTTTCTCATTGGCCATGAAGAAGATGCGGTCGCTCGACGCGCCGAACTGGGGCATCGTGCCGTCCTTGACGACCTTCTTTGCCGCGCCGCCGCGCGCCGGGACGACATAGATTCCGGGGTCGCGTCCCCACAAAGGCGTGTTGAGGTAGCCGTCGCGAATCTTGCGGTAGGCAATAGTCTGCGCGTCGGGCGAAAAGACCGGCTCGACATAATGGCCGGCCTCGCGCGTCACGGCGCGGCCGGTGCCGCCGCTCGCGAGGACGACCTTGACCTGGCCCGCGCGCTGGTCGTTCCAGCTGACGTAGACGATCTGCCGGCCGTCGCGCGACCAGGACGGATAAAGCTCGAACTCGTCGGTGGCGCGGGTCAATCGCCGCGGCGCGCCGCCCGCCGCATCCCTGATCCACAGATTGCCGAGCGCTTCGAAGACGACCCGGCGGCCGTCCGGGCTGGCCTTGGCAAAGCGCACCATCTTGACGTCGAAGCTGTCGCCGATCTGCTTTTGGTGGCGCACGGCGTCCTCGACGAAGCGGGTGCCGCGGACGTGGAATGGGATTTCGCTGATCGCCCGGGTGCCGACGTCGATGCGCTGAATCTTGCCGCCGGCCCAATAGACGATCGAGCGGCTGTCGGGCGTCCAGCTCATCCCCGGATAGACGCCGTGGACCGCCCAGGTTTCCTGCATGTCGCGCTCGAGCGTGTTGGTGAGCGGCGTCTCGCGGCCCGAGGCAATGTCGAGCAGGTAGAGCGTCGATTTGTAGCGGTCGCGGCGGATGAAGGCCAAGCTCTTGCCGTCGGGCGAGGGCGTCGGCCGGATCGCGCCGCCGGGGCCGGTCACATAAGGCTCGACCTCGTTGGTCTCGCGGTCGAGGCGCTGGATCACGTAGATCTGGCCGTTCGGGTCCTTGCTATATTCAAAAATCTCGCCCGGCGTCGCGTCATCGGAAAAGTAGAGATAGCGCCCGTCGGGGGAGAAAGCGGGCTCGCCCGAATCCTTCTGCTTGGTGCGCGCCTTGGTCATTTGCACGCCCTCGGTCACGCCCGAGCGGTGGTAGAGCCACATCTCGCCCGCGCCGAGCGAGCGGGTGCTGGTGAAATGCTTGCGCGCGACGACGAAGGCGCCGTCTGGAGTCCATTCGGGCTGGTTCAGGAGCCGGAAGCTCTCCTTGGTGATGGCGCGCGGGTTGGAGCCGTCGCGGCCCATGATCCAGATATTGTCGCCGCCGCCGCGGTCGGAGGTGAAGGCGATCTCGGTGCCGCTGGGACTGTAGCGCGGCTGCATGTCCCAGGCATGGCCGCTGGTCAGCGCCCGGGCCGGCCCGCCCGTGATCGGCATCACATAAATGTCGCCCAAGAGGTCGAACACGATCTCGCGCCCGTCGGGCGAGACGTCGAGGCTCATCCAGGTGCCTTCGCGCACGTCGATTGCGACGTCGCGGCCGGGGCCGTGGCGCGCCGATACGTCCCATGCCTTGGGATCGGCCGGACGCGCCGACGGCGACCCGGCGCCCCCCTGGCTCGCCTGCTTCTGCAGCTCCTGGCTGACCGGGCGCGGTTCCTGCTCGGCCTTCTGCGGCTGCAGCGGGTCGGCTTTCTTGTCGGTCTCCGCAGGCGGCGGGGCGACAGGCGGCGTCGGCGCGGGCTGGGCGTAAGCGCCGGCGGCGAGCAAAGCGGTGGCGGCAAGCAGGATAGAACGGCGATGCATGTAAAGACCCTCCGCGGGCGACCTTGGACAGGCCGCCCGCGGAAGGCAATGCGCCCGCGGGGTCGTTCGTCGAAGCAGAAGCGCGGCTGGTTGACGCGTTGCGCGGCTCTCCGCTAGCCGCGGCTGATGGCCGAGACGCGCGACAAACAACCGGCGGACAACCCGCCCGACCGCCTGTCCCTAGACCCGCGCAGCCCTCATTATGACGAGGAACTGCTCAGCCGCGGCGTCGGCATCCGCTTCAACGGCAACGAGAAGACCAACGTCATCGAATATAGCGTGTCGGAAGGCTGGATCCGCGTTGCCGCGGGGCGCAGCCGTGACCGCTACGGCCAGCCGATGACAATCAGGCTGAACGGTAAGGTCGAACCCTATTTCGAAAACCCGCCGCCCGGCGACGACGGGTCTTCAGCCTAGCTCCCGGGGAGCGGGCGCTCAGGACGGCGAACGGGTGTCCGACGCCGGCGCGCCTGGCCCTGCCTCAGAAGGATAGCGCGGGTGGGCGCGACGCCGGTCGCGCCATCTGTTGAATGCCCATCCGCCGACCGTGACCGCGGCCAGAGCGGGAACGCTGCGCCGCGCGAGCGCGGCCGCGCCGAAGCCCAGCAGAGCGCCCTTGGCGCCGGAATTGCGGCCGGCGAGCCTTTTGCCGAGCCAGGCACCGAATAGCTTACCCATCATGTCTCAAAACTCCTGATCATTCCTGTCGCCGTCAACGCGCCGGCAGTGCCGAATGTTGCCACGCGGGGCCCCTCCACCATTGGCTCTGCGGCCAATGGTCCCCCTCCCCACCGCTGCGCGGCAGGGAGGATTAGGATTTCGCGCCAACTATTGGTTGGGAAATTCCGCCAGCGATGCGAGGGTGGGCGTGTTTTTGGCGGATTTCCGCGATTGGCACGCTCCTTGATTAGGACATGACATCGGCCCGCAAGAGTGGACGCGGGGCAAAAAGGGAGATTTTTGAAATGTCGGTGCAGTCGCAACTTTCACGCACCCTGGTCGCAATCGCAGCGGCGCTCGCGATGAGCACCGTCGCGGTCGGCGCGGCGGTCGGTCCGGCCCAGGCGGTCGCCGCCCCGGCGCAGGTCAGCCTCCATGCCTGAACTCGAAGTCCTCGAGGCCAAGGTCCCGGTGCGCACGCCTCGCCTGATCGAGGTCGAGCCGGAGCAGCGCAGCGCGCGCCTCGCGCCGGTGGCGGGCTGGCTCAGCGGTCCGGTGTTCAGCCGCGCTCGCGACATCTTCGCGGCGAATATGGCCGAATTGCTCGATCGTGCCGAAGATCCAGCCCGGATGATCCGCATGATCATCCTCGAGATGGAAGAGACTTTGGTCGAGATCCGGGCCACTGCGGCGCGGTCGATCGCCGACATCAAGGAGATGCGGCGCGCGGTTTCGCGGCTGGACGAGCTCGGGACGGACTGGACGGGCAAGGCCGAACTGGCGCTCGAAAAGGGCCGCGAGGACCTCGCCCGCGCCGCGCTCGCCGAAAAGCAGAAGGCGGCGGAGATGGCCGAGGGCCTGCGCAGCGAGATGGCGCAGATGGAGCAGGTGCTGCGCGGCTATGAAGCCGATATCGCCCGGCTCCAGGCGAAGCTCAGCGAAGCCCGCGCTCGCCAGAATGCCATCGCCGCCCGCTTCGAAAGCGCGGTGGCAAGGGCCAAGGCGCGCGTGGTCATGCACGGCAGCCGCACGGCCGATGCCTTCGCCAAATTCGAGCTGCTCGAGCGCCGCGCCGACTTCGCCGAAGGGCGTGCCGAGGCGCTCGGCATAACCAGTCTCGAAGACGAAATCGACCAGCTCAGGGCATCGGACGCGATCGATGCCGAGCTCGAAGAATTGAAGGCCGCGCTGAAGCTGCGCGCGAACTGACGGACAAAAAGGGGAAATGACGATGGCGCGGAAATTCTATCCTTACTCGCTCGACCGCCACGATGCGAAGGTCGCCGGCGTCTGCTCGACGCTCGGCAAGAAGTGGGGCATCGACCCGACCTTCATCCGCATCGCCTGGATCGCGGTCCCGCTGCTGACTCCGGTCGATTTCACAACCGCGCTGATCGCTTATGCGATCGTCGGCCTGGTCCTCGCCTTCCAGAAGAAGAAAGCGATGACGAGCGGGCGGCGGATGAGCGAATTCGACCGCATGGACGAGGTCGTAAGGCGCAAGCCGACCGTCCACGCGATGGTCCACGACCTCGACGAAACCGACCGCCGGCTGATGGCGATCGATCATCACATCAACAGTCAGAACGAAGAGCTGGCGCGCGAGATCGAAGCGCTCCGGCAGGAGGAGAAGTGATGGACCCGATCACGATTGCAGTGCTCTCCGCGAGCGTCATCGCGGGCTTCGCCGGGGCCAGCCTCGCCGGTCTCAAGGCCTGGAACGGCTGGCTCGAGCTCAAGAAAATGGAGCTGAGCCAGGTCGCCGGCGAACGAGGATTGCCGCCGGCGGGCGGACGGATCGAGATTGCCGACCTCAAGGAGCGGGTCCGCAAGCTCGAGGCGATCGCCGCTGGGATCGATATCTGAGTTCCCCCGAAGCGCTCGTTCTCCCCCCGATCGCGCTTCACCCGAGGCGGTCCGGCTCCCCCTTCCGCCGGGCCGCCTCGTTCGTACCCCAGCCTTTGCTGCCATTTCGCCACCGCGATCGGCCGCACATCGACCCTTCGAGAAGTCGGACCCCTAATCGGCCAACGGCGCGCATAACACGACAAACAGCCTTGTTCTGATATACTGTATCGTCTATCCGCGCCGCCACAGCTCTGGAGGCCCGGTTCACCGTGAAAACATTTGTATTTCTACTTGCGTCATCGATTCTTGGCACGGCGCCTGCGCTCGCTCAGCAGGCGGAGACGCAGAGCTCGGAGGCGAGCCAGCAGCCGGCGGCGCCTTCGCAGCACCCGCGATCGGCGCACCAGCATGACAGCGGAGAGATCGTCGTCGTCGGCCGCTACGTCCGCGAGCTCGACCTCCTCGCTGGCAAGTCGGTGCTTGAGGGCGAATCGCTGCAGCGCGAGATGCAGCCGCAAATCGGCGATACGCTGACGAGCCTTCCCGGCGTATCAGCGACGAGCTTCGCTCCAGGTGCGTCCCGTCCGGTCTTGCGCGGGCTCCAGGGCGAGCGCGTGCGGGTGCTGACCGACGGGATCGGATCGATCGACGTTTCGAACACGTCGGCGGACCATGCGGTGACCATCGACCCGCTGACCGCCGAGAGGGTCGAAGTCTTGCGCGGGCCCGCGGTCCTGCTGTTCGGCGGCCAGGCGATCGGCGGCGCGGTCAATGTCATCGATCGCCGCATTCCGCATGTCGTGCCGGAGAACGGCTATCACGTCGACATTATCGGCGCGCTCGCCTCGGCGGCTAATGAGCGGTCAATCGGAGCAGCGGGCGACGTCGCGCTCGGCGGCGGCCTGGTCGCGCACGTCAACGGCAGCTGGCGCAAGACCGACGACCTGCGCACCGGCGGCTGGGTGCTTTCCAAGCCCCTGCGCGCCGAGCAGCTCGCGATCGCGGAGGAGGAGTTCGAGGAAGGCCATCTGGAGGAAGCCGAAGAGGCGCTCGAGCTCGCCAATCTGCGCGGCCGGATTCCCAACAGCGCCACCCGCCAGAAGACGGCCGGAGCGGGGCTCGCGCTGGTCCGCGACCGCTTCAACGTCGGCGCATCGATCGGCCTGTTCGACAGTCGCTATGGAGTGCCCAGCCGTCCCGGCGCGGAGCATCACCATCACGACGAGGATGGCGACGAAGAGGAGGAGGGCCACGGCTCCGAACCGGTCAAGATCGACCTTCACCAGGTTCGAGGCGACCTTCGCGCCGAATATCATTTCGATGGCGGCTTCCTGGACAAGATCGGGCTGCGCGCCGGACTGGCCGATTACGAACATACCGAGTTCGAGGGCGAGGAGGTCGGAACGGTGTTCCGGTCGAAGGGCGCCGAAGGCCGGCTCGAGCTGGTCCAGCGCGACCGGAACGGCTGGCGGGGAGCGAGCGGAGCGCAATATTCGCACCGCAATTTCAACGCGGTGGGCGCCGAAGCCTTTCTGCCGCCAAACCGCACCTCGCAGTTCGGCGTCTTCACCTTGCAGGAGCTCACGCTCGGCAAGGTCGGGCTCGAAGGCGCGCTTCGCTACGATCATAGCGACGTCGAATCCGACCCTCTTGGTATCGACCGGTCGTTCGATGCGTTTTCGGCGGCATCGGGCGTCTCCTATGAGCTTGCGCCGCAGGCGAAGGCCGGGATCAATATTTCGCGTACCGAACGCGCACCTTCGGCCGAAGAATTGTTCTCTAACGGGCCCCACATCGCGACCCAGGCATTCGAGATCGGCGATCCGAACCTGAAGAAGGAAAAAAGCGTCGGAGCCGAGGCCTATGTGCGCGTCGACCGCCGCAACTTCAGCCTGAACCTGACCGGCTTTGCCAACTGGTTCGACAACTTCATCTACGAGAATGCCACCGGCGAGGAAGAGGATCATCTGCCGGTGTTCCGTTATTTCCAGGGCGACGCGCGCCATTATGGCTTCGAGGCAGAAGTCTCGGCGACCGTGATGCAAGCGGGCCGGTTCAAGATCGTTGCCGACGGTGTCGCCGATTATGTCCGGGCAACGGTGAAGGGGGTGGGACCAGCTCCCCGGATCCCGCCGCTGCGGCTGCTGGGCGGCCTGGAAGCGCAGTCCGATCATTTGAACGGCCGGGTCGAGGTCGAGCGGGTCAAGGCCCAGAGGCGGGTCGCGGCGTTCGAGAATCCGACCGACGGCTTCACCTTGGTCAATGCTTCGCTTGCCTGGCGCCCGTGGGGCAAGGAGCGCGAAACGGTGATCATGCTTTCAGCCAGGAATATCTTCGACGTAGAAGCTCGGCGGCATGCGTCCTTCACCAAGGATTTCGTGCCGATGGCCGGCCGCGACATTCGCCTGAGCGCGCGCTTCAGCTTCTAGGCGGGCGGAAGCCAATTGATGGGCAAGACCGAGCGAATGGGTAAAGCCGCCGACGGCCTTGCCATTGGCGCATCCTTGCTGTG
Source organism: Sphingomicrobium sp. (assembly GCA_035540475.1). Classification (GTDB taxonomy): domain Bacteria; phylum Pseudomonadota; class Alphaproteobacteria; order Sphingomonadales; family Sphingomonadaceae; genus Sphingomicrobium. The sequence goes on from DATLGK010000077.1 coordinate 15,174, forward strand.
CATTGTCCACTGCCTGTTATTGCCGCTTGCAATCGCATTGCTCCCCGCGCTGGGTGGGTTGATCGACGTGCCGGAAACGGCGCATCTCATCCTGTTCCTGTTGGCGGTGCCGGTGAGCAGCCTTGCCGTGGTGTCCGGTTACCGGCGTCATGGCGCGCTCGTGCCCGGGCTGATCGCGGCGACGGGCCTGGTGCTAATCGGGATCGGCGCGCTCGTGGGCTTGTCGCTGCTCGTCGAAACGAGCGTGACGATTGCCGGCAGCCTCGCGCTTGCCCTCGCTCACCTTTGGAATCTCAGCCTCAAGTCGGCCCGCATTGGCGGCGACTGCATGAATTAAGCGCCACTCGGCTTCCTGTTTGTCTTGGCCCCGCGGGGTCGGCTATCCGCTGGTGCATGGGCGCCGGCCATTCGCACCATCGGGACGATTTCAGCCGCGCGTTCGCGATCGGCATCCTGCTCAATTTGGGCTTCGTGGTCGTCGAGACGATCTACGGCATCGCGGCCAATTCCATGGCCCTCATTTCGGATGCCGGGCACAATCTGTCGGACGTCCTCGGCCTGGTCATCGCCTGGGCCGGCGCAAAGATGGCGCGACGCGCAGCCTCGCCACGTTTCACCTACGGGCTGAAGAAAGCGCCGATCCTCGCCGCTTTGTTCAACGCCTTGTTCCTTCTGGTCGCGGTCGGCGCGATCCTCGCGGAAGCGGTACGGCGCCTGTTCCATCCCGCGCCGATGGACGCCGCGGTGGTGATCGCTGTCGCCGCGGTCGGCATCCTGATCAACGGCTTCACCGCCTGGCTGTTTGCGCGCGGGCGCGAGCGGGACATCAACATCCGCGGCGCCTATCTGCACATGGCCGCCGACGCGCTGGTGTCGCTGGCCGTCGTCTTCGCTGGCGCCGTCATCCTGTGGACCGGGCAGCAATGGGTCGATCCGGTGATGAGCATCGCCGTTGCCATCGTCATCCTGTGGGGCACGTTCGGCCTGCTTCGCGAATCGGTGTGGATGTCGCTTGCCGGCGTGCCGAGCGGGATCGACGTCGACGAGGTCGCCGCCTGGCTGGGCGAACTCGACGGAGTCGCCGCCGTCCATGACCTCCACGTCTGGCCGCTGAGCACGACCGAGACCGCGCTGACCGCGCACCTCGTCGCGCCGGGAGTCGACGCGACCGACGAACTGCTCGAGAGCGCTCGCATCATGCTCCACGACCGCTTCGGGATCGAGCATTGCACGCTGCAGATCGAGCGCGGCGCGGTGGCCGATTGCGGCGATTGCTGATGACCGTCACCCACCTCGAATGTTCGCTAACCAGCGAGCGCTACCAAGCGGGACAGGTCCACAATCTGTCGCGCGCGGGAAAGCCGCTGCTGGTGCGCTACGACCTCGAAGCGGCAAGGCGCACGCTGACGTGCGACAGCATCGGCGGGCGCCCGCGGGGAATGTGGAAGTGGCGCGAGCTTCTGCCGCATTCGGGCGAGCCGGTCAGCCTCGGCGAGATAGAAACGCCGATCGTGGCGCTGACGCAGACGGGCGGGCCGAACCTGCTGGTCAAGGACGAGGGCCGCCTTCCGACCGGCTCGTTCAAGGCGCGGGGCCTGGCCATGGCGGTGACCATGGCGCGCGAATTCGGCATCGAGCGCATCGCCATGCCGACCAACGGCAATGCCGGGGCGGCGCTCGCCGCCTACGGCGCCCGGGCGGGGATCGAGACGATCGTCATCTGCCCGGCCGAAACGCCTGAAACCAACGTTACCGAGACCGCGGCCTATGGCGCGCGGGTCTATGTCGCCGACGGGCAGATCGACGAATGCGGGGCGCTGGTCGGCAAGGGCGCAGCCCAGGGCCTGTGGTTCGATTGCTCCACCCTGAAGGAGCCCTACCGCCTCGAGGGCAAGAAGGTGATGGGGTTCGAGCTTGCCGAGCAGCTCGGCTGGGAGCTGCCGGACGCGATCTTCTATCCGACCGGGGGCGGGACCGGCCTGATCGGCATGTGGAAGGCGTTCGACGAGCTGGAGGCGGTCGGGCTGATCGGATCGAAGCGGCCGCGCATGTATGCGGTCCAGGCGGAAGGCTGCGCGCCGATCGTGCGTGCGTTCGACAAGAGTGAGGAATTCGCCGAGCGGTGGGACAATGCCGCGACCGTCGCGACCGGCATTCGCGTGCCCAAGGCGGTCGGCGATTTCCTGATCCTGCGCGCGGTTCGGATGAGCGGCGGCGCCGCGCTCGCGGTGCCGGAGGAAGCGATCCTGCAGGCGGTCGAAGATGCCGCGCGCGACGACGGCTTTCTCTTCTGCCCGGAGGGCGGCGCGGTGCTCGCCGCGTGGCGGCTGGCGCTGGAACGAGGCCTGGTCTGCAAGGACGAGCGGGTGCTGCTG
>DATLGK010000078.1:0-28657 GCA_035540475.1 Sphingomicrobium sp.
GGCTTGATCAGCTCGAGGTACCAGTCGCAGAAACGGTCCCAGACGAAATGATAGACAATGTTGGCGCTTTCATCGAAGCGGAAGTCCGCCATCGCGAGGTCGAGCGCCTGGACGGTCCTGACGGTCTCGCCGATGATCCAGCGATTGACCGGCAGCGTCGCCTCGGGCGCGGCGATGCTCGCGCTTGCCCCCACCCCATTCATGTGCAGGAAGCGCGCCGCGTTCCACAGCTTGGTGGCGAAGTTGCGGTACCCCTCGACCCTCTTCTCATCCAGCTTGATGTCGCGGCCCTGGCTTTCCATCGCCGCCAAAGTGAAGCGCAAGGCGTCGGCGCCGTACTTGTCGATGAGGCCAAGCGGGTCGACGGTATTGCCCTTCGACTTGGACATCTTCTGGCCCTTCGCGTCGCGGACCAGCCCGTGGAGGTAGAGCGTCTTCCACGGCCGCTCGCCCATGAACTCGAAGCCCTGCATCGCCATTCGGGCATCCCAGAAGAAAATGATGTCGAAGCCGGAGATGAGGACGTCGTTGGGATAGTGGCGCTTCAGCTCCTCGGTCTTCTCGGGCCAGCCGAGCGTCGCGAACGGCCACAAGGCTGACGAGAACCAGGTGTCGAGCACGTCCTCGTCCTGGCGGAGCGGGCGGTCGCCGGCCTCGCGCCGCGCTTCCTCTTCCGTCTCGGCGACGAACACATTGCCGTCCTCGTCGTACCAGGCGGGGATGCGGTGACCCCACCAGAGCTGGCGCGAGACGCACCACGGCTGAATGTTCTCGAGCCAGTTGAACCAGGTCTTCTTCCAGGTCTCGGGAACGACCGCGATGTCGCCCGAACGCACCGCCTCGATCGCCGGCTTGGCCAGCGTGTCCGCATCGACATACCATTGGTCGGTGAGCATCGGCTCGATCACCAGCCCCGAGCGGTCGCCGAACGGCTGCATGATCGGCTTGTCCTCGACCTTGATCATCAGTCCTTCGGAGTCGATGTCGGCCACCACCGCCTTGCGCGCGTCGTAGCGATCGAGCCCGCGATATTCCTCGGGCACCAGGTTCAGCGCGTCGATTTCTTCGGGACTGGCCTTGGCCCCCCGCGCAATCTCGACGGCGCGTTTGGCCGACTCCGCGTAAGACGGCCCGTCCCTGCGCATGTGCGCGGTCCCGTCCATCAGCCGGTACATGGGAATGCCGTTGCGCTGCGCGACGCCATAGTCGTTGAGGTCGTGCGCCCCGGTGATCTTCACCGCGCCCGATCCGAAATTGGGGTCGGGATAATCGTCGGTGATGATCGGGATCTGGCGCCGGTGCTCCTTTGGCCCGACCGGGATCTCGCACAGCTTGCCGACGATCGGGCGGTAGCGCTCGTCGTCCGGGTGAACCGCCACCGCGCCGTCGCCGAGCATAGTTTCGGGCCGCGTGGTCGCGATCGAGATGTAGTCGCGCTCTTCCTCGAACAGCACGTTCCCGTCCGCGTCGCGCTCGACGTAGGTGTAGGTCGCGCCGTCCGCGAGCGGATATTTGAAGTGCCACATGTGGCCCTGCACTTCGCGGTTCTCGACCTCGAGGTCGCTGATCGCCGTCTGGAATTTCGGATCCCAATTGACCAGCCGCTTGGCGCGATAAAGCAGCCCGCGCCTGTAGAGCTCGACGAAGACCTTGACGACGGCCTTTGAAAAACCCTCGTCCATGGTGAAGCGCTCGCGCGCCCAGTCGCAGCTGGCGCCGAGACGGCGCAGCTGGCGCGTGATCGCGCCGCCCGACTGCGCCTTCCACTCCCACACATGCTGGAGGAAGGCCTCGCGGCCGATCTCGGCGCGCTTGATGCCCTGGCTTTCGAGATTGCGCTCCACCACCATCTGCGTCGCGATCCCGGCATGGTCGGTGCCGACCACCCAGAGCGCGTCCTTGCCGCGCATCCGCTCGCGGCGGGTCAGGATGTCCTGCAGCGTGTTGTCGAGCGCGTGGCCGATGTGCAGCGAGCCAGTGACGTTGGGCGGCGGCATGACGATCGTCCACGGCTCGGCGTCTCGCCGGTCGGGCCGGAACAGGCCGCGGCTTTCCCAATGCTCGTACCAACGCTGCTCGATCGCCGCCGGATCGAAAGTCTTGGGAAGCTCGCTCATGGAGTGGGCGCGTTAGCGATGCCGCGCTGCAGCATCAACCCGACCCTCCTCCCTGTCGGCGAAGCCGATGGGGAGGTGGCAGACGCGCGTCAGCGCGGCTGACGGAGGGGTCGGCCCCTCCACCACTCAGCTTCGCTGAGCGGTCCCCCTCCCCACCGCTTCGCGGCAGGGAGGATTATGCCGCTACTGTTTCAGATGCCGCCCCAGCCAGCCGACCACTTCGTCATACCATTGGACGCTGTTCTTGGGCTTCAGCACCCAGTGGTTTTCGTCGGGGAAGCGCAGCAGCCGCGAGGGCACGCCGCGGCGCTGCAGCGCCGTGAAAGCCCCCAACCCCTGAGTGTAGGGAACGCGGTAATCGCGGTCGGAAATGATCACCAGCGTCGGCGTGCGCCACTTGTCGACGTGAAGGATGGGGTTCCAGCGCTCATACTCGCGCGGAGCTTCCCACGGCGTTCCGCCGAACTCCCATTCGGTGAACCACAATTCCTCGGTCATGAAACCCATCGAACGGGTATCGAACACGCCATTGTGGCTGACGATGCAGCGGAAGCGGTCCGGCCAGTTGCCGGCAATCCAGTACATCATATAGCCGCCGTAGCTGGCGCCGGATGCGCACACGCGATTGCCGTCGAGCTGGCGGTCGGAAGCCAGCGCATGGGCGAGGCCGCGCTTCAGGTCCTCGAGCGGCTTGCCGCCCCAGTCGCGGTTGATCGAATCCGTGAACGCCTGGCCGTGCCCGGTCGAGCCGTGGAAGTCGATGCTGACCACGCCGTAGCCGGGCGACGCGAACAGGCGCGGGTTCCAGCGGTAGGACCAGCTGTTGCCGAAGCTGCCCTGCGGCCCGCCGTGCACGATGAAATGAACCGGTAGCGGACCGGAGGCGAGCGCCGGTTTGACTGATATCCCCGAGACCCGGGCGCCGCCGGCTCCGGGGAAGGTGAATTTCCGGAAATTGATCGGGTCGAGCTGGCCCAGCAGAGCGTCGTTGAGCGCAGTCAGCTTGATCAGCCTGCCCCGCGGATCGAGCCGGAACAAATCGTCCGGCGCGTAAACGCTGTTGAGCGTCAGCAGCACGCTGCCGTCGGGAAGCGCGTGGACATTTCCGGCCTGCCCGTCGCTCGTCAGCCGGGTCACCCGGCCGGTCGCCGCATCGACGCGGAAAACGGGTTTTTCAAGCGAATCGGCTGCGGTGATCAGCAGGCTGCGGCCGTCGGGCGCCCATTCGATCGAATCGACCGAACGGTCGAAGCCTTGCGTCAGCGGCCGCACCTGCCCGCTGGCGAGATCGCGCAGCATCAGCACCTGGCGATCGGATTCGTAGCCGGGGCGCGCCATTGCGACATAAGCGAGGGTGCGCCCGTCAGGCGAGACGACCGGGAGATTGTCCGTCGCGCGATTGGCGGCGGTGAGGTTGGCCGGGGCAGCGCTTCCGTCGACCGGGACGGCGAAGATGTCGAGATTGGTCGACCAGGGCTCGCTTCGTCCGCCCTCACGCAGCGCGAAATAGACCGTGCGGCCGTCGGGCGAGAAAGCGATCTCCTCGCCTCCGCCGAACGGCTTCGAAGGAGTGTCGCCCACCAATGCGCCGCTCAGCGGCACGCCGCGACCGGCGAGCCTGCCGCCCGAGACTGCAAAGCCGAACAGGCGCGAGCGCACGCCCGGCTTCGCCCACGTGTCCCAATGACGCACGAACAGCTCGTCGAACGCCTGGCCGCTGCCGCGTTGCGGCGGGGCAGGAAGGCCGGCGCAGGTCAAATCGCCGCAGCGCATGTCGCGGTCGGCCCAGACGACGACGCTGTTCCCTGTCCGCGAGACCTTGAAGCCGCCGACCTCGCCGGTGAAATTGCTGACCTGCACCGGCGCCCCGCCCGGCGCCATGCGGAACAACTGATCCTGCTCGCCGACCGGCATCAGGAACCACAGCGAGCCATCGGCCGTGAACATGGCGTGGTGGCCCCTTTCCGCGCCGCGGATCGCTTGCGGCGGGCCGCCACGAACAAGGTCGAGCCGGTGGAGTGTATTGACGCGCCTGTTCTTGTCCCACTCCGTCGTCGAGACGGTGAACACCGCCCAGCGCCCGTCGGGCGACACGGCGGGCGAGCCGAGCCGGTGCATCGACTGGAGGTCGGTCGCGGTCATTGGCCGGGCGGCGAGCGGCGATGCCACAAGCGCGGCGGCTGCGGCGGCGAGGAGGAGCGAGAATTTGGTCATGGCGCAGGCGTAGCAAAGGAGCGACCGGACGCAAGCTCCTCCCTGCCGGCAAAGCCGGTGGGGAGGGGGACCGCTGCCGCAGGCAGTGGTGGAGGGGAGTAGCCGCATGCCGGCATGCTCCCAGCATGCCGGAACGGCTACTCGTCCGTCACTCACGCTACGCGTGAGCGCCACCTCCCCACGAGCTTCGCTCGCAGGGAGGAGAATTAAAGCGGCCGCCCCGTAATGCGGGTGATCTCGCGCTTCACATGGTCCTCGACCATCTGCGGCAGATGCTCGTCGAGCCATTGCTTGAGCATCGGCCGGAGCAGCTCGCGAACAATCTCCTCGAGCGGGTTGACCGGCGGCGGCGCCGGAATGGTCGCCGCAACGGTCTGCAATTGTTCGAGCGCGTGGCGGCTCTGGCCGGCCACCTGCTCGTCAACCAGGGGCGGGCCGAGGTCGGCCGGCGGCGCGAGCGGCTGGTCGAGTTCCAGCACATCGTCTTCGCCCACGTCCTGTTCTTCCGGCAGCGGCTCGTCCTCGATCGCCTCGACCGGCCGCGTTGCCGAGCGCAGCTCTTTCTCCTCCGCGATCACTTTCTTGATCGAGGCCAGTATGTCTTCCATCGAAGGTTCGCGCGACGCCATCTCCAGGCGATATCGCTTATCGCGGCGGCTGAGTCACGCCTGAGGTGACGACCGGTTCGGTCAGGACCGTGCCCGGGACCAGCTGGGGCGTCACCACCGGATTGGCCGGGAGCTCGGCCGGATCGACGGTGCGCGTCGCGGCCGTGGGCCGGCGCGGGTCGCTCGACCAGTCGCTCCAATTGCCGGCGACGCGGCGGTAATTGCCGAGCGGGTCGTAGAGTGGACCGCCGTCGAGGCCGAGATCCTGCGCCTCCGCCTGGCCCATGGCGTTGAGCAGCTGGAAGCCCGCGACATAAGCGTCTCGCTTGGCCGTGACCAAGGCCACCTGCGCGTTGAGCAATTCCTGCTCGGCATTGAGGACCTCGATGACCGTGCGGGTGCCGACGCTCTGCTCGGCACGGGCGCCTTCGAGCGCAAGCTCGTTCGCCTGCACCGCCACGCTGTTCGCCTGGATCGATCGCTGCGCCGCCTGGTAGCTGGCGAAGGCCGCGCGCGCGGCCTGCACGACCGCGCGCTCGGTCTCGACCACGCGCTCGAGCGCCTGGCCCTGTTGCGCCTGCGCCTGGCGAATGCGAGCGGCCGGAAGACCGCCCTGGAAGATTGGTATTCGCGCATTGAGGCCCGCGGTCGTCTCTGCTCCCGTGCGGAAGGGTCCGCTCGATCCGCCGAGATTGTTGACGTAGGTCTCGCTGAGGACTCCCGACACGGTCGGCAGGCGGCCGGCGCGGGCGACGCTGACGTCGTATCCGGCAGCCATCGCCTGGCGGCTGATGGCGATCAGGTCGGGATTGTTGGCAAGCGCGATGCGAACCGCCTCCTCGGCGGTCGCCGGCAGCGGCGGCAGCGGCGGCGGCGGCGCCAATTGTCCCGGGGGATGTCCGATCACCTGGCGATAGGTCGCCTCGCTTGCCGCAAGCCGCCCCTGAGCGGCGGCGAGCTGCGAGCGGCCAAGCTGGAGCCGGGCTTCGGACTGGGCGACGTCGGTCTTGGTAAGGTCGCCGATCTGGAACCGGTCGCGGGTGGCTTCGAGGTTGGTCTCGAGCACCTTCACATTGTTCTGGTTCAATTCGACGATCGAGCGGTCGCGGATCACGTCCATGTAGGCGGCAACCGCCAGCACGAACACGTCGCCTTCGACCGCGCGCAAGGTGGCCCGTCCGGCCTCGACCCGCGTTTCGGCCGCGCGCACCGAATTCTTGACCGCCCCGCCGCTGAACAAGGGGTAGCTGAGGTCAACCCCGGCCGACAGGGTCGGCCCCTTGCCACCGGTGTCGAAAATGCCGCTCCGGGCGAGATCCCGGTTAAGCCCGACGGTCGCGCTCACCTGGGGCCTTCCGGCAGCCTTGGCGATCGCCACCGTCGCATCGGTCGCGCGCAGGCTTTCGCGCTGGGCGGTCAAGGTCGGGTTCGTGCGATAGGCCGAGACGAGCGCTTCGCGAAGCGTGTCGGCGCTGGCCGTACCGCCCATCAGCGCAGCCACCAGCGATGCGGTCAGAAGCTTTCGAACCACGATTCCAGCGCCCCTTATCTTTAGAAAGTGAATGCCTGTGGGCGCTCGAAACCCGGAAGCGCGGGAACCCCGGCGTCACCGATCGACAGATGGCCGAATGCCCCGCCCGCTTTGCGGCCGACGATGAGGCGCGACATGTCGCCGCGGCCGCGCAGCGCTGCGCCCAGCCGCCCGCCTTCGGCGAGCTGATCGACGATCGCGTCGGGAATATATTCGACCGCCCCGTCGATCAGGATCTGATCGAAAGGCGCCTTTTTCCTATGGCCTGCCTCGAGCGGACCCTCGACGACCCCGACAGCGGCGTCCCGCGCGGCCTGCGCGAGCGCCGCGGAGCTTTCGAGCGCGACGACGTCGAGCCCCATCGCCGCCAGCACCGCCGCCGAATAGCCGGTGCCCGCGCCGACGACGAGCGCGCGCTGTCCGGCCTCGGGCATCATTTGCGTCAGCAGCTGGCCGAGCACCGCGGGCGCTGCGAGGAAGCGCCCTTCCCCGACGGACACCGCGCGATCCGCATAAGCGAGGGGGCGCGTATGGCGCGGCAGGAATTTCTCGCGCTCGATCGTGCGCATTGCCTCGAGGACGGCAGGATCGGTCACGCCCTGCGGTCGAAGCTGGCTTTCGACCATTGCGAAGCGCGCGGCGGCGAGATCGGGAATCGGCGTATGAAGCGTCATGGGTGTTATATGCCAATAATACAGCTGGAATGCAAGTCGCTCATAAAAGCCGGCGGGCCATGCGCCAACTGCCATTCATCGAAAGACCAACGGATGAGCGCTTCGCCTCGGCGGGTTTGACGGCGCGCGGACTTGACCCCGGCGCCAAGCTCGCGGAAAGGCACCGGAACTCCACGGCCCGATGGCGGAGTGGTTACGCAGAGGACTGCAAATCCTTGCACGCCGGTTCGATTCCGGCTCGGGCCTCCACTCACATGCAGAACGTGATTCTCATCTTTCGCGGGCGCGCGCATTCCGGAAAATGACGCCGAGATTGTCTCTAGTCTGGAAAGGCAGAGTTTGGCTGGAGATGCTCGTCATTGCATGGTGGATGAGGCGAGCCTCAACGCGTGGTTTTGCGCGGAAGTGCTTCCTCTTGAGAGAGCGCTGACGAACTTCATTCGCCGCAACTGGAGGGTCGCCTCGGACGTGACCGACCTTCGGCAGGAGATTTACGAACGGGCGCTGATCGGCGCGCGATCGGCGATTCCTGCGCACACCCGCGCGTACCTTTTCACCATCGCTCGCAATCACCTGATCAACTGCGCCAAGCGCCACCAGGTGGTCTCGATCGACCTCGTGGGCGACACGAGCGGCCTCGAGCTGGAATGCCACGGAGCAGGGAGCGAACGGCAATTGAGCGCGCGAGAAGAGCTGCGGCGAGCCCAGCAGGGCATCGATCAGCTTCCGCCGCGCTGCCGCGAAGTCATCTGGCTGCGGAAGGTCGAGGGGCTGACAACCAAGGAGACTGCTGAACGGCTGGGAATTGGCGCGGATACTGTCGAAAAGCAGATTACTCAGGGGATGCGCGCGCTCGTCGATTTTATGCTGGGCGGGGATGGCAAGATCCGCCGCCCGACATTTGCCCGGCGTCGGTTGCGGAGAGATTCCCAATGAATCGCTCGCAGCAAATCGAAGAACGCGCGGCCCAGTGGCTCCTCCAGCGCGAAGAGCCGTCCTGGTCGGCCGCCGACCAGGTTCGGCTCGACGAATGGCTTTCGCAGTCGGACGCGCACAAGGTGGCCTTCTGGCGCCTCGAATACGGCTGGCGCAAAGCCGACAGATTGGCGGCGCTCGCTGCCCCGAGCCAACCGGCCGCCCGCTGGGACGATCTTTCGTGGCGGCGGCCCCTGGCGCTGGCGGCCTCGCTCGTGCTGGTTTTCAGCTTTCTGGTGGGGCACTGGTCCTCGGCTCCCCAGCCGACGCAAAGCCCGTTGCGCTTCGAAACCGCCGTCGGCGGACACAAGCTCATCAGCCTGCCGGACGGCAGCCGCGTTGAGCTCAACACCGACACCCAGCTGCGCGCGGTCGTGAACGCGACCACTCGGGCCGTTTGGCTCGAGCGCGGCGAAGCGTTCTTCGACATCGCCAAGCAGCCCAACCGCAATTTCGTCATCTACGCCGGGACACGAACCATCACCGTACTCGGCACGAAATTTTCCGTGCGCCGAAAACAAAGCGACCTCGTGGTCGCGGTGTTGGAGGGACGCGTCAGGGTCGATGCCGCCGAAGCGAACGTTGCCGCTCGGCATGCGACCGTTGGTGCCGGCGACGTTGCCATCGCCAGCGGCCGAAGCACCTTGGTGACGAAATCGCCCGAAGTCGTGCAGGAGCAGCTCGCGTGGCGAACCGGCCGGCTATTGCTCCACGATGTGACGCTGGCGGACGCGGCCGCCGAGTTCAACCGCTACAACCAGAAGAAGCTCGTCATCGACGATCCGCAGATCGCCAGCCTTTCGGTCGGCGGCAGTTTCCTTGCGCGCAATGTCGAAGCCTTCGCGCAGCTGCTGAGGGACGTCTACGGTGTCGACACTCGGCACCGTACCAACACGATCACGTTGGCGGGACGGCGAGTGGTTGATCGCGCCGCGCCCGATGCTCCCAAACCCGTCGCCGCAAGCTTGCGCGCGACCAACATTCCCCGCGGATCGCAGTGCGGCGCCGGAGCAGCCGATTGCGCCGTCGTGTCTCTGGCACCTGCGACGGAAGAGGCGGATTCCAGGGCAGCCCAGGAGCGCGTGCTTCGAAACGAACGCAACTGGGATGTGCTGCACAAGCTCTATCCCGCCCGGGCGCTGGCAGCACGCGAAGAGGGTCTTGTCGGGTTCACGGTGAAAATCGACGCACGCGGCAACCCGACCGCGTGCAAGATCACGCACAGCAGCGGCCACCCCCTTCTCGACCTCGAAACCTGTCAGCTGATCATGGTCCACGCCACGTTCAAGACGGCAAGCACGGTCACTGTCTCGCAGCAACGGTCCTATGAGGGCGTGGTCAATTGGCGGCTCCCCGGTTCGGCTCGCGAAGCCGCCCCGCCCGCGCCCCAGCGCGTTGCCGAGGCGCCGCCGCCCGAGGAACTCATTTGCAAAAGATTCCCTCAAACCGGATCGAACGCTGCATTCGAACGCAGATGCATGACCAAGTCGGAATGGCAGCGCAGCACGGCCAGGACGCGGGAGGCCTGGGACGACGCTCAGGGCACACGAAACACCTGTCAAAGCCTTACCCGGTGCGACTAGTTTCGACACTTCAGGCGGTCACTCTCCAGCAATCGTCATTACGGAAAACTCGCGCTCGCCTGTCCTGAAGCGTGTCGCTGTTGATCACATCAGCGCACACGCAAGGGGAGACGCGTTATGTGGAGAGTCACGGCGGCCGCACTGGTTGGATTGCTCGCAGCGGGGGCAGCGCTGGCTGGCCAAGTCGCTGCAACGCCGCCGTCCGGGTCCACCGCCGCTTCGAAAGCTGACGATCCACCGGCAAAGATGGTCTGCAAGCGCGTGCCCGTAATCGGCTCGAACGTCGGCAGCGAGCGGGTGTGCACTCCCCGCGCCGACGGGCAGAAAACCGCGAATGAACCGCGAGATGCTTCGAACAATGCGCAGCGCCACAAAGGGTCAACCGGCGAATGATTTCCGTCTCGCAGCAATGCGGGAACTCCACCGAATGACAGTTTCACTGAAGCATGGGAAAGGTCGAAACATGCACCGTAACGCACTCTTGCTCGCAATCGGAATGATCGCTGCGGTTCCGGCGCTCGCGAACGCGCCTGACGCCAAGGCAGCCCGGGATGCGGCGAACTGGGATACGCTTCTGAAGCTTTATCCGCCGCGCGCGCTTGCCGCACGACAGGAAGGTTTGGTCGGCGTCAGGGTCACGCTCGATTCGAAAGGCGCGGTGAAAGCGTGCGAGGTCACGCACAGCAGCGGCCACAAACTGCTCGACGAGGAAACCTGCAATCTCATCACGCTCCATGTCGAATTCGGCGCACCCCGCGAGCCTATGGCCGCCTCCCAGACCATCACCAAGGAAGGCGTGATCAACTGGCGGCTGCCGAACAGCACGGCCGCGCTGAACGCTCCGAAAGCCGTGGCCGTGGCCGCTGCGCCGGAGAAGATCATTTGCAAGAAGACGGTCCGCACGGGAACGCTTTCCGGTTTTGATCGGACCTGCATGACGGCCAAGGAGTGGGGCCGAATGACCGACGACATGCGCGAAAACTGGAACGAACTTCAGGGCCGGAAAGGGTCGACCAGCGGCAATTAGGTCGATCGGCCGATCCGACGCGGCGGCCCGCCTCCGGCGGGCCGTTTGCGTTCCAGCCTGAGCGCCACCATGCCGCGCCCGTAAACCTTGCGCATACCGATGCGGGCTCGTGTCGCCTGCGCAACAACGGTTCGGCGTTAATGACCCCCGCAGCGTTTACCCGCCCCTCGAATCCCGGAGAAACGGCGCGCAGCGTGCAGGTCACTGACCATTGCGGGGACATGGGAAATGAAGAAAATCATGCTTGGCTTCGCGGCCATGGGCCTTCTCGTACCGGCGATCGAAACGCCGGCGGCAGCGCACGGCCAATATTATCAGGGCAAGGTTTGGCGCGATTCCCACGGACGCCTGCGCTGCAAGCGGCCCAACGGCACCACCGGGCTGATCGTCGGCGCGGCCGGGGGCGCTTTGGTCGGGCGTACCATCGATACGCGCGGCGAGCGCGCGACCGGGACGATCATCGGCGCAGCGGCCGGCGCCCTGATCGGCCGCAGCATAGAGCGCAACCGAGTCCGGTGTCGCTGACGACATCACTGCCTCGGCGGGCGCCCTGGTCCTCTCCCCCTTTCCCGGGCGCCCGCCGTTCCTGCACTAGTGTATTGACACAATAATACACATCGAGCTAAGGCCCTCCGGCATTTTGGAGGACCGCCATGTACAGCCAGCAGGAGCTCGACGACGCCGTCGCCGCCGGTGTGATCACGCCCCAGGCCGCCGACGCACTGCGCACCCATGTCGAGGCGCAGCGTTCGACCCTCATTGCTGACGAAGAACAATTCCGCCTCGTCACCGGCTTCAACGATATCTTCGTTGCGATCGCGTCGGCGATCCTGCTCTTCGCGATCGGCTGGATCGGCCAAAGCGTCGGTCAGTCGGCCGGCCTTGCAATCGAGGGCGAAGGCCCTTCGTTCCTGGGCCCCTTTGGTATCGCCGCCACGGCCTGGGCGCTGGCGCTCTATTTCACCGGCCGGCGGCGGATGGCCCTGCCCTCAATCGTGCTTCTGCTCGCCTTCGTCGGCGGCACTTTCGCAACCGCAATCTTCGCGCTGGTGCTCGCGATCGGAACCACCACGCTCGACAACAACCAGGCCCTCGGCGGAGTGCTTGCGGCGCTTAGCGGGGCAGTCGCAGCGGGCGCCGCGTGGCTCCACTGGCGCCGCTTCCGCGTCCCGATCACGGTTGCTGCCGGCGCGGCCGCTGCAGCCGCGATTGCGGTCGGGCTGCTGCTGGCCGCCCTCGGCCAGAACGCCGACCAGGCGAGGGATATCGTCCTTGGCCTGGTCCTGCTCCTCGGCGTCGGCATTTTCCTTTTCGCCATGTGGTGGGATGCGTCCGACCGCGCGCGGCTGACGCGCCGCTCGGACGTAGCCTTCTGGCTCCACCTGCTTGCCGCGCCCATGATCGTCCACCCGGTCTTCACCTTGCTCGGCCTCAACAACGGCAGCGCCAGTCTCGGCGAAGGCCTGGTCGTGGTCCTGCTCTACATCGCGCTCGGCCTCACCGCCCTTGCCGTCGACCGCCGCGCGCTGCTCGTCTCCGCGCTCGCCTACGTGCTGTGGGCGCTCGCCGACCTGTTCAAGAAGTTCGGCGCGGTGGAGCTCAATGTTGCGCTGACGGCGCTGGTGATCGGCTCCGCGCTGCTGCTGCTTTCGGCCTTCTGGCACCAGGCCCGCTCGGCGATTGTGCGGCCGCTGCCCGAGTCCTTGCGCGAGCGCCTGCCGATGCTCGACCGTCCCGCGGTCAGCCAATCAGCCGCATGAGCCGCCGCTCGAGCGGGGCCAGCACGCCTGGAAGCTCGTGGCCCCGCTTGAGCACCGCGCCATGTTCGCCGACCAGTGCGAACGCTCCCTGCTTGAGCCGAAGCGAAGGCCGTTTCTCGATGCGGATCTCGGGGCGCTCGCTATGCCTCCGAAAGGCCGCGAACACGGCCACGTCGGGATCGATCCGAAGCGCATAATCGCGCCAGTGGCCGGCAGCGACCATCCGCCCGTAAAGGTCGAGGATACGCGTCAGTTCGCTGCGGTCGAAAGTGGCGATTGGGCGCCGGTCCCAGGGAGCCGGGAACGGCGCAATTACGCTCAAGCGCTCTTGACCTTAGGCTGCGGCTGGCGCGCGACCTTGAGCGCTCGAAGCTCGGCGCGCAGCTGCTCCAGCTCATGCTCGAGTTCATTGATCCGCGCGCGAACCGGGTCGCACTCTTCGGCGCAGGGCGTGCCGTAAGGCACGAAGCCGGGGCTGTAATGGACGGTGTCGAGCGGGACCGGCTTGGCCGGAATGCCGACCACCGTGGAGCCCGGCGCGACATCCTTGGTGACCACCGAATTGGCGCCGATCTTGGCGCCCTCGCCGACCTCGACCGGGCCGAGCACCTGCGCGCCCGAACCGATCACCACGCCCGAGCGGATGGTTGGGTGGCGCTTGCCGCCGACGCCGGCCGTCGGGTTGGTGCCGCCTAGCGTGACGTTCTGGTAGATGGTCACGTCATCGCCGATCTCGGCGGTTTCGCCGATTACGCTGAAGCCGTGGTCGAGGAAGAAGCGCTTGCCGACCTTGGCGCCCGGATGGATGTCGATCGCGGTCAGGAAGCGCGCGAAATGGTTGACCAGCCGCGCGAGGAAATAGAGCCGCCCCTCCCACAGCCAATGCGCGACCCGGTGCAGGGCCAGTGCCCAGGCGCCCGGATAGAACAGCACATCCCAGCGGGAGCGCGCGGCAGGGTCCCGCGATTTGACCGAGTCGAGAAAAGCGATCAGCCCGGACTGCAAGCGAATGAACCCTTTGCCGTTGCAAAGTGCAATTTAGGTCGGGCTCAGCGCAAATGAAAGGTGGCTTCGATCGCCAACCGCTCCAACTGCGATCGCGACGAAAAAGGGGCGGGCCAGGGGGACAGCCCGCCCCTTCCGAAAGGGCCGGAGAAGGGGACACCGGCCTCTCTGTCTGAATCCATCTGGGCGGCTGGCGCCCATCGTTCAAGTGCATTACAATGCTGACTGTGATTGGATTTTTCGATTAGACCGCTGGTGCACCTCCCGACCGTCAAGCAGCTTCAGTATCTGGTGGCGCTGCGCCGCCACGGCCATTTCGGCAAAGCGGCCGAAGCGTGTTTCGTAACCCAGTCGACCCTTTCGGCCGGGCTGCGCGAGCTCGAGACCCTGCTTGGCATCACGCTGGTGGAACGCACCCGCCGCGTCGTCCGCTTCACCGCGCTTGGCGAGAAGATCGCCGACAAGGCGACGCAGGTGCTGCGCGAGACCGAGGAGCTTGCCGAGATGGCCCGCTCCGAGGGCGAGCCGCTGCACGGCGAGCTCAGAATGGGCGTGATCCCGACCATCGCGCCCTTTCTGCTGCCGACCATGCTGCCGCGGCTGCGCGACCAGTGGCCGGACCTCAAGCTCTATCTGCGCGAGGAAACCAGCAGCGCCGCCTGCGAAGCGCTCCGCCGCGGCCAGCTCGATTGCGTGCTTCTCGCCCTTCCGTTCAATTGCGGCGACGTCGATCGCGCGCTCCTGTTCGACGATCCGCTTTTCGTCGCCTTCCCCGCCGGCGAGGCGCCGCGCGGGAATGCGGTCCCAGCCGAGGCAATCGACGAGAACCGCATGCTCCTGCTCGAGGACGGCCATTGCCTGAAGGACCATGCGCTATCCGCCTGCAATCGGCCGGAGCTTCGCGCCCATGCGGCCATGATGGGGACCTCGCTCCACACCCTGGTGCAGATGGTCGACAACGGCCTGGGCGTGACCTTCATCCCCGCCATGGCGATCGAAGCGGGGATCCTCAGCGGCACCGGCGTCGACACGCGCCCGCTCCGATCGGATCATCCCTACCGCCGGATCGCCTTGATCTGGCGCCGGTCGAGCCCGCGCGAGCGCGAGTTTCAGCTGCTCGCGGCGAGCCTGCGGCGGCTCGCCGGCGACCTCATTCGCGAGACCGCGGCCGTCGACCAGCCGAAACCGCGCGAGCCGGCGCTGCCGGCCTAGAGGCCGCCGGGACCGGTCCCCTTATTCGACGCCCACCGGCTGCGCCGTGCTCACGCCCGCGCCGCTGGTCTTTTCGGTCCACCTCCCGGACTTCCGCGCAAGGTCGAAACGGTCGGCATTCATGACCTTGTTCCAGGCGGTGATGAAGTCGCGAACGAACTTCTCGCGCGCATCCTCGGCCGCATAGACTTCGGACACCGCGCGAAGCTGCGAATTGGATCCGAACACAAGGTCGACCCGGGTCGCCGTCCACCGTTGCTCGTCGCTTTGGCGATCGGTGCCGACGAACAGGTGATCGCCCTCAGGGTTCCACGCCGTGCCCATGTCGAGCAGATTGACGAAGAAGTCGTTGGTCAGCTGGCCCGGCCGGTCGGTCAAAACGCCGTGCTTTTCGCCGCGGAAGGTCGCCCCCAGCGCCCGGAGGCCGCCAACCAGAACCGTCATCTGCGGCACGGTCAGGCGCAGCAGGGACGCGCGGTCGATCAGCAGCTCCTCCGTCGGCACCGGATAATTGACGTCGGTGCGCAGATAGTTGCGGAAGCCGTCGGCCTTGGGCTCGAGCACCGCGAAGCTTTCGACGTCGGTCCAGTCCTGGCTCGCGTCGGTCCGCCCGGGCGTGAACGGGACTTCGACATCGAATCCCGCATCGCGCGCCGCCTTTTCGACCGCGGCCGATCCGCCGAGGACGACGAGATCGGCGATCGACACTTTCTTGCCGCCCGATGCGCCGCCGTCGAAGTCGCGCTTGATGCCCTCATAGGCCTCGAGCACGCGGGACAGCTCGTCGGGCTCGTTCACTTCCCAGTTGCGTTGCGGGTTGAGCCGGATGCGGCCGCCGTTGGCGCCGCCGCGGTGGTCGGTTCCGCGGTAGGTCGACGCCGCCGCCCAGGCCGCCTTCACAAGCGCGGCGACGCCAAGGCGGGTATCGAGAATGCGCTGCTTGAGTTGGCGGATGTCGCCCTCGTCGATCAGCGGGTGATCGCAGTCGGGAATCGGGTCCTGCCAAATGAGGTCCTCTTGCGGCACCTCGGGGCCGAGGTAACGGACCTTCGGGCCCATGTCGCGGTGGCACAGCTTGAACCAGGCGCGCGCAAACGCGTCGGCGAAATATTCAGGATCGTCGCGGAACCGCTCCGAGATCTTGCGGAATTCCGGGTCTTCCCGGAACGCCATATCGGCGGTCGTCATCATCGTCGGGACGCGCTTGCCGGGCGTGTGGGCCGCGGGGGCCATGTCCTCGGGCTTCACATCCTTCGGCTGCCATTGTTTGGCGCCGGCGGGACTGGTGACAAGCTCATATTCGTAATCGAGCAGCATCCGGAAATAGTTCATGTTCCACTGGGTCGGAGTGGGCGACCAAGAGCCTTCGAGGCCGCTGGTGATCGTGTCGTCGGCCATCCCGCAGCCATGCTCGCTGGTCCAGCCGAGGCCCATTTGCGCGATATCGCCGCCTTCCGGCTCGGCGCCGACCTTCGAAGCGTCGCCCGCACCGTGGCACTTGCCGAAGGTGTGGCCGCCGGCGGTCAGCGCGACCGTCTCCTCGTCGGTCATGCCCATATTGTGGAAGGTCTGACGCAGCTCCTTGGCCGAGGCCAGCGGGTCGGTGCTTCCGCCCGGGCCTTCGGGATTGACGTAAATGAGGCCCATCTGGACCGCCGCGAGCGGGTTCTCGAGCGCCTTTCCAGCATCGTCGCCCATGCGCGGCTTGGCGCCCTTCCCGACCCATTCCTCCTCGGTGCCCCAGTAAACGTCCTTCTCGGGCTCATAGACGTCGGCACGGCCGCCGCCGAAGCCGAACACCGGCGCGCCCATCGATTCGAAGGCGACATTGCCGGCCATGATCATCAGGTCGGCCCAGCTCAATTTAGCGCCATATTTCTGCTTGATCGGCCACAGCAGCCGGCGCGCCTTGTCGAGGTTGGCGTTGTCCGGCCAGCTGTTGAGCGGAGCGAAGCGCTGCTGCCCCGAATTGGCGCCGCCGCGGCCGTCGCCGATGCGGTAGGTGCCGGCGCTGTGCCAGGCCATGCGAATGAAGAACGGGCCATAGTGACCATAGTCCGCCGGCCACCACGGCTGGCTGTCGGTCATCAGCGCGGTCAGGTCGCGCTTGACCGCCTGGTAATCGAGCTCCTGGAAGGCCTCGGCATAGTCGAAATCGTCGCCCATCGGGTCGGACGGCTGCGGCAGGATGTCGAGCGCGAGCTGGTTCGGCCACCAGTCGCGATTGGTGCGCCCGAGCAACGAGCGGAGCGCGGCCGGCTCCTTCGAAGGGTCGCTAAGTGGGCTGCCGCTGGTCTTTGCGTCCATGTCTCGTGCCTCCAGATTTTCAAGAATCGGGCCCGAGTAGGACTTTGCGGCTCATGGGGAAAATGAGTTGTTCTCGTCAGTGAATGCGGGAAAATCGATTAGTCCGCATTCGCCCGCTCAATCCATGTGCTTGAGCCCGATCCGCATATAATCGTAGCCGGTCACCAGGGTCAGCGCCGCCGCCGCCCAAAGGCTCGCAATCCCCACCTCATGCACCCAGGGATAGGCGGGAACCGCGCCGCCGAGGATCAGGGCGCCAAGAGCGACCAGCTGGAAAGTCGTCTTCCATTTGGCAAGTGCGCTGACGGGCACCGAAACCTGAAGCCCGGCGAGGAATTCGCGCAGCCCCGAGACGATGATTTCGCGCAGCAGGATGATCAGCGCCGGAATGATGTGCAGCCCGTGAATCACGGGTTCCTCGACCGCCTTGCGGGTCGATGCGAGCATTATGATCACCGCCGCCACCATGATCTTGTCGGCGATCGGGTCGAGGAACTGGCCGAGCCGGGAAATCTGCCCTTGGGCGCGGGCCAGATAACCGTCAAAATAATCGGTGATGCCAACGATGCAGTAGATGACGAAGGTGATCGCATAGTCGAGCGGCGTCGGTTTCCACAGCAGGAACACGAGCATCGGCACGGCGAGGATCCGCGACAGCGTCAGAAGGTTCGGCACGGACAGCATCGGCGCGCCTGATACGCGAAACACAGTCGAGTACCAAAGAGGGCCCGCTGCCGCTTGCCGGTTTGGCCGGAGCCGCTACACCGGCGAGCCATGCCCTCTCCTCGCGCCGGGCGGCGTATCCCCTGATGCATGACTCGCTGCACCTGGTCCGCACCCGGCGGTTCCTGCCGATTTTCGTCACCCAGTTCCTCGGGGCGTTCAACGACAATCTGTTCCGGACCTCGATGGTCCTGCTGGTCATTTACGGCATCTATCGCGACGCCGAGCAGGAGGCGACGTTCAGCGCGATCGCCGGCGGCCTGTTCATCGCGCCTTTCTTCCTATTGTCGGCGCTGTCGGGACAGCTGGCAGACGCCTATGACAAGGCCCGCATCGTCCGCATCGTCAAGACCGCCGAAATCGTCATCATGCTGTTCGGCGCCGTTGGCCTGCTGATCCACAATATCCCGCTGCTGCTCGCGGCGCTCGCTGCGATGGGCATCCATTCGACCTTCTTCGGACCGATCAAATATGCGATTCTGCCGCAGCATCTCGAGCGCGACGAGGTGCTCGGCGGGACCGGCCTGGTCGAGGCCGGGACCTACATCGCGATCCTTGGCGGGACGATCATGGGCGGCCTCCTCGTCCTGCAGCGGCCGGACGGAAGCTATCATGCGGAGCTCGCCGCCGCGGCGGTCCTGGTCGTCGCAATCATCGGCCGTATCGCCGGCGGGTACGTGCCCCCTGCACCGCCGGTCGACGAGCCGGAGATCCCCGGCTTTCCCAAGCGCGGGATGGACTGGCACATCATCCGCGCGTCGGTCACCTTGATCAGCGCGACGCTGCACGTCCGCCGGCTGTTCCTCGCTATCCTGTCGATCAGCTTCTTCTGGGCGATGGGCGCAGTTCTCGCCGCCCAGTTTCCGCCGCTGGTCAAGAACAGCCTCGATTCCGATCAGACCGTGGCGACGCTGTTCCTCGCCGTCTTCTCGGTCGGCGTGGCCGTGGGTTCGGTGTTCGTGAACTGGCTGCTCAAGGGCAAGGTGTCGGCGCGTTTCTCACCCGTCTCGGCCCTCGCCATGGGCGCGTTCGTGCTCGACCTTTACCGGCGAGTCCACGGCTGGCCCGAAAACGGCGGCGCGCTCCATTCGATCTCGGCATTCCTCGCTCTGCCGAACAGCTGGATGATCCTCGTCGACCTGTTCGGCACGGCGGTCGCGGGCGGCATGTTCGTCGTGCCGCTCTATGCCTTCCTGACGACGACCGTGCCCAAGTCCGAGACGGCCCGGACGATCGCGGCCAACAACATCGTCAATTCAGGCTGCATGGTCGCCGCGACCCTGATCCTCGCCATCGCCATCGGCGCATTCGAGGTCACCGTCGCCGACAGCCTGCTGATCGTCGCCGTTGCAAGCGTGATTGCCGCCTGGCTGGGCTGGAAGCTGCACCTCGCCTGTAACTAGGCGAGGAATACCGACACGAAAACGAAGCCGGCGGCGAAGGTCGTCGCGAACAGCTTCAGATCCTCTGCGGCGCTGCCTGACGCGGCGGGCGCGGCCGCCAGCGTCCGCGCCGGGCCGCGGCCGAAGCGTAGCGGGTGGGTCGCGCAAACTGGTCGAGCGAGCTGCATGGCAAGTCCTTAACGCGGCTTTTACCATGTTCAAAACCCGCGCACGCGGCAACGGCTCCCGCTGTCCCGCGATGGGACGCGAGAGGCTGGCAATTGGGGTTGTCGTCTAGCCGTTTACGGCGCTGGAATAGCTCTCGCCGCCCTCGCGCGGCCGGTCGGAGACCAGCTCGCGGGCTTCCTCGGCCGGCATCGGCTTGCCGAAATACCAGCCCTGGCCGATCTCGCAGCCAAGCATTACGACCGCGTCATAGGCGGCCTCGCTTTCGATCCCTTCGACGCAGACCGGAACCCGAAGCGCGGCCGCGAGCGTGGTCACCGCGCGGATGATCGCCGCGTTTTCGCGCTTGGCGCCGATGTTGCTGACGAAGCTGCGATCAATCTTGATGATGTCGAACGGCAGCGAGCGCAGGTGAGCGAGCGAGGAAAATCCGGTCCCGAAATCGTCAAGCGCCAGCCGAACCCCCTGATTTTTCAAGCTGGTGACGATCGTGCGGGCGAGGTCGAGGTCGGTAAAAAGCGAACTTTCGGTAATTTCGACCACCAGACGGTCGGCCGGAAACCCGCTTTCGGCGAGCATTCGCACGATCCGCTGCGCAAGCCAGCTGTCGGCCAGCTGCGTGGGGGAAATGTTGACCGAAACCTTGACCTTGCGGTCCCAGCCCGAAGCCTCGCGCAGCGCTTCGCCGATCACATGCTCGGACAGCCGCCCGATCAGGCCGATCTCCTCGGCGACCGGAATGAACACCTCCGGACCGATCACGCCCGACAGCGGATGGATCCAGCGGGCCAGCACCTCGAAGCCGACGATCTCGCCGGTGGCAAGATCGACCTGCGGCTCGAAATAGGGGACGAACTGCCCGTGCTCGAGACCGAAGCGGATCCCCTGCTCGATCTCGACATGGGCCATCAGCGCCCGCTCCATGCCGGCGTCGAACCACACCGGGCGGCCGACGCGGCCGCTGCGCGCATGGTCGAGCGCGATGTCGGCGCGGCGCAAGAGGTCGGGAATGCCGGCGTCGCCGGCCTTGGTCGCGGCGATCCCCGCGAACGCCCCGGCCTGGATGATGCGCTCGTCGAGAAGAAGCGGGCGAGTGGCGATCTGCAGCGCGGTTTCGGCGGCCGCTTCGGCCCGGCCGCGCGAATCCGCCCCGACCGCCAGCGCCACGGCAAATTCGTCGCCGCCGAGGCGCGCGATCACGGCATCGCCGCCGAGTTCCTCGATCAGCGCATCGGCCACCGATTTGAGCAGGCGATCGCCGATCTCATAGCCGTGCTGGTCGTTGACCGACTTGAAGCGGTGAATCTGGAGCGAGATGATGGCGAGATCGTCGCCGCGCTCGGCCGCGGCCGCGCACAGCAAAGCGCCGCGGTCGGCAAATCCCTTGCGGTTGCACAGGCCGGTGACGGGATCGGTCGTTGCCAGCACGGCGGCGCGCCGCTCCTGCTCGGCGCGCATCTCGGATTCATGCTGGAGGTCGACATAGCGGCGCCAGCCGAACAGGATCAGCGCCACGTTGAGCGTCAGCGCAGTGCTGGCAATGCGCACGTCGGGGCCGAACGCCTCGTCGCTGATCGGCAGGCTGTTGAAGAAGGCGCTGCCGTTCCAGATGAGCATCAGCACCGCGGTGATCAGCACCGTCAGCACGACCGCGTCGCGGCGCGCGTTCAACAGCCGAGAGCTCGTCTCCTTGGCCACACTCGTCCCACTGCCACTCGACACCGGCTTCGGACTAGCTTGCAACCTTTAAGAAATTGCTCTCGGAAGTGGACGAATTGGCCACTGAAAGGGTGCGATCCAGGTCGCTTGGCTACGCAGAATGGCGTCGAATCCTCCGGACTGGCTGCGGGCACGTTCGCTTCGCTTCGGAGCATTGTCCTCGCCAATGCCCCGGATTGGCTGCGGAGCACAATGCTCGGCCATCCCCCGGATGGCCTGCGCGTTGTGCTGGTGCGGACGGCGGGACTCGAACCCGCACGCCCTTCAGGGGCAGAAGATTTTAAGTCTCCAGCGTCTACCGGTTCCGCCACGTCCGCCTGCGCATTGCCGTGCTCGCCATTGCCGTGCTCGGCCAGTCTGGGGGACTGGCGTGCGCGCGGCAATCCCAGACGGGCTGCGCGCGGCAATTATAACTCGGCGGTGGCTTCCTGCAGATTGAGACGTTCGCGCATTTCCTTGCCCGGCTTGAAATAGGGCACGCGCTTGGCGTTGACCGACACGGCTTCACCGGTGCGCGGATTGCGGCCGACGCGCGCGTCGCGCTGCCGCGTCGAGAAGGCGCCGAAGCCGCGCAGCTCGACACGCCCGCCGCGGGCGAGCTGTTCGGTGATGGAATCGAAGATGGCGCCGACCATCCCCTCGACCTCGCGCTGGGTCAGGTCGGGAAAGTCGGTGCACAGCTTTTGCACCAGTTCTGAACGGATCATTGGCGGTCCCCGCTGAGCTTTGGATCGGCCCCCACCCCCGTCACGCAACGGGGCCCTTGGGATTCAGGCTGTCAGGAAAGTCGTGTTTGCGCAAGCAGCATTTACGCGGCGTCCCGGTAAAGGAACGCCGCGTATTGAACCACTTGGCTTACTTCTTCTTCGCTTGAGCTTCCTTGAGCGCGGCGCCCAGGATGTCGCCGAGCGACGCGCCCGAATCCGAGCTGCCGTACTGGGCGACCGCCTCTTTCTCCTCGGCGATCTGGCGCGCCTTGACCGAGAAATTGGGCTTCTTCGAGCGGTCGAAGCCAGTGACCATGGCATCGAGCTTCTGGCCGACCTGGAAGCGCTCGGGGCGCTGCTCGTCGCGGTCGCGTCCAAGATCGCCGCGCTTGATGAAGCCGGTGGCGCCGTCGTCGCCGACCTGCACTTCGAGGCCCGCATCCTGGATCGCGCGGACGGTGACGGTGACGGTGTCGCCCTTCTTGACGCCGGCCGCGGCACTGCCGCCGCCGCCCGTGCCCGCCGCAGCGCCTCCGCCGCCTTCGAGCTGCTTCATGCCGAGGCTGATGCGCTCCTTCTCGACATCGACGTCGAGCACCTGCGCCTTGACCATCTCGCCCTTGCGGTGAAGCGCGAGCGCTTCCTCGCCGGAGACGCCCCAGGCGATGTCGGACATGTGGACCATGCCGTCGACGTCGCCCTCGAGCCCGATGAACAGGCCGAACTCGGTCGCATTCTTGACTTCGCCCTCGACCACGCTGCCGACCGGATGGGCCTCGGCAAAGGCCTCCCACGGGTTCGACTGCGCCTGCTTGAGACCGAGCGAGATGCGGCGCTTCTCCTCGTCCACCTCGAGCACCTTGACGTCGACTTCCTGGCTGGTGCTGACGATCTTGCCGGGGTGAACGTTCTTCTTGGTCCAGCTCATCTCCGAGACGTGGACCAGGCCCTCGATGCCGGCTTCGAGCTCGACGAAGGCGCCATATTCGGTGATGTTGGTGACTCGTCCGCGGAACGTCCCGCCGACCGGATACTTGGCCGAAGCGCCCTCCCACGGGTCGCTTTCAAGCTGCTTCATGCCAAGGCTGATGCGCTGGGTTTCGCGGTTGATGCGGATGATCTGGACCTTCACCGTGTCGCCGATGCCCAGAACCTCCGACGGGTGATTGACGCGCTTGTAGCTGATGTCGGTGACGTGCAGCAGGCCGTCGATCCCGCCGAGGTCGACGAAGGCGCCATAATCGGTGATGTTCTTGACCACGCCCTCGATCACCTGGCCCTCGGTGAGGCTCTGGATGAGGCCGCTGCGCTGCTCGGCGCGGGTTTCCTCGAGGATTGCGCGGCGCGAAACGACGATATTGCCCCGGCGGCGGTCCATCTTCAGGATCTGGAACGGCTGCGGCAGGTCCATCAGAGGCTGGACGTCGCGAACCGGCCGGATGTCGACCTGGCTGCCGGGGAGAAACGCCACGGCGCCGCCGAGATCGACGGTGAAGCCGCCCTTGACGCGGCCGAAGATCACGCCCTCGACGCGGTTGCCGGCCTCGAATTCCTTCTCGAGCTTGTCCCACGCGGCTTCGCGGCGGGCGCGGTCGCGGCTGAGCATCGCTTCGCCTGCGCTGTTCTCGACCCGGTCGACATAGACCTCGACCTCGTCGCCGACCTTGAGCTCGGCCTTCTGGCCGGGCGCGGCGAACTCGCGCAGCGGGACCCGGCCTTCGCTCTTCAGGCCGACGTCGATGACAGCCATGTCATTCTCGATTGCCGTGACGGTGCCCTTCACCACCTTGCCTTCGAAGGCTTCATTCTCGCCGCCGAGGCTTTGATTCAAAAGGGCCGCGAAATCGTCGCGGGTCGGAAATGTGGTCGTTGCCATGCGTCTTGGGTCTTTCACTCTTCAAATCGGCCTGCCGCGCCGGGCCACCGTGGCCGGCTCCAACATGCGGACCTGGTCAAACGTCGTGCCGCCCGAGCCCCATGCGCGGACAGCGCCCTGCGAACCGGTGAGCGCGGCAGAGCCCAGACAAAAGGGCGCGTTAAGAGTGCCGGTTTGCTTCCGGACTCTTACGCGCTCGCGAGAAAGCGGGCTGCCGCGAACGACTTAGCGTTCGTCGGACGGCGCGCGCATTAGCTTAGTGACACCGTGAGAGCAACCTGGAGGAGACGGCGAGCGGGCCTCGCTAGCCGATCGGCCCTGAGTCGAGGTCGGGCATGGCGGCACGGCCGCTGCTGTCGCTGAGCTGGCCGCCGGCGCCCTCGCGCAGGTTCATCGATGCGGCCGACTTGGCGACAAGCACCCTTCCGGCGAGCCCCTGGCTCTCATGCGCTCTGCCATCGACGGTCCAATTGCCGGACAGGGACGCGGCGCCGATCGCGAGCACCGCAAGCGCGAAGCAGAAGAAGGAGCCGAGCGAGACCGAGCGGCGCACATAGCTGGCGAAGTGATTGCTCATCATCAGGACCGTGCCCGCGACGAGGCAGGCGAAAGCGATGGCGAGCAACGTGCGCGGATCAAATTCGATCATGGATCCCGCTCCTTCATGCCCGGCCCAAAGGGTTGAACCTAGCCGTCAGTCGCAACACCGCCCCCGCGGAAAAGTTCCCCGATGCGCCAAGATCGAGCGCTTTCCGTCCGCGAAAAAATCTCTCCCACCCAACGCGTTAACGCGTTAACGTGGCGCCGAGATGGGACGTTCGACGCCAGCCATTCGACCTTGGTGCCTCGCGCTGGTCGCGACCATCGCCGCTTCTGCCAGCCACGCGCAGGACGTGGTCCCAACGCCCGTCCAATCCCCCGCCCCGCTTCTTGCCCCTGTCGCCGTGGACACCAGCGTGGCGCCTTTTTATGCAGCGCGTCCGGGGACCTTGCTGTGGCTGACCGAACCCGGACGGGCCGGCGCTGCAAGGCTCGCGCAGCGGCTGCGCGAAGCGAGGGTCGACGGCTTTGCCGAAGGACCGGCGCTGGCCGCGGCCGTCGAAGCCGGCCTCGCGCGCGGCCTGCCGGACGACGACAAGGTCATTTCCAGCGCCTGGGTGCGCTACGTGCAAGCACTCAAGCGGCCGGTCGCGGGCGTCAGCTTCGGCGATCCCGCTTTGGCACCGGTGCCCCAGTCCGCCTCGTCCATCCTCGCCCAGGCGCTCGCCGCGCCGTCGCTCGAAGCGCATGTCGACGCGGCCGTTCGGATCAACCCTTTCTATTGGGCGCTGCGCTCTGCGGCATTGCATAAGGGCCTCAGCGACGACCCGCGCGTGCTCGCGTCGCTCGATCGGCTGCGGCTTCTTCCGCCGCGCGGCCGCGCAATCCTCGTCGATATCGCCAACGCCGAGCTGATGACGATCGAGGATGGCCAGGTCGCGGACCGCATGAAGGTGATCGTCGGCAAGACGAGCGCGCAGACCCCGCTTCTTGCCGGGACCATCCATTATGTGACGTTCAACCCTTATTGGCACATTCCGCAGGACGTCACGCGCCGCACGGTGGCCCCGATCATCCTCAAGCGCGGCACATCCTATTTGAAGCTCGCGCGCTACGAGACCGTTTCCCAGTTCGGGGATGGCGCCGAACCGGTCGATCCCGACAGCATCGACTGGAAAGCGGTCGCGGCCGGCGAGATCGAGGCCAACGTCCGGCAAAGGGCCGGCGGCAACAATATGATGGGCCGGATGAAGTTCGGCTTCGTCAACGACCAGGGGATTTTCCTGCACGACACGCCGCACAAGGGTCTGTTCGCCAGGGCCGCGCGCACCCTCAGCCTCGGCTGCGTGCGGCTGGAACGCCCGGAAGCGCTCGCGCGCTGGCTGCTCGGGCGGGAGCCCGAGCTGCCCGGCGACGGCGTCGAGCAGCTGGTGCAGGTCGACCAGGGGGTGCCGATCTACTTACTCTATTTGACCGCGCGCCCGGACGGCGAGGAGATCGCTTTCGCGCGCGACGTCTACGGGCTCGACCGAGCCTCGCTCGCCCCGGCCAACATCGGCAGCAACTAGGCCGCTCCTACCAGCGGCGGGCTCGCGACTTCGCGGCCGAAGCATCGTCCGGCGCTTCCTCCGGCACGTCGCCGGGCTGTTGCATCGCAAGAAAACTGCGAACGGCGTCGGCCGAGACGGCGCGGCCGAACAGCCAGCCCTGGGCTTCGGAACAGCCGAACTTGCTGAGCGCGCTTCGGATCTGCTCGGATTCCACCCCTTCGGCGGTGATCGGCACGTTCAGCGTGTGGCCAAGGCCGGCGATGGTGTTGACGATCGCCGCGGTCTGTTCGCTCTTGACGATGGTGGTGATGAAGCTCTTGTCGATCTTGATCCGGTCGAGCGGCAGGCGGTTGACCTGCGCAAGGCTTGCATAGCCGGTCCCGAAATCGTCGAGGCTGATCCGGATCCCGACATTCTTGAGGCTGTGGATGATAGTCAGCACCTGCTCGCGGTCTTCGAGCAGGGAGCCTTCGGTGATCTCGATCTCGAGGCGATGCGCGGGGAAGCCGGTGGCCGAAAGCAGCTTGAGGATCTGTTCGGCGAGCGTCGGGTCGCGGAACTGGACCGGCGAGACGTTGACCGCCAGCTTGAGGTTGCCCGGCCAGTTGCGCGCCTCCTTGAGCGCCTGTTCGACCACGCTCAGCGTCAGCGGGCCGATCAGCCCGGTGCGCTCGGCGCTTTCGATGAAGGCCTCGGCCTCGAGCAGGCCGCGCTTGGGCGAACGCCAGCGCGCGAGGGTTTCGAAGCCGACGATCTCGCGGCTGGCAAGGTCGACCAGCGGCTGGAAGAAGGGCACGAACTCGCCGTTCTTGATCCCGCGGCGAATGTCTTCCTCGAGCTGCAGGCGATCGGCAAGCTCGCGCTCGAGCTCCTGGTCGAACCAGGCGAACATGTTCCGCCCGCCCCGCTTTGCGCCGTACAGCGCGACGTCGCTGCGCCGAAGGACCTCTTCGTCGTTCCGGCAGTCGCTCATGCGGGAAAGGCCGATCGAGGCGCCGGCCTGGACCTGCGCGCCCTCGACGAACACCGGCGATGCAAGCTGGGCCAGGACCTCCTCGGCGACGCTCTCGGCCGCCGCGTCGGACAATGCGGGCATGAGGATCGCGAACTCGTCGCCGCCGGTGCGGGCGCAGCAGCCGCCCTTCGGGGCATTGCGCAAAAGCGCATTGGCGACGTGGCGCAGCACCTTGTCCCCGGCAAGGTGCCCGTGAAGGTCGTTGATCCGTTTGAAATGGTCGAGGTCGAGCACGAGCAGCACCCCGTCCGCCTTTGCCTCGACCATCTCGTCGAGCGTGCGCATCAGCTCGCGGCGGTTGGCGAGGCCGGTGGTCGGATCGGTGTTGGCGTTGGTCTGGGCGAGGCGCTCGGCCGCCTCATAGGCGTCGAGCGCGTCCTTGAGGTCCTTGGAGCGCCGCCAGCCGAACAGGATGATCGCGATGTTGAGCAGGAAGGCGACCTTCAGCGTGCTTGCCGAATCCGGCAGCACGCTGCCGACCACCGCGGGCGGCACGATCTGGCTGCCGAGAGCGACGAACAGGAGGATCGCCGCGATCGTCGCGCAACTGGTGATGACGTGGCTGCTCGCGATGCGAACTGCCTTGCTTCTGGCCTTACTCACGCGCTGGTCCACTTCATGCCCCGCGCCCTTGTGGCAGCAAGTGGTGAAAATTGTCCTACGTAAACGCGAAATTTATCGCGGGCGGCGGCTAGAGCGCCGCGATCCGCTCTTCAACCAGCCGCACCGCCTCCGCGATCGCGGCTTGGGCATCCAGCGCGCTGGTGTCGAGCAGCATCGCATCGGGCGCGGGCTTGAGCGGGGCCACGGCGCGGCCGCAATCCCGCTCGTCGCGCGAGCGGATGTCGGCGAGCACTTCAGTCAAATGAGCGTGCATGCCCCGCCCCGCCAATTCCTTGAGCCGGCGCTCGGCGCGCACCTCGGCAGTGGCAGTGACGAACAGCTTCGCATCGGCATCGGGTGCGATGACGGTGCCGATGTCGCGGCCGTCGAGCACGGCGCCCCCCGGCTGGCGCGCGAAATCCTGCTGCCGCTCGAGCAACGCGGCGCGCACGCCTTCGTACGTCGAAATGACCGAGGCGATCTTCGACACCGGCTCGCTGCGCAGCTCCGGGTCATCCATGTCGGGCGGGAGCTCGTCGCAGGCGCGCAGGGCCGCGAATTCATTGCCGGGGTCGCCTCCCCAGCGCCACAGGTTGAGCGCGACCGCCCGGTACAGAAGGCCGGTATCCATGTGCGGCAGGCCGAAGTGGCGGGCGAGGCCGCGGGCGATCGTGCCCTTGCCGCTTGCCGCCGGCCCATCGACGGCGATGACCAGCGCTCGCCGCCCGGCGTCGTCCGATGTCGACTGCTGTGCCAAGCGCTGCGCTTTGACAGGGGCATATGCCTATGGCAAGGCGCGCCGCCGGACGCCGCCCGCTCAAGCAGAGCGGCTCATCTTATTCAGCTGTTGGAGACTTTCTTACGATGGTGAAGCCCGAATGGGGCACCAAGCGCACTTGCCCCAAGTGCTCGACCCGCTTCTACGATCTGGGCAAGGAAGACCCGGTGCATTGCATCGAATGCGGCACCGACTGGATTCCCGAGCCGGTGCTGAAGTCGAAGCAGCCGCTGGCGTTCGAGGCCGCGCCTACGGCAGCCAAGGAGCCCGCCGCTGATCCCGAGCTCGAAGCCGAAGAGCTGGTCGTCGACGAGGATGCGGAAATCAGCGCCGATGAAGAGGTGGACCTCGAGACCGGCGATGACGATCTCGGCGTCGAGACCGCGAGCAAGGACGACGACGTCTAGGAATCGTGCCGGCCTCGCGCCGGCCAAGACATTTTCCCCCTTTTCCAGCGGGGGAGGTTTCGCCTAAGGCGCGCCAGGACGTGGGGCCGTAGCTCAGCTGGGAGAGCGTCGCAATGGCATTGCGAAGGTCAGGGGTTCGATCCCCCTCGGCTCCACCA
>DATLGK010000079.1:0-4595 GCA_035540475.1 Sphingomicrobium sp.
GCATCGCCCTCTTCTCGGGCAATTACAATTATGTGCGCGACGGCGCCAACCAGGCGCTCAACCGGCTCGTCGGCTATTTGCTGCGTCAGGGCGTCCATGTCCGCGTCTATGCGCCGACGGTCGAAAACCCGGCGTTCCCCGCGACTGGCGACCTCGTCAGCATCCCGGCGATCCCGATCCCGGGCCGCGAGGAATATCGGCTGCCGATCGCACTTCCTGCCCGTGTCAAGCGCGACCTCAAGGCGTTTGCGCCCAATGTCGTCCACGTCTCCAGCCCCGACATCGTCGCCCACCGCGCCGTGACCTGGGCGCGGAAGAACAAGGTCGCCGCGGTCGCATCGGTCCACACTCGGTTCGAGACCTACCTCGCTTATTACCACCTGCAGCTCATCGAGCCCGAAGTGCGCGGGATCCTGCGCCGCTTCTACAGTCGCTGCGAGCTGGTGCTTGCGCCGGCCGAATCGACTGCCGCGATCCTCCGCGCGCAGCGGATGAACCGCGATATCGAGATCTGGGGCCGCGGCATCGACCGCGACCAGTTCAATCCTGCGCGCCGCGACCTCGAGTGGCGCCGGAGCCTGGGCATCGGCGATGAGGAATTCGTCATCGCCTTCCTCGGCCGCGTGGTCATGGAAAAGGGCCTCGACGTCTTTGCCGACACCATCCGCACGCTCGAAGCGCGCGGCGTGCCGCACCGCGTGCTGGTGATCGGCGAGGGGCCGGCGCGGCCGTGGTTCGAACAGCAATTGCCCGACGCCATTTTCCTCGGCCAGCAAACCGGCGCGGATCTTGCGCGGGCGTTGGCCAGCAGCGACGTTCTGCTCAATCCGTCAGTGACCGAGGCGTTCGGCAATGTGACCGTGGAAGCGATGGCGTGCGAGCTGCCGGTCGTCGCGGCGATCGCCAGCGGCACGACGAATATCGTCCGCCACAACAAGACCGGGCTGCTTGTCGAAGCGAGCGATATCGATGCGTTCGCCGACGCGCTCGAACGCTATGCCCGTGACCCCGGCCTCCGGCGCCGCCACGGCCATTCGGGCCTCGTCATCGCCAAGACCATGGATTGGGACAAGATCAACTCGGCCGTGATCCGCGCCTATCAGCACGCGATCGTGAAACGGCAACGGCTGGAGCGGATGACGGGGCGGTAGCTCCTCCCTGTCCCCGCGTAAGCGGGGATGGGGAGGTGGCAGCCCGAAGGGCTGACGGAGGGGCCACGGGCGGCTGGCCCCTCCACCACTGCCTTCGGCAGCGGTCCCCCTCCCCATCGCTTTGCGACAGGGAGGAGGAAGGCTATTTCACCCGTTCGATCCTCTGGGCGGCTTCGTCGAGGATCGCCGCGATTTCGTGCAGCAGGTCCTCGTTGAGCCCGTCGCGGCCGATGCGGTGGCTAAGCGCGGTCATCAGATTCTTGACAGCGCGGCCGATCGCCGGACCGGCTTCCGAATGGCGCGGTGCGAGATCGCGCAGCCTCTCGAACAGGGCTTCGACCTCGTCGGCGCGCTCGTCGAGCTCGGCGCGCCCTCCGGCGGTCGCCTGGAAGGGCTTGCGCGGCCCCTCGCCCTCGGCCTCCTCGATGAAGCCCATGTCCTGCAGCAGGGTCAGGGTCGGATAGACCACCCCCGGGCTCGGCGCATATTCGCCGCCGGTCAGCTCCTCGATCGCGCGGATGAGGTCGTAGCCGTGGCGCGGCTCGTCGGCGATCAGCTTCAGGAGCACCAGCCGCAGCTCGCCGCTTTCGAACATCCGCCGCGACCGGCGGCCGCGCCTTCCGCCGCCCATCCCTTCATCGCCGAAGTCGAAATGGAACGGGCCCCAGCTGCCCTGCCAGCCGCGCCCGCCGCGCATCGCCATCAGCCCTTCGGGAATGTTGATCTCGAACCGTCCGCGCGGCCCGCAGCCATGATGCCGACCCATAAATGCTCTCCTTCTGATGCATCTAAGATATATCTAAGATGCATCCGCATCAAGCGAGGCGTGCAATTTTTCCGCTGCGCCCTATCCTCGATTCTGGATGGCCGACCTCTTCGCAGATCAAGAGCTGCCGGGCTCCGCGCCCGAGGCGCCGGGCGATGCGCCGCTCGCCGACAAGCTTCGGCCGAAGTCGCTCGACGAAGTCGTCGGTCAGGACCATCTAACGGGCCCCGACGGAGCGATCGGCCGGATGGTTGCCGCGGGACGGCTCGCCTCGATGATCCTGTGGGGACCGCCGGGCACCGGCAAGACCAGCATCGCTCGCCTCCTCGCTGACGCGGTCGGACTGCGCTTCGTCGCCGTCTCCGCGGTCTTTTCCGGCGTCGCCGATCTCAAGAAGATTTTCGCCGATGCGCGAACCGCCGCGCGGGCAGGACAAAAGACGCTTCTGTTCGTGGACGAGATCCACCGCTTCAACCGCGCCCAGCAGGACGGCTTCCTGCCCTATGTCGAGGACGGCACGGTCACATTGGTCGGCGCCACCACCGAAAACCCCAGCTTCGAAATCAACGCCGCCTTGCTGTCGCGCTGCCAGGTGCTGATCCTGCGCCGGCTCGACCATGGCGCGCTCGAGGAGCTGGTCGGGCGCGCCGAGGCGCTGGAAGGGCGCCCTCTTCCGGTCACCGCCGAAGCACGCGATGCGCTGATCGCCAGCGCCGACGGCGACGGCCGCTTCCTGCTCAACCAGGCCGAAACATTGTTTTCCGTAACCATCGAGAAGCCGCTCGGGACGGCCGAGCTGTCCGACCTGCTGCACCGCCGCGTGCCGGTCTACGACAAGGACCGCGAGGGCCATTACAACCTCATCTCGGCGCTGCACAAAAGCATTCGCGGCTCCGACCCGCAAGCCGCGCTCTACTATCTGGC
Organism: Sphingomicrobium sp.; assembly: GCA_035540475.1. GTDB lineage: Bacteria > Pseudomonadota > Alphaproteobacteria > Sphingomonadales > Sphingomonadaceae > Sphingomicrobium. The sequence continues at coordinate 2,842 of DATLGK010000079.1, forward strand.
GCGGATGCTAGTCGCCGGTGAGGAGCCGCTCTATCTCATCCGCCGCCTGACCCGCGCGGCGGTCGAGGACATCGGCCTCGCCGACCCCAATGCGCTGCTCCAATGTCTCGCGGCCAAGGAGATGTATGACTTCCTCGGCTCGCCCGAAGGCGAGATCGGCCTCGTCCAGGCCTGCCTGTACCTCGCCACCGCGCCCAAATCGAACGCGGCATACGTTGCGCAGAAGAAGGCCTGGTCGTCGGCCAAGGAGACGGGTTCGCTGATGCCGCCGATGCACATCCTCAACGCCCCGACAAAGCTCATGAAGAACGTCGGCTACGGCAAGGGCTATGCGTACGACCACGAGGCCGAAGAGGGCTTCTCGGGTCAGGATTACTGGCCCGAGGAGATGCAGCCGCAAGAGTTCTACCGGCCGACCGACCGCGGCTTCGAGGCGCGCATCAAGGAGCGGCTGGACTATTGGAACGAGCGGCGCAAAGCGCTGCAACAAAGGGACACGGACGCGGGTTAACCGCGTGAGGGCAAAGAGGGAGCCAAGCAAGCATGTACGATACCAGCGCCTATTGGCAGGCCCAGGCGATGCACTGGGGACCGAAGATCCTGATCGCGATCCTGATCCTGATCGCCACCTGGCTGGTGGCACGCGCCGCCAAATGGGTGATCCAGAAGGCGATCGACCGCACCCCCGCCCTGCGCCGGCACGTGACCGGGACGCCGGAGGAAACCGTCGGCCACCAGCTCGGCACCATCGCCAAGCTGATCATCTGGCTGGTCGGCATCATGGCCGCGCTGCAGTTCCTGGGCGTCGGCCAGATCCTCGCCCCGATCAATGCGCTGACCCTCGATATCTTCAATTTCCTGCCGCGTCTGATCGGCGCCGGCCTGATCTTCTTCGTCGGCCTGATCGTCGCGCGCATCGTCCGGCGGCTGGTCGAGACAGTGCTCATCGCGACCAACATCGACGGCCTCCTCGCGCGCATCGGCATCGGCAGCAGCGAGGGCACGGTCCGCACGTCGCCCGACGCCGTTCCCCCTGGAGCGGCGCCGGGGGCGACACGCGCCAGCCTCGCGCGCGCCGTCGGAATATTGGTCTTCGCGCTGATCATCATCCCGGTCGCGATCGCCGCTCTCGAGGTGCTCGGGATCGAGGCGATTTCCGGTCCGGCAACCGCCATGCTGGACCAGATTCTGGCAGCCATCCCCAACGTGCTCTACGCCGCACTGTGGATCGGAATCGCCTTTATCGCGGCGCGCTTCCTCAAGACCTTCATCGAAGCGATCCTGCCGCCGACCGGCTTTGACGACGCGATCCGCTCGGTGGGCGTGCTGCCCGCCACGGCCAGCGCATCCCGGATCGTTGCGAACATCGCCATGATCGCGATCATCCTCGGCGCGTCGATCGAGGCGCTGCGCCAGATCGGCGGCGACAGCATCGCCATCTTCCTCGCGCAGGTCACCGCCCTGGGCAGCAAGGTGATCTTCGGCACCTTGATCATTGTCGCCGGCATCTTCCTCTCGAACGTCCTCGCGCGGCTCGTCGGGAGCGGCACCGGCGAGGGCAGCTTCGCGCAGACGATCGTCCGCTACGCGATCATCGCTCTGTTCACCGCCATCGGCCTCACCTTCATGGGCCTTGCCGATGCGATCGTGATGATGGCGTTCGGGCTGATCCTCGGCTCTGCGGCCGTCGCGACCGCGCTCGCCTTCGGACTTGGCGGACGCGACGCGGCCGGACGGATCGCGGATTATTGGGC
>DATLGK010000080.1:0-2974 GCA_035540475.1 Sphingomicrobium sp.
ATCATAGAGAGCACGGCGAACGGTACCGACGGGCGGGCGCCTAATACTTCCGCCGCAGTCGTCGAGCAAGTCATCTATCACGGCTTCGCGACGCATCTGCATCTGCGCATGCCGAACGGCGATCCGCTGATCGCATTCGAGCAGAACCGTCCCGCAAGCGATCAGCCCGTGATCCGGCCTGGCATGCAAGTGTACGCTCGCTGGAATCCAGAAAGCGGACAGATCGTCAGGGACGAACCCGATTGAGAAACGACCGAGTTTTAAGCACGGTCTGTTCTGCTGTATTGCCCGTCCCATGGCCGGGCAATCGCGCGATAGGAGCGAGGAATTTCAGTGTCAATCAGTGTGGAAGTTTGACCCTCGACCGGCGTCCAATCGTGACCCCTCTGTGGCGTAGGGACAGGCTTGTCCCGGTAGCGAACGGGAGGGCCCCGCGCGCGTCGCGGAGTGCCCTCACGAGCGACGCAGCGGCGGGCGCGGGAGGGGCCTGTTTGCCCACCGGGGCAAGCCGGGGTGGTACGACCTCTCAGGCGCGGTTCTTGAAGCGCCAGCTGTCGTTGCCGGTTTCGATGATGTCACAGTGATGGGTCAGCCGATCGAGCAGCGCGGTTGTCATCTTGGCGTCGCCAAAGACGCTCGGCCATTCGGCGAAGGCGAGATTGGTCGTGACGATGATCGAGGTGCGCTCGTAGAGCCGGCTGATCAGATGAAAGAGGAGCTGACCGCCGGTCTGCGCAAACGGCGGATAGCCGAGTTCGTCGAGCACGACGAAGTCCATGCGGGTGAGGTAATCGGCCAGCCGCCCCTGGCGGCCGGCGCGGGCCTCGCTCTCCAGCCGGTTCACCAGGTCGACAACGATGTAGAAGCGACCTCTTGCGCCGCCGCGAATGCACGATCGTGCGATGGCCATGGCGAGATGCGATTTGCCGGTGCCTGTTCCGCCGACCAGAACGGCGTTGCGCTGCTCGGCCAGGAATGCCCCGGTTGCCAGACTGCGGACCAGGCTCTCGTTGACCGGTGTTTCGGCAAAGGCGAAGCCGTCGAGATCCTTGGCGAGCGGCAATTTGGCGATGGTCATTTGGTACTTGATCGAGCGCGCCTGTTTTTCGGCGATCTCGGCGGCGAGCAGCTCGCCGATAATGCGCACCGGCTCGTACTGGCGCTTGATCGCGGTGGCCATCACCTCGTCGTAAGCCGCCCGCATGCCGAACAGCTTGAGCTTGGCCATCAGCTCGAGGATGTCGCTGCGGTCCATCAGCCGGCCCGGCGCAGCTGGTCGTAGCGGGCGCAATCGGCGACGGGCAGATGCCGCAACTGCAGGGCTTCCGGGGTCAGGATTGTCGGCACCGGATCGGGCTCGCGCCGGCGCGACAGGATATTGAGGATGACGTCGGCCGAATGGACGCCGTCGGCGAGCGCCGCGGCGCAGGCCGCCTCGACCGCCGCCAGCCCGTCGCTCAGCACCGCCGACAGGATCTTCACCATCTGGCGGTCGCCGTCGTCAAAGCCCTGCAGCTTGCGCCGTACCCGCTCCAGGCTGGCCGGCAACGGCCAATCCTTGAAAGGAGCGCCGTTGCGCAGCGCGCCCGGTTTGCGGGCCAGCACCGGCACGTAATGCCAAGGGTCGTAAACCGTCTCGCCGCGGCCGAAGCGGCGCTGATGCTCGCCGACAATCACCCCGTCCTGGCGGATCACGACGCAATCGGCATAGGCCTGGATCTCGACCGGGCGGCCGACGGCGCGCGAGCTGACCGAGTACTTGTCGTTGTCGAACCGCACCAGGCAGGTCTTTGAGACCGACGCCTGGGTCGCATGGAAGCCATCAAAGGGACTGCTGATCGGCACCAGCTTGGGCCGTTCCGCCTCGAACGCCTGCCAGATCGTGTAGTCGGCCAGCTCGGGATGCTTGTGCGCCTTGGCGTAAGCGATGCAACGGTCGAGCAGCCAGGCATTCAGCTCCTCATAGCTCGTTACCCGCAGCCGCGGCGTGAAGAACCGCTCGCGCACCAGCCCGACCTGGTTCTCGACCTGCCCTTTCTCCCAGCCCGCCGCCGGCGTGCAGGCAACCGGCTCGACCAGGTAATGGCCGCACATCCGCAGAAAGCGGCGATTGAACTGGCGGTCCTTGCCGATGAACACGGCCTCGACCGCCGTCTTCATGTTGTCGTAGATGCCGCGGGTGCACGCGCCCTTGAAGAAGGCGAAGGCGCGGTTGTGTGCGTCGAACACCATCTCCTGGCTCTCGCGCGGATAGGCGCGCACGAACAGCATGCGACTGTGGCAGAGCCGGACGTGTGCCACCTTGACCGTCACCGTCGCGCCATTGATCAGCACGACCTCGTGGCTCCAGTCGAACTGGAACGCCTCGCCCGGCGCGAAGCTCAGCGGCACATAGGCTTGCGCGGTCGCCGCCCCGTGCGCGGCGCGCCACTTCCGGGCGTAACGCCGTACTGCGTCGTAGCTGCCCTGGAAACCGAGCCCGCGCAGCTCCTCGAAAATCCGGATCAGCGTCAGCCGCTCGCGTGCCGCCCGAGCCTCGTTGTCCGACAGCATGCGATCAAGATCGCCATGCCAAGCTCCCAGCTTCGGGCGCGGCTGCACTGTTCTCAGATACTCGAAGGATGTCGCTCCCGACCGCAGAACCTTCCGCACGGTGTTCCGCGACAGCTTCAGCTCGCGCGCGATCTCTTTGATCGCCTTGCCCTTTACAAAATGCTCGCGCCTGATCCGGCCGATCGTCTCCACAACCAGCATCCCCCGTCACCCGCTCGGCATCAAAGCGGGTCAGCCTGCCTGCCATCGTAAAAAGGGGGTCAGAGTTGGACGCCGATTACCCCGCTACGGGGTCAATCTTCCACGCCGAATCACATCCGGTAGGAGGCGTTGTCGATCGCACCCATTTCCCTCACAAAAATAAGAGATCGCATCTGATCATTGTCGAGCGAATGCTCTGAGAATAACGACAGCCATCGCC
>DATLGK010000081.1:0-3522 GCA_035540475.1 Sphingomicrobium sp.
GTAGAGCGGCGCGGGGAGCTCGGCCTCCTCGATGCCCGCGTAGAGCCTCAGCAGCCGGCGTGGCTCCCAGGTCAGGCTGGCGGCCTTGCGCGTCACTCCGCCGGCGTCCGAGAAATGCGTGCGGCCAAGCTCGGCGGTCGCGCTGAGGTCGCCGAACGGCGATCCGAACTCGCCCTCGCGGCTGGTGATCGGAACGTCGACCGCAGCGCGGATCGATTGCTGCGCGCGGCGGACGTTGCGGTCCTGCAGGCTGGAGACGCTGCTGCGGCCGCGCAGCCGGTCCCAGCCGACCGATCCTTCGATCGTCGTCTGCAGCGGCCCGGCCGGCAGCTTTGCCGCGGGCCCGGTCACCGTCGCGCCGGCGAACGTCGACAGGTTGCGCGTCGCTATGCGGGTCGTGTCGACGAGGATCAGATTGCCGAGGTCGGTGGTGAAAGGATTGGTCGAATCCCCGAGCGGGATCGCGCCGAAGGTCGTCTGGCGGTCGTTGAGCGAAACATCGCGCGAACGGTTGTGCTTGAGGTTGAGGTTGCCGATCCACGAGCCCCAATTGGCATTGAAGGTGGCGTTGGCTTCGCCGTTGTTGCGGCGCGTGCGATATTCGAGCGGCCGCGGGCCGTATTTCGCGATCGCCACGTCCTGGGAGAAGGGCGAAGCGGGGTTGGTCGCGGGAAGCACGAAAAGGCCGGTCGGGAGCCCGCGCAGGCCGCGGCCGGTGTTGCGGCCAAAGCGCAGGGTGGCGGTCCCGGTCAGCCAGGGGGCGAGCCTCGTCCCGAACGTGCCGTTGAAATCATAATTGCGGCTCCGCCCGCGAAGCGAGCGATAGAGGCCGAGGTCGGTCACCGCCGCCTGGTTGGCGCCGGCCGCGAAGTTGGCGAGGGTCGGAGTGCCGGCGGGGATCGGCGCGACCGTCACGATCTGCCCGGCCGCCGCGCTCAGCAACGGATCGATCTGGTTCGCCAAATTGGTCGGGAAGGCGATGACGTTGCCGCCGAGCGCGTAGGGCAGGGTCGGCTCCGGCTGAATGATGTCGCGGTCGCGCTCGAGCAGCAGCGAATCGCCGCGGCCGCGAAAGGCGACATTGGCGCGCGTGTCGCCCTTGACGCGGGTGAACAGCAATTCGCCGCGGCCCGCGTGCCACTCGCCCTCGGTCGCGATCTTGGGCGCGGCGGTGACGGTGACGGTCTTGGTCTCGCGCCTCAGCGTCAGGTTGATCACGCGCTGTCCCGACGTGCCGCCGAGCCGCACCGCTGAGCCGCGCGGGAGGACCTGAAGGCTGCGCAGGGTCTCGATCGGCAGCGCGCCGATCTCGCTGATGTCGTTGATGCGCTTGCCGTTGACCAGGATCAAAGGCTGGTCGGAGGGGTCGCCGAGCTCGACCTGAACCTCGCTCAACAGCTCGTCGATAGTGCTGACGCCGTAGCTTTCGATCCCCTGCTCATCGAGTTCGCGCTCGGCCGCGGGATCGCGGAACAAAGGCTGGCCGTAGATGACAATGTCGCGGCGGGGATCTTCCTGCGGTGGCGCTTGGCCGGCGGCGGTCGCCCCCTGCGCCGGCATGGCCGCACCCGCGAGCAAAAGCGCGGCAGCGAGCCGCCGGAACGGAAATGAATGGCCGGCCCCCCCGGGCCGCGGCATCGCGTCGAACAAGCGTCTTGCCCCCTTTACGCAGGGTTATCCCAACGACTGTTAAAGAAAAAGGCCCCACGGCGACAAAGCGCGGGTGGGGCCTCGAAGTCACACTGCAATGCGCTTTTGGCGGGCTTTCCGCCTGGCCGGGAAGGCCAGGCGGAGCGCCCACGCGCGCGTCGATTTGAGCGACTTAGTTCGCCGGAAGCGAGTTCGTCGGCGGGTTGTCGAACGAGCGACCGGAAAGCGTCGGCGCCTGATTGAACGCCGTTGTGCTGCACGCGGTCGGGCCTTGATAATAGGCCTTCGGCTTCCATGCGCCGCCCTTCGATCCGGGCGAGATGCAGGAGAGGATGCGGACGTTAGTATACAGCGGTCCAGTATCCTTCAGATAATCAACGCCCTCGACATGGCCTGCCAGGAACACACCGGTCTCGGTGATGTCGGTGCCGTCGTCGATGTCTTCATTGGTCAGCTCTTCGTCGTAGCTGGCGCGATATTCCCACCGGCCGCCGTTGTTGCCCCCATTACCGCCGCAATTCTCGTTGGTGCCGTTGGAGCCGCCGTTGCCGAGGCCGCAGCCGTTGTTGCCCTGGCCATTGCCGCCGTCGCCGGGTCCGCCGCCTTGGCCGTTGCCGCCGCTTTGGCCGTTGCCGCCGCCTTGGCCGTTGCTACCGCAGGTGTGGTTGCCTCCACCAACGGTGATTTCGTCCTGCACGGCTTCGCCGCCGGCGCCGCAGCCCTGGTTTCCGCCGCCGTTGCCGCCATTGTTTTCGTTCGCGACGCGTTCCTCGACCTCGCAGGTCCAGGTGTAGGTTACGTCGTGGGTGAAGTTCATCTGCACGTCGTACAGCGTGTTGTCCCATTCGCTGTGGTCGAACGTCGCGAACGCCCAGAGGTTCGGACTTCCGCCGGTGCGCGACAATTGGCCACCGCTGCCGAGGAAGCCGACATAGCTCCAGGCGTTCGGATCGCTGGTGTCGGCGCGATGATTGACTTCCTCCTCGCTGCCTTCGACCGCAGTCGGTGTGGTGGCGGTCGACGAGGCGTCGCGGACCTTGGCACGCCAGACTGAGGGGTCGCTCTGCGTATCAACATATTTTGCGTCGCAGATCGCCTGCATGTCGGCATGGTTAGGCCGGTTTGGATCGTTCGCCGCTGACGGCACGGCCGAAGCCGGCACGGTCATCAGGGAAATCGGTGTGAAGGATGTGCTGACGAGCGCCGCGGCGCCGATGAATGCACGGATTTTCATTTGCTCATGCCCCTACTCGCCTCGCGTGGACTACGCTTTATCCCCCCACCCGGGAGGCGAGTCGCGAGTGGTTAACTTCCGTTAAACCACCGTTAGTTAATTGACAATAGTGAAGGTATCCGGCCGTGCCAGTCCGGGACGGGTGCCAAAGAAAGCCCCGCCTGGCGCCGGGCCAGGCGGGGCGATTCACGCAAGTTTTGCCGCGGTCAGTTCGCCGGAAGCGAATTGGTTGGCGGAGGATTGTCGAACGTGCGGCCCGACAGCGTCGGCGCGTTGTTGAACGCGGTCGTGCTGCAGGGGGTGGTGCCGATATAATAAGCCTTCGGCTTCCAGGCGCCGCCCTTCGATCCCGGTGAGATGCAGGACAGGATGCGAGCGTCGCTCGTCACCGGACCGTTGCTTCTCAAATAGTTCACATTGGCAACCTGGCCCACGAGCTGCTGGTTGAACGCGGTCGTTTCGTAACCGTCGTCGATATCGCTGTTTGTCTGCGATTCCGGTTCGTCAGCGACGAAGTCCCAGGTGTAATTGTCCTCCCAGTGGCCACCACTGCCGCCGCCATTGCCGCCGCAATTCTCGTTGGTCCCATTGGGCCCGCCGTTGCCGAGACCGCAGCCGTTGTTGCCCTGCCCGTTGCC
>DATLGK010000082.1:0-5907 GCA_035540475.1 Sphingomicrobium sp.
CGCCGCGAGGGTGACAATGAAGGTCACGGCTCTCGCCTGCGTCCATTCATGCGGGCGCGCGGTTCGGCGTGGTGGGGAAAGGGGGATCATCAAGGCGCTCGTGCTGCGGTCAGGCGAAAAGCGGTGCAGCCAAGCACATCAGCGGGGCTGTAGGACAGGGTTTTTTTGCGCTTATGTTGCTTTGGACCCATTGCGGACGCTCCATGGTGAAGGCATCGTTCGCAAATGCCCTTCTACCGGCTCCTTATTCACGGTTGGGATCCAAACCTGCCTAAAGACAGCAAAGGGTTCTTCACGACGCGTCACGCTTACGCCGCCGATGAACATCGAGCCGCAGAGAAGGTGCGAGCGCGGCTGCTGAAAGAGTTCACGACCGGAGTGTCGGCTCGCATATGGGCGGCTGGTCCGCCTCGCCTGTCCGTTGAAAAGTCGTACCGCATCGGCGTTCATCAACTCTGGTCTGCGCCGAATAAAGGCAGCACCTTCTACGGGCTTGGCGAACCCGACAGCTAACGTCCGCTTTCCGGTCATTGCGGACATAAGCCGCGGCTAGTTCGGGTGAGTTTCCAGCGTCGTCTCGTCGCAAAATATCCGAGCAGTGAATCCGTTGATGAAGCTGATGTGCAGCCCGAGTGGCTCCTGACGCTTGGCTATCTCCTCATCGAGGAACGACGACCAATCACACCCGTCGTCAAAATAGGCGATCTGTATGCCCTCATCATCTAGAGGCGCGGCAATCGCGCCGAGGTTGCTGAAGGCCAGCCGGACGTTGCCTGTGCATCTCAGTGTGACCTTGGCCGGCAGCTTGTCGGGCGCGAAGGCATGCTCATTTCGGATGAAGTCGAGTGTCGCCTCGGTCCCAGTGAGATTCGTGCCGAACCCGGAAAGATCGTAGGCATTGTCCAGTTCGATGAACGTGTCCTGCCACCGGATGACCGAGAAATGCTCGAACTCGAAGTTGCGCCTCAATGTGCCATCCCTTGTGCTTTTGCACAGCTTGCGCGACCTAGCATCCGCTTTCCACCCATTGCAGACATTCATCAACGCCGCGCGAGTGCCCGCTCATCTCCGACTGGGAACAGCCCGCTATCCTCATGGAAACCGGCGGCACGCCAGATTCGGACGGCATAGCGACCCACTTCGTCTCGATCCTCCGTGGCGTAGAGGTCGGTCTGGTTGATCAGCGCTGAGAGGCGGCTGCGAACCGCGTCTTTGTCCAAGGGTTCAGGAAGGGTGCGGATGTCCTTGATAGCCGCATCCACCGCATCCTGTAATGGCTGTCGGTCCTCAGGCGTGTCTGCCCCGGTGTAGTCACCGTGCGCCGTGAACTTGGTTTCCTTCAGGATTGCAGCGAGCGCCGGCCGTTCCGGGGGAGGCGGTGCCGCACTGCCGCAACTCGACAGCGCGAACAGGCAAGCGGCGGTGAGAAGATGCAGACGCATGCCCAGCAGATTATTCAAGCAGATGTCTGCTTTCCACCCATTGCAGGCATTAGCGCGGGACAGCTAGCATGAGAGCTGTGCAGCGCTCCCTCGCACTGATTGTTGCCCTTCTGGCCATTACCGGATGTTCTGAGCCCATTCCGCCCCCAGACCTCTGCGACATGCCACCGGGTTTCCGAAGCTGGACTGGGGCGACGGTGGAGTGGTCTGGAGCCGTAATGGGCGAAATACCTCACGGTTATGGTCTTGCATGCGAGAAATGGCGGGCAGGCATAAGGCTGGATTGGAGCGAGAATACTGCTGGTGTCGCGGCCTTCGAGAAGGCTCTCGACCTCCGCCGGTCTGAGCCGGGCGTCCTGCGCATCCGCGCCAAGGGCCGCATACGCTCTGATAAGCATGGCAGGGCCACCCTTCAACTCAGCGCCATCAGCGCCGTCTCCTTTCAACCCATGACTGAGGCCGAGGAGCGCCAATATTGGGGTACGCTAATCAGTTCGCTGCGGACGCCTCAAGCGCGCCGCGCCGGCAGCTTTGACCTACCCGGTTAGATTCAAGTGAAATGTCCGCTTTCCACCCGTTCCGGGCATCACGGCATTAGCGACTTGCGCTGACGCGAGTGTGGATCGGCAAGCGTTACGGGACGCCGGCCTCAATCCCCCTTGCGGATCAGCTCGTCGTAATGGGCGACGGTGATGCCGAAGCGCTTGACGCGCATGGTGTTGCGCACGGTGCGGGCGTCGACCGGGCTTAGCCACTGGTCGAAGTCGAGGTGGTTCTTGGCCTTGTAGCGAATGCGCACGCGCTCGCCGATGACGTCGACCCGGACCGGGCTGGCGGCGTCGGTCAGCGTTCCGTCGAAGCGGTTGGGGCCGTTCTGGCGCAGCCGCCAATAGCGCACGCGCGGCGGCTTTTCGGGCTCGTATATGGTCTGCTCGAGCAGCAGCGAGCCGTCGGCCTCGGCGCGGCCGACGCTTTCGACCCTGATCGTCTTGGGCGCCTGCAGCAGCACCTTGAGCGTGCCTTCCCCGCTGGTCTTGCCGCGGAAAAATTCGACCGGGTTGAAGGCCGCGTGCGCGGGGGCGGCGAGCATGAGTAGAAGGAAGGCGAGCGCGAATTTCATTGCCGCCCCGCGAGCAGCGCATCGACGATTGAAGGGTCGGCGAGGGTCGAGGTGTCGCCGAAGCCGTCGCTCGCGCCCTCGGCGATCTTCCTGAGGATGCGGCGCATGATCTTGCCCGAGCGGGTCTTGGGCAAAGCGGGGGTGAAGTGGATCTTTTCCGGCGCGGCGAGCGCGCCGATCTCGCTGCGCACGGCGAGGTTCAATTCCTTGCGCAGGGCGTCGTCGCCCTCCTCGCCGGCATTGAGCGTGACGTAGGCGTAGATCGCCTGGCCCTTGATGTCGTGCGGGTAAGCGACGACCGCGGCCTCGGCGACCTTGGGGTGGGCGACGAGCGCGCTCTCGACCTCGGCGGTGCCGATGCGGTGGCCCGAGACGTTGATCACATCGTCGACGCGGCCGGTGATCCAATAATAACCGTCCTCGTCGCGGCGGCAGCCGTCGCCGGTGAAATAGAGGCCGGGATAGGCCTTGAAATAGGTTTCGAAAAAGCGCGCGTGATCGCCCCAGACGGTGCGCATCTGGCCGGGCCAGGAGGAAGCGAGGCAGAGGTTGCCGCTGGCCGCGCCTTGAAGGACATTGTGCTCCGCGTCGACAAGCAAGGGCTGGATGCCGGGAAGCGGGCGGGTCGCGGAGCCGGGCTTGAGGTCGGTCGCGCCGGGGAAGGGCGAGATGAGGATTCCGCCGGTCTCGGTCTGCCACCAGGTGTCGACCACCGGGCAGCGACCATCGCCGACCACGCGCCAATACCATTCCCAGGCCTCGGGGTTGATCGGCTCGCCGACGGTGCCGAGCAGGCGCAACGACTTGCGCCCGTGGCGCTGCACGGGTTCGTCGCCTTCGCGCATCAGCGCGCGGATCGCGGTCGGGGCGGTGTAGAAAATGGTGACGCCGAGCCGGTCGACCGTCTCCCAGAAGCGGCCGAAGTCGGGGTAGTTGGGGACGCCGTCGAACATCACGCTGGTCGCGCGGTTCATCAGCGGGCCGTAGACGACGTAGCTGTGGCCGGTGATCCAGCCGATGTCGGCGGTGCACCAGAAGATGTCGTCTTCGCGATAGTCGAACACCCAGTCGAAGGTGGTCGCGGCCCACACCGCATAGCCGCCGGTGGTGTGGACCACGCCCTTGGGCTTTCCGGTCGAGCCCGAGGTGTAGAGGATGAAGAGCGGGTCCTCGGCCTTCATGATCTCCGGGTTGCAGTCGGTGGACAGGCTGTCACGGACATCCGAGTAGCGGACGTCGCGGCCTTGCTTGGTCGGCACGTCGGCGCCGGTGCGGGTGACGACGATCACGGTTGCGACGTCGCGGCGTTCGAGCGCCGCATCGACGTTGCGCTTCAAGGGAATGACCTTGCCGCCGCGCACGCCTTCGTCGGCGGTGATCACCGCTGAGGCGTCGCAATCGGCGATGCGGCCGGCGAGGCTGTCGGGCGAGAAGCCGCCGAACACGACCGAGTGGATCGCGCCGATGCGGGCGCAGGCGAGCATCGCCGCCGCAGCCTCGGGGATCATCGGCATGTAGATCATCACCCGGTCGCCGCGGCCGATGCCGCGCGACTTGAGGAGGTTGGCGAAGCGGCAGGTCTCTTCGTAGAGCTGGCGGTAGGTGAGAGCGTGGCCCTGGCCAGGTTCGTCGGCCTCGAAGACGATCGCGGTGCGATTGCCGTGCTCGGCGAGGTGGCGATCGAGGCAGTTGACCGAGAGGTTGAGCTCGCCGTCCTCGTACCAGCGGATGTGGAAATCTTCTTCGTCGAACGACCAGTCGCCGGCCTTGGCCGGAGCCTTGTTCCAGGTCAGTCGCCGCGCCTGCTCGAGCCAGAAGCGGTCGGGGTCGGACTCGGCGAGATCGTGCAATTCCCGCAGCTCCCGCGGGCCGATGCGGGCGTCGAAGCCGGGAGGCACGGGATGCACGGCGGACTGCATGTCAGGCGGGTTCGAGGCTGCTCATGTCGATCACGAAGCGATGGGGAATATCGCCTTTTTCCAGAGTCTTCCATGCCATTGGAATCTCGTCGGCGCGGATCAGCTCGATGTCCGGCGTGATTGCGTGCTCGGCGCAGAAGTCGAGCATCTCCTGCGTCTCGGCGAGGCCGCCGATGGCGGAACCGGCGATCGCGCGGTTGCCGAAAATGAGGTTGAAGCCGGAAAAGCCGGGGAGCGGCTCGAGCGCGCCGACGATGACCATCGTCCCGTTGGGGCGCAGCAGCGAGGCGTAGGTCTGGACGTCGTGCGAGACGGGGATGGTGTCGATCAGAAGATGGAAGCGGGCGGCCGCGGCGGTCATCGCCGCCTCGTCGGTCGAGATGAGGACGTCGTTTGCGCCGGCCGAGCGAGCGGCCTCCGCCTTTTCGGGTGAAGTGGTGACGACCGTCACCTCGGCGCCCATCGCCGCGGCGAGCTTGACGGCCATGTGGCCGAGCCCGCCAAGGCCCGCGACGGCGACGCGGTGACCGGGTTTCACGCCCCAGCGCTTGAGCGGCGAATAGGTCGTAATGCCGGCGCACAGCAAAGGCGCCGCCTTGGCCATGTCGAGGCCGCGCGGGACCCGGCAGACGAATTCGCGACGAACGACAATATGGTCGGAATAGCCGCCCTGGGTGAGCTCGCCGTGGCGGTCGGGAACGCCGTAGGTGAAGGTCGGCATCTCGACGCAGAACTGCTCCTGCCCGCCGCTGCAGAACTCGCATTTCTGGCAGCTGTCGACCAGGCAGCCGACCGCCACCCGGTCGCCCTCGGCGAGGCCGCCGACCGATGAGCCCGTGCCGGTGACGGTGCCGACGATCTCGTGGCCCGGGATCATCGGGTAGCTGCTCATCCCCCAATCATTGTGGGCGAAGTGGAGGTCGCTGTGGCAGATGCCGCAATGGCTGATCTTGATGGCGACATCGTCGGGCCGAAGGTCGCGCCGTTCGAAGCGGATCGGATGCGGCGCGTCCGTCGAACTTTCAACTCCCCAACCGATCGCCTTCGTCACCATTGCCGCTCTCCTAAGGTTTTGCCCGCTCCAATATCCTTCGCGCCTGCACCAGGTGCGGGCGGTCGACCATCTTTCCGCCGACCGACAATACGCCGGCTTCGGGGTGCGCCTCGAAGGCGGCGACAATCTCTTCGGCGTGACGAACCTCGTCGCCCGAGGGCGTGAAAGCGGCGTTGATCACGGCGACCTGGCCGGGGTGGATGGCGAGCTTGCCGGTGAAGCCCTCGCGCCGCGCGGCCTCGGCCTCGGCGCGCAGGCCATCGTCGTCGCGGAAATCCTGGAACACCCCGTCGACCGGCTGGGCCCCGGCGGCGACCGCGCCGGCGAGGCACAGGGACCGCGCGAGCCGGTAGGTGAAGCTGAGCTCCCCGT
>DATLGK010000083.1:0-10855 GCA_035540475.1 Sphingomicrobium sp.
GCGTCGTCCTCGCTGACGGTCCAGCCGCGCGTCGACTGACCGGCCTCGTGCACCGTCTCGCGGCTTCCGGAAATCAGATAATGCCAGTCGGGCAGCGGCTCGCCCGCGGCGCGCAAACGATAGGCGCAGGTCGAGGGAAGCCATTCGAGGGCGTCGAGATTGCCCGGATCCAGCTTCACGCAATCGGCGACCCGCTTCATTCGATGCTTGTAATCGAGACAGCGCCCATTGCGACGGTCGAGCAGCTTGCACGCGACGTTGGTCGGATAGAGCAGGCCGCTTTCCTCATCCTCTAGCTTGTGCACGCAGCAGCGCCCGCAGCCGTCGCACAGCGCTTCCCACTCGGCGCGGTCGAGCGTGCCGAGCGGCTTTTCCCAGAAAGGCGTGCGGCCGTTCATGACAAGTCGAGCCTTGCTCTGCTAAGCGCCGCACATCAAGCGGGTGGATAGGGCAAGATCGTGAAACCATTGGCGTTTGCAGTTCTCGCGGCGCTGCTCGGGGCTACGGCACCGGCTGCTGCGCAGCTTAGCGGCGGCTTCGACGGCTATGCGTTCGTCGAGGCGGTCAAGAAGAGCGACGGGGACAAGGCGTTGCAGCTGCTCGCCAAACATCCTCCCGGCCTGGTCAATGCCCGCAGCGCCGATGGCGAGACCGCGCTGACCGTCGCCATCTCCCGCAGCGACGAGAAATGGACGGCCTTTCTGATCAACAGGGGCGCCGATCCCAACCTTGCCGGCAAGGGCGGCGACACGCCGCTGATCGCAGCTGCGCGGGTCGGCTTCGAAAGCGCGGCGGAATGGCTGATCGCGGCCGGAGCAAAGGTCGACCAGGCCAATAGGCGCGGGGAGACGCCGCTGATCATCGCCGTCCAGCAACGCCAGCCGGCGATCGTCGCGCTGCTGCTCGGCCGCGGCGCCAACCCCGACAAGGCGGACATCGCCGCCGGCTATTCGGCGCGCGATTATGCCAAGCGGGACACGCGGGCGCGCGACATCCTGCGACTGATCGAGAGCAAGAGCCCGGCGGCGCCGGCTAAATAAGATCGCCGAGAGAAGGGTCGAGCTGGGCCGACAGCCGCCGCGCCGCGCGGCGGGCGAAATGCAGCAGCTCGGCCTTGCGCCGGGCCGGCGCCAGCGGTCGGTGGGCGGCTTCGCGAATTACGGCGGCATCATAGCGGTCGGCGACGATCAGCCCCGCTTCGCTCGGTAAGTAACGGTCCTCACCCAGGATTTGCGACAGGTGCGGCGGCACCGCCCAGAAAAAGCGGTCGCAATAATCAAGATAGTCGGTCCATTTGCAGTCGCCGAGCAGATCGGCCTTGGCGACCTTGATCTCAACGATGGTCAGGCCGCCCTTGGCGTCGATCGCCATCAAGTCGGCGCGGCGGCCGTTGGGCAGCGGCATTTCGCAAACGGCGAACAGATCCTGGCGGCAAAACAGCCGAGTGACCCCGCGGGCGACCTCGGTCGCGACGGGAGGGGCGTCGGCGAAGCAGGAAGACTCGGGAAGGCTGGCCATCAGGCGGGCAGACTAGAACAAAGCGTGGCCAAAAAGAAAGCGGGCGAACCGAAGCCCGCCCGCTGCCCTCCCGCATCCGGTCAAATCCCTCAGCGATAGAAGATGTGGTTGCCGATCGCGGCGACGCGCTTCAATTTCCACTGCGGCGAAACATAGCGCGCGTGGAAGAACAAGGCGTTGCCGACAGCCGATTCCTTGAGGTCGCGATCGACGATTTTCGCGATCGCGACAGCGGTCTGCCACTGTTTGCTGGCGCGCGGCACCGGCGGCACCGAGCGCCCGCGAACGAACGAGAACTGGCCGCGCTGGAACAGTACGCCGCAATAGGTCGAGGGGAAGCGGCCGCGGCTCTCGGCGCGATTGGCGATGACCTGGCCGACGGCGAGCTGACCCGCCAGCGGCTCGCTCTTCGCTTCGAAATAAATGCCGATCGCAAGACATTCGAGCTCCCGGCTGCCCGGGTTGGAGCTGCGCAGCTGCGCGACCATCGACGCAAGATCGGCGCCAGGAGCGACTGCCGGCTCATCGTCCTCGTCGCGCGCAGCGGAATCGTCCGGCTTGGACGCCGAATCGGTGAGCTGAGGCTCGCCCTGCGGATCGATCAGCTCGGGAACAGAGACTTTGGGAAGACTTGCGCTCTCGAACGGGATCAGCGGCTCACCCGTCGATCCCGCCTGAGCAGGAGCCATGATTGTCGCCGTAAGCACGGCAATCGTCAGCAATGCTGAACGAATCGAAGCCAACATTTGAACCGTATTACTTGCGGTGAACTGCCGAGAATCGCGCGCCGCTTATTTTACGACGTTTCGTTGGCGCGCTTGGCAATTCCCCGTCTCGCGTGGCGTCTCAGGCTGCAAAGGCCGCGGGACGCCCCCCGCTCTTGCTTTCGGCCCCCTTTTTTCTGTCTCGGAGCGAGCGGTCAAGGCGAAGCGGTCGTTTCAGCGATGAACCGTTCCGGGTCCGCGATATCCAGTTCGATAATCCAGATATCCTCGTCGAAGCGTGCGCGCTTCGCGAGGAAAGCCCCGATCTCCGCGGAACCCGCCCCTTCGCCGGGGCCGGCCCGGGCCCAGCGGTAGGCGCCGCCCAAATCCAGCAAGCGCTCGAGGACAGCGACATGCACGCCGCGCGAGGTCACGATGAGGAGCAGCGCACCGCGCTCTGCATCGCCCTTGCGAAGGATCGTCGCAAAGCCGCCTTCGGACTCGACCTTGCGGACGATCGCGCCGGCCTCGAGCCCGGTTGGCAGGCGCTCGCTCAGGCGGCGTCCCGTTCCTCGGCGCCCATCAGCAGGGCGGCGAGCGCGTCGCGGCTGCGCGCACCGCGGAGCCGCTCGAGCGTCGCTGCATCGCGCGTGACGCGGCTGATCGCCGCCAGCGCCTTCAAATGCTCGGCGCCGGCGTTGCCGGGCGACAGGAGAAGAAAGACGAGATCGACCTGGCGGCCGTCGATCGCTTTATAGTCGACCGGCTCGCTGAGCCGAGCGAACAAGCCGTAAATCCGCTCCAGCCCCTCGATCTTGCCGTGCGGGATCGCGACTCCGTTGCCGAAGCCGGTCGAACCGAGTTGCTCGCGCTCGGTCAGGCTGGCGAGCACGGCAGCCGGCTCGAGCCCCAGGCGCTGCGCGGCAAGATTGGCCAGCTGCTGCAGCAGCGACCTCTTGTTCCCGCCCGAAAGGGAGGCCTTGATCGCGTCGCAATCGAGAAAATCGGCAAGCTGCATCATCTCGCTCTTTGCAGGGCGGCCGTCCGCGCCGGAGCCGCGTAAGTCGAATCCAGAAAGGGTCAGCGGTGCGGCTCGACCCAGCCGATGTTTCCGTCCTCGCGCCGGTAGATCATGTTGTAGTCGCCGGTCGCCTCATTCTTGAACATCAGGGCGTTGGTGTTGCGCAGGTCCATCAGCATCACAGCGTCGGAAACGCTGGACTCGGGAATATCGACCCGGGTTTCGGCAACGATCATCGGATTGTCAGCCGGTTCCGCTTCGTCGTCCGAATTGCGCGCCGAAAAGATGGTGTAGGCCGCATTCTCGACATAAGAGGCCGCGGCTTCGTCGACCTTATGCTCCTTCAAGCGGTTGCTGTAGCGGCGCAGCTGCTTCTCGATCCGGTCGGCGGCGCCGTTGAAGGCCATTTGCGCTTCGCGCGCGCTGTGCGACGCCTTCAGAACGACCCCCTGCACGACCGGCGCGACGATGTCGCAGGTATAGTCGTTGTTCGGGCCGCGGCCGAACGTCACGTTAGCGCCCACCGATCGCGAAAAATATTTGCGGGTGATCTCGGCGACGCGCTGCTTCGCATGCTCACGCAGCGATTCGCCGGTATCGATCTGGTGACTCGCGACCCGAACGTCCACTATGCCTCGCTCCCTTACTTGAGCGGCGCGGCTCTAGGACCGCGCCGAACCGGCCGTCAACCAGCCTCGGCAACGCGTGCCCAAAGCGGATCGGCGAGCTGAGCAATAAACGCGCGGTGACGCTCGAGTTCCTCGGCCGCCGCGCTGTGCGGCCGCGCCGGGCGCGGCTCGCGGATCGTCACCGGGCCGGCGCTGGGCGAAACGCTGATGCTGGCGGTGTCGGCGACGAGGCCGAGGCCGATCTGCCGTCCGCCGGTGAGCTCGACATAGACCTGCGCCAGCAATTGCGCGTCGAGCAGCGCGCCGTGCTTGACCCGGTGGCTGCGGTCGATGCCGAAGCGCATGCACAGCGCATCGAGGCTGTGCTTCGCGCCGGGATGGCGGGTCCGTGCGAGCGCGAGCGTGTCGACCATGCGATGCATCGAAATCGTCTGGCGACCACACAGGCCAAGCTCGAAGTTGAGGAAGCCGAAATCGAAGCTCGCATTGTGCGCGACCAAAGGCGCATCTTCGATGAAGTCGAGCAGCTCCTCGACCTTTTCCGAAAAGCGCGGCTTGTCCGAGAGGAAGATGGTGCTGAGGCCGTGCACCGCCTCGGCCTCGAGCGGCATGTCCCGCTCCGGATTGAAGTAGCAGTGGAAATGGCGGCCGGTCTCGATCCGGTTGTAGATTTCGACGCAGCCGATTTCGACCATGCGATCACCGCCCGCGGGGCTGAGGCCGGTGGTTTCGGTGTCGAAGACGATCTCTCGCATGACGCGAATTTATCCACCCGCGCCAAGGCCGAGACAAGCGAGAATGTCGCGCACCTGGGCGGCAGTTGTGGATAGGTCGGAGCCGGTGTCGATCACGAAATCGGCGCGCTTGCGCTTCTCTTCGTCCGGCAGCTGGCGGGCAAGGATCGAATCGAGCTTCACCGCGGTCATGCCATCGCGCGCAAGCACTCTTGCGCGCTGCACATCGGCCGGAGCCGTGACGACGATGACCTTGTCGAATTCGCGCTCGCCGCCGGTTTCGAACAGCAGGGGGATTTCGAACAGCAAGGCCGGAGCGGTGCTGTTCGCCTCGACAAAAGCCTGCCGCGCCGCCTGTACTTCCGGATGGACCAGGGCTTCGAGCGCGGCGAGCTTTGCCGGATCGGAGAGGACGATCTGCGCAAGGCAATCGCGGTCGAGCGTGCCGCCGCGCACCGTGCCCGGGAAACGCTCGCCGATCCTCGCGACCAGTGCTCCATCCGGACCCTGCAGCCGCCGCACCTCGGCATCGGCATCGAACACCGGCACTCCGGCCCGCTCGAACATGCGGGCAACGGTCGACTTGCCCATGCCGATCGAGCCGGTGAGCGCGATCCTGATCATTTCGGCAAGAGGCCGCGCTCGCGAAGCGCGCCGAGCAGCGGCAGGAGCGGCATTCCAAGAATGGTGAAATGGTCGCCTTCGATGCGGTCGAACAATTGCACCCCGCGGCCCTCCAGGCGGAAAACGCCGACAGTGTAGCCGACCTCCGGCCATTCCGCATCGAGATAGTCGGCAAGGAAGCGTTCGGAGAGAGGGCGCACATGCAGCAGAGCCGTTTCATGATGGGCCCAGTCGAGCTGGCCATCGCGGGCGAGCGCGACCGCGCTCGTCAGGCGCATAGTCCGACCCGAGAAATACCGCAGATGCTCGGCCGCTTCGTCGCGGCTGCGCGGCTTGTCGAACAAGCGGTCGTTGCATTCGACCACGCTGTCGCTGCCGATCACCCAGGGCGCGGACAGGCTCAGTGCCTTGGCCTTGGCCAGCGCGGCCGCGATTTCTGCCGCGCCTTTAAGCTTCGCCTTCAACGCCTGCTCATCGACCCCGGGCTGTCTCGCTTCGTAGGACACGCCGGCAGCATCGAGCATCTGGCGCCGGATCGCGCTGGTGGAGGCGAGGGTCAGGGTCACGGCACAACCTTGTGGAAAAGAGGCGAATGCAGGCTAGCGCGCGTCTGGGGATGGTCTCAATCGGCAAATTCACGCGCGCTGCGCCGCGCCGATCCGAGGATTCATCCACGGGGGCAAAATCCATCCCCAAGCTGTGAATCGCGGGCAGGAATCGGAGCGACTCATGGCGCCGCCTAGGGATCGCGTGCGCTGCGGCTGTTTGCAAAAGCGGAAGGGCTGCCTAAATCCCGCTGCCAAGCGCCCAATCACATCATCAATCTTATCTTCTAATATATAAAAGAAAGAAGAAGGATGGCCTCGATGCCTGCCGAGCTTTCCGACCCGCAGGCCGACAAGCCCTTGCTCGCAGTCCTTGGCGGCGAGCGGCGCGATCCGCCGCCGATGTGGATGATGCGCCAGGCCGGAAGGTATTTGCCCGAGTATCGCGCGTTGCGTGAGGAGAAAGGCAGCTTCCTCGGTCTCGTGTACGACAGCGACGCGGCCGCCGACGTGACGCTCCAGCCGCTCGAGCGCTTTCCTGGGCTCGATGCGGCGATCCTCTTTTCGGACATTTTGATCGTCCCGTTCGCGATCGGCCAGAATCTGAGCTTCGTGACGGGCGAGGGGCCGCGGCTGACACCGCCACTGACGGCCGCGGCGATCGATCAGCTCGAACCTGTGCCGGCGCGGCTCGAGCCGATCTACGAGACGGTGCGCAAAGTCCGCGCACGTCTGGCGCCGGACAAGGCGTTGATCGGCTTTGCTGGAAGCCCGTGGACGGTCGCCACCTACATGGTCGCAGGGCAAGGCAGCCGCGAGCAGGCCGAGGCGCGTCGCCTGGCCTATGCCGACGACGGCGCTTTTTCCGCAATCATCGCGCGGATCGAGCAGGTGACGCTCGATTATCTGAGCGGCCAGATCGAGGCCGGCGCGGAAGCGGTGCAGTTGTTCGACAGCTGGGCGGGGAGCCTGTCGCCCGAGCAATTCGAGCGATGGGTGATCGCCCCCACGGCGCGGATCGTCAGCGGGCTCAAGGCGCGGCATCCAGCCGTGCCGGTGATCGGCTTTCCCAAGGGCGCCGGAGGCAAGCTGCCCGCTTATGCGCGCGAGACCGGAGTCGATGCGGTCGGCCTCGACGAGACGGTCGATCCCGTGTGGGCCGCGCAACATTTGCCGGAGCGGCTCCCGGTACAGGGGAATCTCGATCCGCTGGCGTTGATCGCAGGGGGCGAAGGGCTGCAACGCGCGGTGCGCCGCATTCTTGACGCGCTCGGCGGGCGGCCGCACATCTTCAATCTGGGGCACGGCATTTTGCCGGACACGCCGATCGGCCATGTCGAGCAGCTGATCGGACTGGTGAAGGGGGGACGGTGAGCGACTTCGTCGGATTCCTCGGCCCTGCTTACCTGTGGGTTCAAGCCGCCCACGTCACCTTCGTGATTTTCTGGATGGCCGGCCTGTTCCTGCTTCCGCGCCTCTACGTCTATCACCAGGAAACGGCCGTCGGCTCGCCCGAGGACCGTGCCTGGATCGAGCGTGAGGCGCGCGTCCGTTCGATCATCCTCAACCCGGCGATGGCTGCCGTCTGGATCCTCGGCCTGATGCTCGCCTTCAACGTCGATGCCTGGAGCCAGGGCTGGTTTCACGCCAAGCTTGGCCTGGTGATCCTGCTCAGCGCCTACCAGGGCTGGCTCGGCGGCTATGGCAAGAAGCTGGCGAACGGCCAGCGCCCGCTGTCGGGTAAGGCGGTGCGGCTGATCAACGAGATTCCTGGAGTCGCCGCGGCGATTATCGTCGTGCTGGTGATCGTCCGTCCCTTTTAGTCGATTCACCGTTCCCCACCCGCGGGCTGATTGACAGCGCTGGCGGCGGGACATACCTCGAATCGCAAGCGGCCCGGCCAGTATCGGCGCCGGTCGCGCTCTTCTTAGCGGCGTCCTGCCGCCTCCGGCTTATCGACATGATGGACAAGCTCGAGCCCCAACTCCCAAGAAAAGACTGAACTCATGCATTTGAAAGAATTGAAGAAAAAGACGCCCGCCGAGCTGGTCGCGACAGCTGAGGAGATGGGTGTCGAGGGCGCGTCGACGATGCGCAAGCAGGATTTGATGTTCTCGATCCTCAAGGTCCAGGCCGAAAACGGCGTCGAGATCATGGGCGCCGGAACGATCGAGGTGCTGAACGACGGCTTCGGCTTCCTGCGTTCGCCCGAAGCCAATTATCTCGCCGGGCCGGACGACATCTATGTCGCGCCGTCGATCGTTCGCCGCTTCGGGCTTCGCACCGGCGATACGGTTGAGGGCGAGATTCGCGGCCCGAAGGAAGGCGAGCGCTATTTCGCTTTGACCCGGGTGACGTCGATCAATTTCGACGATCCGGAAACCGTCCGCCACCGCGTCAATTTCGACAATCTGACGCCGCTTTACCCGGACGAGAAGCTGAAGCTCGACACGCTCGACCCGACGATCAAGGACAAGTCGGCGCGCGTGATCGACATCGTCGCTCCGCTCGGCAAGGGCCAGCGCGCGCTGATCGTCGCTCCGCCGCGGACCGGCAAGACCGTCCTTCTGCAGAACATCGCGCGGGCGATCACCGACAATAATCCCGAGGTGATCCTGATCGTGCTGCTGATTGACGAGCGGCCGGAAGAGGTCACCGACATGCAGCGCTCGGTCAACGGCGAGGTCATTTCCTCGACCTTCGACGAGCCGGCCAGCCGCCACGTCCAGGTCGCCGAAATGGTGATCGAGAAGGCCAAGCGCCTGGTCGAGCACAAGAAGGACGTCGTGATCCTGCTCGATTCGATCACCCGCCTCGGCCGCGCCTACAACACGGTGGTGCCGAGCTCGGGCAAGGTCTTGACCGGCGGCGTCGATGCCAATGCCCTGCAGCGGCCCAAGCGCTTCTTCGGCGCTGCCCGCAACATCGAGGAAGGCGGCTCGCTGTCGATCATCGCCACCGCGTTGATCGATACCGGATCGAAGATGGACGAGGTCATCTTCGAGGAATTCAAGGGCACCGGCAACAGCGAGATCGTGCTCGACCGCAAGGTCGCCGACAAGCGCATCTTCCCCTCGCTCGACGTCGGCAAGTCGGGCACCCGCAAGGAAGAGCTGCTGGTCGAGCAGAACGTGCTGACCAAGATGTGGGTGCTGCGCCGAATCCTGATGCAAATGGGCACGGTCGATGCGATGCAGTTCCTGCTCGACAAGATGAAGGACGCCAAGTCGAACGAGGATTTCTTCGCTTCAATGAACCAGTAGACGCCGGGGCGGACGGCGGGAACAAAATGCTCGCCGCGGTCTTGGGCAGGAATCCTGGCGGAAACGCAGCAACGGGGGTGGTGGTTTGTTCGAATCATTGATCATGTTCGCGGCCGCTTCGGCGGTGGTCCCGAGCGGGATCGGCGGGATGTGGGACGCGATCGTCCACGATTTCTCGAACATCACCGAGCCGGCGGCCTTCGCTGCCTTCATCCAGGTGCTGATGATCGACCTCGTCCTTGCCGGCGACAATGCGATCGTCGTCGGGGCGCTTGCCGCGGGCCTCACTGCCGAGCAGCGGCGCAAGGTCATCCTGTTCGGCGTGCTTGCCGCGCTGGTGCTGCGAATCCTGTTCGCGCTGATCGTCACTCAGCTGCTGCAGGTGATCGGGCTGATCCTGATCGGCGGTCTGCTGCTGCTGTGGGTCGCCTGGCGCATGTGGCGCGATCTCCGCCATACGGGCGAGAGCCCGGGTTCGGCGGAGGTGGCCGGCGACGAGCATTCGGGCATGCGGCCCGCGAAGAGCTTCGCCGGCGCGATCTGGGGCGTTGCCGTCGCCGACGTGTCGATGAGCCTCGACAATGTGCTCGCGGTCGCGGGCGCGGCACGCGACCATCCCGGCATCCTCATCGTCGGCCTGATCTTCGCGGTCGCGCTCATGGGCATCGCCGCCAATTACATTGCGCGGGTGATCGATCGGTACCGCTGGATCGCCTATCTCGGGCTCGCCGTGGTCGTCTACGTCGCCCTGAAGATGATCTACGACGGCTGGGTCGACCCGCAGGTCGGCCTCGGCAAGCTGTTCGCCTGACGCTTTTCGCGGCTGGCGCTTTTTCGCCCGGCTTCGCGGCGGGGTAAGGCGCGGACATGACGGCGGACACGATCTTCGCGCTTTCGAGCGGGCGGCCGCCGGCCGCGATTGCGGTAATCCGGGTTAGCGGGCCAGCTGCGCACGAGGCCGGCGAGCGGCTTGCCGGCACGCTCCCGCCGCCGCGCAGCGCCGCGGTGCGCGAGCTAAAGGATCCGCAAACGGGCGAGCTCCTCGACGAGGCGCTGGTGCTGCGCTTCGACGCGCCAGCCAGCACGACCGGCGAAAATGTCGTCGAATTCCAGTGCCATGGCAGCCGCGCGGTGGCCGATGCAGTGCTTTCGACGCTGGCCGCGATTGGCCTCCGCCAGGCCGAGCCGGGCGAGTTCACCCGCCGAGCGTTCGAGAACGGACGCATCGACCTGACCGAGGCCGAGGGTCTCGCCGATCTGCTCGAGGCCGAGACCGAATCCCAGCGCAAGGCGGCGCTGGCGCTGGCCGAGGGCGGGCTCAAGCGCCAGATCGGCGAATGGCAGCAGCGTCTGCTGGCGCTGTCGGCGGCGGCCGAGCGCGCAATCGATTACGATGAGGAAGACGAGCCGGTCGACCCGGTGCTGGCGAGCGGCTGTGCAGAGCTTGCCGCCGAGCTGGAGGAGTGGCTCGCGCGACCGCGGGTCGAGCCTTTGAAAGACGGCGTGCGAATCGTTGTCGCAGGTCCGCCGAACGCAGGGAAATCCAGCCTTATCAATGCGATAGTCGGCGAGGAGCGGATGATTGTGACGGACCTTCCCGGGACCACGCGCGATCAGGTCGACGTGCCACTGGCGCTCGACGGCATTCCGGTGCGGCTGACCGATACCGCGGGTTTGCGCGAGACCGATGATCGCGTCGAGGCGCTGGGCGTGGCGCGGGCGCAAAAGCTGGTCGAGGCTGCCGACGTTCTGGTGTGGCTGGGCGAGCCCGGGGAGGCGCCGGATCATGAGCGTCTGATCAGGGTCCATGCGAAGGC
>DATLGK010000084.1:0-26590 GCA_035540475.1 Sphingomicrobium sp.
GGATTGGCACCGAGCCCGCGGGGATCGGTGAGGCCGAAGCGCAGTTCGGCCCGGGAAAGGTCCATCTGCTCGGCGCGTACGCCGGTTCGTTCGAGGTCGGGCGGGAAAGCGAAGCGCGCCTTGCCCGAGGTGCGCGCGTCATAGACCACCGCTTCATAGATCGAGCGCTTACGCAGTTCGGGTCGGATATTGGTGGAAAGCACGGCAACTTCCGGGGCAAGGGTGAGCTCTCGCAGCACTTCCCGGCTGCGGGTGACGCTCTGCCCGCGTTCGACCACAGTCTCGGTCGCGGTTGCGCGGTAGGGGACGACGAGCACCGGGCCGGTCATCGCCTGCGGCCCGCCCCAGCCGGCAGTGATCGAACGGGTCGCTTCCTCCGACTGACTGCGGCGGTCGTATACCTGGAACCAGACCATGAAGAGCGGGATGGCGAGCGCGGCGCCGACCAGGATCGCCAGGACCAGCTTGAAGGCGGGGCTGCGTTCGTTTTGCTCGACCATGCACTTCACTCCCAACGGACCCGCTCTCAACTCGTCTACAGAAATGCACGGTTCGTCGTCAAGTTGCAGGTACAGACGTGACACTTGATCGCCGCCCCGGGCGCGCCACTTTGACTTGCATGATCGACATTCGACCCTTCAGCAGCCTGGGCCATGCCGACCACGGCTGGCTCGACGCCCGCCACCATTTTTCCTTTGCCAGCTATTACGACCCGGCACGCATGGGCTGGGGCCGAATCCGGGTCTGGAACGACGACCGAATCGCGGCGAAGACCGGCTTTCCGCCGCACCCGCACCGAGACATGGAGATTGTCACTTACGTGCGCACCGGCGCCATCACCCACCAGGATTCGATGGGCAACAAGGGCCGCACGGCGGCGGGCGACGTCCAGGTGATGAGCGCCGGCACCGGTGTCACCCATGCCGAATATAATCTGGAGGACGAGGAGACGACCTTGTTCCAGATCTGGATCGAGACCGACCGGCCGTCCGCGCCTCCGAGCTGGGGAACGATGCCTTTCCCGAAGGAATCGCGAAGCGGCCGCTTCCAGCTCCTCGCGAGCGGCGATCCTGGAGACGGTTCGCTGACCATCAACGCGGATGCGCGCGTGCTCGGCGCGACGATCGCCGCGGGCGAACGTATTGCACTCGATGCCAGCCCCGAGCGCCACCTCTATCTCGTGCCCAGCGGCCGCGTTCGGGTGAACGGGATCGAGGCGGGCGCGCGCGACGGCATCGCCATCACCGGCGAGCAGCGAGTGGATATCGAGGCGGAGGAGGATGCAGAGCTGGTCCTCGTCGACGCGCGCTAGGCGACGGCGTTTCGTACCGGTTCATCGATCCTGTGCTTGAAGTCGCAGGGATCGGCAGCCATGTGGCGCAGGCGCCGCGAGAGATGCGCGCGTTCCATGCGACAAGAGCGGGATGGGGATGAAGGCGGTTTTGCGCTTGAGGTTTGCGTTGCTGGTGGCGGCTTTGGCGGCCGCGCCGTCTGCCGCGCTTGCGCAGGATAATCCGCAAGTCTCTTCCAGCAGTACCGGTGCCGCCCCGCCTGGCGGCGACGCTGTCGGTCCGCGCGACCTTCAAGGGTTCAGCCTGCGAGGGACGGTGACGCGCCCGGCGGATACTGCTCCCACTCAGCCCGTCGCGCAGCCGCGGAGCGAGGTCGCAACCGCCGCGCCGGCGGCGCGTCAGCCTCCCGCCGAGCGGCCCGCCGCGGCGAGCGACACACGCGCCGCGGCAGTGAACCGGGAGACCGGTCCCGCCAATTCCGGGAGACTGGACACTAGGCCGGCCGCGGCCTCTTTGAACCTCGCACTGCCGGCGGCGAGCCAGCTTCCGCGCCCGACGCCAGCGCCGCAGCCTGCCTCCGCTCAGCTTCCCATGGCGACCATGGCTGACCTGGCTGCACCGGCACATGCCCCTGCCTTCCCCGTCTGGCCATGGCTGCTCGCTGCCCTCGCGCTTGCCGCCGCCGTTGCCTGGTTGTTCTTCCGCGCTCGGGGGCGCACCGCGCTCGCCGGCGGCCCTCAAGTGGATGGCTATGTTGCTCCGCCGGCGGCGCCGCGCCCCCAGCCGCAGCCTCGCGTTCACCCTCAGCCCGAGTTTCGACCCGCGCCGCCGCCCGCAGCTCCCCCGCAAGGGGGAGGCGTGGTCTCGACCCGGCTGCGGCCGTGGCTCGACCTTGGCTTCCAGCCGCTCCACGCGGTCGTCGCCGACGACCATGTTGCGATCGACTTCCAGCTTGACCTGTTCAATTCGGGCAGCGCCCCGGCCCGGCAGGTCCTGCCCGAAATCATCATGTTCAACGCCGGCGCCGACCAGGACCAGGCGATCGGAGCCTTCTTTGCCAATCCCCCGGGACCTGGCGAGCGCATTGCGATGATCGAGCCGCTTAGCCGGATCACGGTTCGCCACCAGGTGACCGCGCCTCGCGCCAACCTGCGCGAATATGAGGTCGCGGGACGCAAGATGTTCGTGCCGATCCTCGCCTTCAACGCCTCGTACAGCTGGAGCGCGGGCGAGGGGCGGACTTCGGCCGCTTATCTGGTCGGTACCGACACCCGCTCGGACAAGCTTGGACCGTTGCGGCTCGACCTTGGCGCGCGCAGCTATGGCGCGCTGGCGGCTCGCGCCCTTCCGCTTTTCGTTCGCCGCTAGAGCACCGCCGAATTGTAGCTGTGCCAGGCGAGCACGGCTGCCGCTCCGCGATACGGCCGCCAGGGTTCGGCGAGCTCGCGCAGCTGCCTTTCGCTCGGCCTGGTATCGAGTCCCAGCAAGCGTCCGATCTCGACCTGCACCGCGAGGTCGCCCGCGGGCCAGACGTCGGGGCGCCCTTCCGCGAACAGCAGATAGATTTCCGCCGACCAGCGCCCAATGCCCTTGATCCGGGTCAGAAGCGCAATTGCCTCTTCATCGTCGCCGGGCAAAGCGTGAAGCTTCAGCTCGTCCGTCAGCACCAGCTGGGCGAGGCTGCGCGCATAGCCCGCCTTCTGCCGCGAAATGCCCGCCACCCTCAGCTCCTCGTCGCTTGCCTTGAGGATGGCCTCGAGATCAGGCGGCGCGCCAAAGCTGGCCTCAAGCTTCGACCACATCGAACGCGCTGCGGCGACACTGACCTGCTGACCGACGATCGTCCTTAGCAGGGTATGGGCGCCCGGCTCGCTGCTGCGCGGCTCGGGGACGCCATGCTTCTCAACCACCCGAGCAAAGGCCGGTTCGAGGTTCGCAAGTGCCTCGACATGATCGCGGATGCTGTTCGCCGTGCGGACCATTAGGCGATGCTCGCCGCGTAAAGGGCGACCGCGGCGGCGTTAGAGACGTTGAGGCTTTCCATCGAATCGGTGATCGGCAGCCGCGCCACCGCATCGCAATGCTCGCGCGTGTTCGGCCGCATCCCCGCGCCCTCGGCGCCGAGCACGAGCGCCACCCGCTTCGGCCCGAGCGCTTCCTTGAGGTCGGTGTCGCCGTCGCCCGCAAGTCCGATGCGCCAGAAGCCCGCTTCGCCGATCTCTTCCAGAGCACGCGCGAGATTGACCACCCGAACCCAGGGAACACGCTCGAGCGCGCCCGAGGCCGCCTTGGCGACGACCCCGCTTTCCGGCGGGGAGTGTCGGTCCTGGGTGACGATGCCGATGGCGCCGAAAGCGGCTGCGGAACGGAGGATGGCGCCGACATTGTGGGGATCGGTCACCTGGTCGAGCACCAGCAGCACCGCGCGCTCGGGCGCGTCAGACAGCAATCCGTCGAGCCAGGCGGAATCGAGCGGCTCGACCTCGATGACCACGCCCTGATGCGGCGCGTCCCCCGGGACCAGCCGGGCGAGATCCGCCGCTTCGGCCAGCGTGACCGCGACGTCCTTGGGGAATTGCATATATTGCGCGGCTTCGCGCGTCGCCCAGGCGCGCAGCACTTTGCGCTCGGGATTGTCGAGCGCCGCCGCAACCGCATGCCTGCCCCACAGGCGCGGGCGGTTGGGGGTCCCGTGACTCTGATGGGATCTCTTGCGGCGCGACATTGCCTCCGCATTGGCGCTGTGAAGGGCTGCGCGCAATACGGACGCAAAGGGCCGTCGTCAGCCGGTTGCCGCGCTGAGCTCCTGTTGCCGTGTGCGGCGGTGCTGCCGCCACGCTGCGACAAACAGGATCAGCAGCGTCGGGTAGCTCCAGAAGCGCTCCGCGGTCGCATAAGCGAGCGGCAGCAAGTCGGGTTGGATCGCCTTGAGCAAGTGCGACATACTGATCGTCAGCTGCAGGCCGGCGACCCACAGCGGCCAGAAGCGGTCGGACCGCAGCGCGATCGCGACCAAAGCGGCGAGCACCATCAGGTCTATCACCAGGTCGCCGCCTTCCACGCCGAGGTAGGTTTGCTCCGCGGGGCCGCGCAGCAACACCGAGGCGACGCTCGCGGCGATGAAGATCAGGGCCGAAAGCTGTTCATACTTGCGCCCGCGCCACAGCGCGTAGCTGCAGGTGACGATCAGCAGCGTCCAGAACAGATATTTGGTCATCGTGCAGCATGACCGGACCACATTGATGCGGCCCGGTCAAAGCTCCTCGAACGTCAGGCGACGATGCGCAGGCCGGACTGGGCCTGCGGCGGGCAGTCATCGCCGTCGCCCCACGCGACCGTGCGCAGGCCGGGAATCGATTTCTTCGTCTCGGCGAGGGCTGCGTGGCAATTGGCGATGCCGCCGCGCGCGGCGATGAGGCTGGTGGTAGCGACGGCGAGCTGTTCGAACGCCGGGTGGGTGGTCACGAACGCGGCATTCGTCACCGAGCGTGCGTGGACCATCTTCGCCTGCAGCTCGGCGAGTTCGGCGAGCGCGGCCTCGATGCTTTCCTCGACGGCGCGGACCTGGGTGGCGACTTCATAAGCGGCGTTTTCGATCATCTGTTTGCGCATGACGACTCCTTCCCCGGCGGATCGCGCCGGAGTGGCTGTCGGTCTGATCTGAAGTCGGTTGTTGCCCGCTACTTGGCGAGCATCCTGGCGAGGCTTTCGAGTCCGGCGAGATACATGCCCGCCGAAAACGCCGATCCGATTGCGATCGCCGCAATCCAGAACAGCCTCTGGCCGACACTCATCTCATTCCGGGGGTTGCTCCTCGTTGCGAACGGCGGTTGCAGGGAAGGCCAGAACGATGCGGGCCTCTGCTCGGTAAGGAAACCAGCTCCCCCAGCCTCCCCTGCGCGGTCAGCGTGCCGAATCTGATGACTGACCGCGGCTTCTGGGTGGCCGGTTCGGGGCTCTGCGGGAATGTACGGCGATTGATGTATCAATCGCTGATATGGGCCTTTGTACTGGGCGACGATCCTGGCCGCCTGGGTGCGGCGGTCGACACCAAGGATCTGCAGCGCCTGGCGGATGCGCTGATCGACCGTATGCGGCGAAATGTTGAGCTCGCTCGCGATTTCCTTCGAGGACAAATGCTGGTCGACGAGCAGAAGGCAGTCGAGCTGGCCCGGACTGAGCCGCGCCACTCGCTTCGCCATAAGGTCTGCCGAGCCGTCCGCTGCTCTCTGCTGTGGCGTCTCGGGCACGTCCTCCGAATCCTGCAAGACCACACCCATTCCGCTCAACATTGCGGTGCTCCCGAGCAACGAGTCTGGGTCAGCTTTAAGCTATCTGTCCCGGCAGCGCCAGATTTTCCGCAGATTTGAGCGGTTTCTGTTCAAAACGGACTGTTTCCGTCTTGGGTGCCGCGGCCGCGCCGCCGTAGCGACGGGTTCGGCCTGCGCTTCGTTTCGCGATCGCCATGCTCGCCGCTCCCCCGGATCGGCTGCGCGTGCACTCCGCTTCACTGTGTGATCGCCATGCTCGCCAGTCCCCCGGACTGGCTGCGCGTGGCGATGGTGGAGAGGGCTGGATTCGAACCAGCGTACGCTTGCGCGGGCAGATTTACAGTCTGCTGCCTTTAACCACTCGGCCACCTCTCCACGGTGCAGGCAGGCGCGCCATGTGGCGGCGCGGATTGGGTGTGTCAACGCGAGTGCGTACGAAGAGTTGTCGCCACTCGCTGTCGCTCGTGCGCTCCAATTCTTCAGCATGCCCCCGGCATGCTGGAATTGGAGCGGGTGAAGGGAATCGAACCCTCGTCGTAAGCTTGGAAGGCTTCTGCTCTACCATTGAGCTACACCCGCTCGCCCGAGCGGCCCGTCAAATGGCCATCCGCTGGCAGAGCGTCAAGTCAACCGACGGAACGACTCGCCCTCGCAACGATTGAATCGCTGCGGCAACAGAGGAGACTGTTCGATGGCGGCGCGTCCGATCTGGCGGGGGCAAATCCGGCTGGCGCTGGTGTCGATCCCGGTCGAGCTTTACCCGGCCACCAAGAGCGGAGCGACGATCGCCTTCCACCAGGTGCACGAGCCGTCGGGCAAGCGCATCAAATATGAGAAGGTGGTGCCCGGGATCGGGCCGGTCGACCGCGACGAGATCGTCAAGGGCTATGAAGTTTCCAAAGGCCATTACGTCCTGCTCGACCCCGAGGAAATCGAGAGCGTGAAGCTGGAGAGCCGAAAGACGCTCGACCTCGTGCAGTTCGTCGACGCGAACGAGATCGACGCCATGTATTATGAGAAGCCCTATTATGTCGTCCCTGCCGATGACCTGGCCGAAGAGGCGTTCGTCGTGCTGCGCGATGCGCTGAGGGCGTCGCAGAAGGTCGGCATCGGGCAGCTGGCGATGCGCGGGCAGGAATATGTGGTGGCGCTGAAGCCGTGCGGGCGCGGGCTCTTGCTGGAGACCCTCCGCTACTCGGACGAGGTGAACAAAGCCCAGTCCTATTTCCGCGAGATCGGCGACACCGAGCCCGATGCGGACCTCCTCGACATGGCGGCGATGCTGATCGAGCGGAAAACCGGCAAGTTCGACCCCAAGGAGTTCCACAATCGCTACGTCGATGCTCTGCGCGAGCTGATCGAGGAGAAGCAGCGCAAGAAGGGCGAAAAGATCATCCAGGATCCGGACGCCGACGCGCCGCCTCCGCGCGGCTCCAACGTGGTCGACCTGATGGCGGCGCTGAAGCGCAGCCTGGGGGACGATTCGAAGGGCGGAAAGGCGGCGAACGTGAACAAGGGCGCGAAGAAGTCGGGCGCGGCCAGGAAACCCGCGCCGCGCCGCGCTCCAGCCAAGAAGGCGCCGGCCAAGCGCGCCGCGGCGGGCGGCCGGCGGCGCTAGATCATGACCAGGCGCGCGGCGCTCGATATCGACACGTACAACCGCAAGCGCGACTTCACCAAGACCAGGGAGCCGCGCGGGCGGAAACTGAAAGGCAAGGGCGACAGCTTCGTCGTTCAGAAGCACGACGCTTCGCGGCTGCACTGGGATTTCCGGCTGGAGCTCGACGGCGTCCTCAAGAGCTGGGCCGTGCCCAAGGGGCCGAGCCTCGATCCCAATGAAAAACGTCTCGCGATGCGCACCGAGGATCACCCTCTCGATTACGGCAGCTTCGAGGGGACAATCCCCAAAGGCGAATATGGCGGCGGCACGGTGATGATGTGGGATCAGGGGCGATGGATTCCCGAGCCCGGCAAGGATCCCAGCAAGACGATCGAGGAAGGCCACCTCCATTTCACGCTCGAAGGCGAACGGATGAAGGGCGAATGGGTGATGTTTCGCCTGAAGCCGCGGCCGGGAGAGAAAGCCGAACCATGGATGCTCAAGAAGGTCACCGATGCCTATGCCGAGCCCGACAATGGCGACGCGCTGGTCGACGATCATGTGACCAGCGTCACGACCGGCCGGACCATGGCTGAGATCGCGGCGGGCGAGGACGTGTGGCGCTCAAACCGCGGCGGCCAGAAAGGCGGGCGGCAAAAGAAAAAGGCGGGCAAGGCGCCGCCGCCCTTCGAGCAGCCGCAGCTCGCGACACTGGTGGACGAAGTGCCGACCGGCAACAGCTGGATCCACGAGTATAAATATGACGGCTACCGGCTGTTGCTCGCCGTCGGCGACGGGCTCGCGACGGCATGGACGCGCAACGGCAAGGACTGGAGCGACAAGTTCAAAACGCTGACCAAGGCCGCGACCGGCCTGCCCGCGGGCTGCATGCTCGACGGAGAAGCGGTCGCAATCGACGACAGCGGCAAACCCAGCTTCCAGCTGCTCCAGTCGACGCTCAAGGAGAGCAAGGGTGCAAACCTCGTCTTCTACGCGTTCGACCTGCTGTTCGATCGCGGCGAGGACATCCGCAAGCTGCCCAACATCGAACGCAAGCAACGGCTGGCGGCCCTGCTCGAAGGCGTCTCCCCCCCGATCATTTACGGCGATCATGTCGTCGGGCGCGGCGAGGCCCTGTTCGAGGAAGTTTGCAAGTCGGGGGGCGAGGGAATCATCTCCAAGAAGGCCAGCGCCCCCTACAAGGCAGCGCGCACGCGCTGCTGGCTCAAGGTCAAATGCATCCAGCGCCAGGAGTTCGTCATCGTCGGCTGGTCGGAAAGCGACAAGCGCATCGGCTTCCGCTCGTTGTTGCTAGCGGCGAAGGACAAAGGCAAGCTCACCTATGTCGGCAAGGTCGGAACCGGCTTTTCCGGCAAGCTGATCGCCGAGATGATGGACAGGATGCGACCGCTCGAAGTCGAAAAGTCTCCGGTCGAGGTCCCGCGCGTGGACCGCAAGGGCGCGCATTATATCGAGCCGAAACTTGTTGCCGAGATCGCGTTCACCGAATTCACCAACGAAGGGATATTGCGTCACCCGAGCTTCATTGCGCTGCGCGAGGACAAGCCGGCCGCGCAGGTGGTGCGCGAGACCCCAAAGCATCTGAAGCGCTCGGAGAAGAAAGCGGAGCGGCCGACCGCCGAGAGCTTCGGCATCAGGATCAGCAACCCGGAGCGGCTGGTCTACCCGGACGAGGGCCTGACCAAGGCCCATCTCGCCAATTATTATGCCGCTGTCGAGCCGCTGATCATGGTCGATGCCGCGCACAGGCCGATGACCCTGATCCGTTGCCCGCAGGGACGTTCGAAGAAGTGCTTCTTCCAGAAGCACGACAGCGGCTCATTCGGCGAACATGTGAAGCACGTGCCGATCCGCGAGAAGAAGGGCGAAACCCAGGATTACCTCTATTTCGAGGACATCCGCGGCCTTCTTGCCTGCGTGCAGATGGGGACCATCGAATTCCACGGCTGGGGCAGCCGCAGCGACCAGGTCGAATATCCCGATCGCCTGGTGTTCGACCTCGATCCCGACGTCGGCCTCGATTTCGCCAAGGTGAAGGAAGCAGCCGTGCGACTCCGCGCGCTGCTGCAGGATCTTGGCCTCAAGACCTTTCCCTTGCTCTCCGGCGGAAAGGGCCTTCACGTCGTCGCGCCGCTCGACCAGTCGGCCGACTGGTCCGCCGTCTCATCCTTCGCTGAACGATTCAGCCGCGCGGTAGCGGAGGCCGAACCCGAGATGTTCACCGCCAATATCCGCAAGGTGCAGCGCAAGGGGCGCATCTTCCTCGACTGGCTGCGCAACCAGCGCGGGTCGACCGCGGTGATGCCCTTTTCCGCGCGGGCGCGCGAAGGGGCACCGGTCGCGGCACCGGTCGCCTGGGAGGAGCTCGACCGCTACGAGGGCGGCAATCATTTCTCCATTCGCGACGTCGACGAGCTGCTCGATCGCGCGGGCTCGAAGATGCTTGCAGGCTGGGGCAAGGCGGACCAAGCATTGCCGAATGCGTAAGAGACCGGCCGCCGCTTTAGTCCCGCTCCTGTTCCTCCTAACTGCCGCGTCGCCGGCCGAGCTGGCGCGGTGGCGGGCGCAGGCGCAGCAGGTCACGATCACGCGCGACGACTGGGGCATCGCCCACGTACAGGGCAAGAGCGACGCGGACGCCGTGTTCGGGATGATCTACGCGCAGGCCGAGGATGATTTCCCGCGCATCGAAGCCAATTATTTGACGGCGCTCGGCCGCACTGCCGAGGCCGAAGGCGAGAAAGCGATCTGGCAGGACCTGCGCGCGCGGCTCTACTACATCGAGGCCGACCTTCGGGCTCATCACGCGAAGAGCCCCCCGGCCATGCGCAAACTGATGCAGGCCTGGGCCGATGGATTGAATTATTATCTGGCGACGCATCCGGAGGTGAAGCCGCGCGCGATCACCCGCTTCGAGCCGTGGATGGTGATGAGCTTCACAGAAGGCAGCATCGGCGGTGACATCGAGCGCATCGATCTCGACAAGCTTGCAGCATTCTACGGCTCACAGCCCAAGCACGCGCATTTGCGTGTAGCGCCATTAGACGCCGAGCCTCGAGGTTCGAACGGCATCGCCATCGCTCCGAAGATCACCGCGCCGGGCGCCGGGGCGCTGCTGCTGATCAACCCGCACACCAGCTTCTATTTCCGGTCCGAGCTGCAAATGACCAGCCAGGAGGGCCTCAACGCCTATGGCGCCGCCACCTGGGGCCAGTTCTTCATCTACCAGGGCTTCAATCAGAACGCCGGCTGGATGCACACGTCGAGCGGCAACGACAATGTCGACGAGTTCGCCTACGAGGTGCGCCTACCCGAGCTCGGCCCCCGCTATCGCTACGGAAACGAATGGCGGGTGATGAACCAGCGGCCGGTGACGATCCGCTACAAGAAGGCGGACGGGAGCTTCGGCGAGCGGCGTTTCACCGCTTATTACACGCATCGCGGGCCCATCGTCGGCAAGGCGCTGACGTCAAGCTGCGCGCCTCCGCCGCAGAAAGATCAGCGCATCTGCTGGGTCGCTTTTGCGATGATGGACAAGCCGGTCGAGGCTTTGCAGCAGAGCTTCCTCCGGACCAAGGCGACCGACCTTCAGTCCTTCCTTGCCGTCGCCGACCGCTTCAAGGCCAACAGCTCGAACAACACGCTCTTCGCCAGCAGCAAGGGCGAGATCGCGTTCCTGATGCCGCAGTTCATGCCACGGCGAGACAATCGGTTCGATTACACGAAGCCCGTGAACGGCAGCGACCCCGGCACGGACTGGCGCGGGCTCCACGCGCTGAGCGAGCTGCCGAGCGTGGTCAACCCGCCGAACGGCTGGCTGATGAACACCAACAACTGGCCCTATTCCGCGGCGGGCTCGAACAGCGCCGATCCGCGCCGCTTCCCGCGCTACATGGATGAGTTCGGCGAGAATTATCGCGGCATCCACGCGCTGCAGCTGCTGACGGGGAGCGGCGGCTGGACGCTCGAGAAGCTGCAGGGCGCAGCTTATGATCCGCATCAGCCGGGCTTCGCCGAGCTCGTGCCGCTGCTCGTTCGCGCCTTTGACGCCTTGCCTTCGCGCGACCCGCGGAAGGCTCGGCTCGCGGCGCCGATCGCCACGCTTCGCTCGTGGGATTACCGCTGGAGCGCCGACTCAGTCGCCCAATCGCTGGCCATGCACTGGGGCGAGGCATTGCACAAAAAGGTGCCCAAGATCGAAGGCGAAGCCCGCAACAAGATGATCGCGAGGCTCGCCGCGGGAACCAGCGGACCGCAGAAACTCGACGCGCTGTCCGAGGCTCTCGATCGGCTCACGCAGGACTTCGGCCGCTGGCAGGTGCCTTGGGGCGAAATCAACCGCTTCCAGCGCATCTCACCTGCGATCGATCATCCGTTCAGCGACGCGCAGCCCAGCGTGGCGGTTCCGTTTGCCTCGGGCCTTTGGGGTTCGCTCGCTTCGTTCGGGTCGTCACAGAAGCCGGGGACCAAACGCTGGTACGGCGCGTCCGGCAACAGCTTCGTCGCAGTTGTGGAGTTTGGCGACAAGGTGCGGGCTCGCGCCGTCTCGGCCGGCGGGGAAAGCGGCGACCCCAAGTCGCGGCACTTCAACGATCAGGCGCAGCGCTATGCGTCCGGCGACCTTCGCGAAGTCTATTTCTATCCCGAGCAGCTGAAGCCGCGCACCACGCGAGTCTACCGCCCGGGCGAGTAGTTACAGTCCCGCGAACCTATCGGTGGCGCGGATCAGGCCGTCGAGGATTCCCGGCTCGCTGAACAAATGGCCGCCGTCGGGCACGATGTTGAGCTCGACCTCGGGCCAGGCCTGCTTCAGCCGCCATGCGGCCATTGGCGGCGTGCAGCTGTCGTGGCGGCCCTGGACAATCACGCCCGGAATACCACGAAGCTTCTCGCTCGCGCCGCGCAGCAGCTGCCCTTCCTCGAGCCAGCCATGATTGGCCATGTAATGATTCTCGATCCGGGCGATGGCGATCGCTTTGGCGGGGTCGGTGAATTCGGCGATCACGTGGGCGCTCGGCAGCAGAGTCACGATGTCGCCTTCCCACTTGCTCCAGGCCTTCGCGGCGCGAAGCTGCTCAGCCTCGTCGCTGCCGGTCAGCCGCCTGCGATAGGCCTCGACCAGGTCGCCGCGCTCGTCCTCCGGAATCGGCGCGAGGAACTCTTCGAACTTGTCAGGATAAATTTGCGACGCGCCGCCTTCGACGTACATCCAGTCGATCTCATATTGGTCGAACAGGAAAATTCCGCGCAGCACGAGCTCGGTGACCCGCTGCGGATGGGTGACTGCGTAAGCCAGCGCCAGCGTCGAGCCCCAGCTGCCGCCGAACACCTGCCATTTGTCCACTTTCGCGACCTGTTCGCGAAGCTTCTCGATGTCCTCGACCAGGTGCCACGTCGTGTTGGCCTCAAGGCTCGCATAGGGCGTGGACTTGCCGCAGCCGCGCTGGTCGAACACCAGGATTTTGTACTTGTCGGGGTTGAACTGCCGGCGATGATCGGGGCTCGAGCCGCCGCCGGGTCCGCCGTGCAGGAAGACCACCGGTTTGCCCTCGGGGTTGCCCGACAGCTCCCAATAGAGGCTGTGGCCGTCGCCGACCTCTAGCATCCCTGTCTCATAAGGTTCGGTCGCGGGATAAAGCGTGCGTCGTGATTGGCCCATGGCGTCCATCAGAAGCTATATTCCTCGTAAATGTGGGAGACGTCTCCACCCCACTCGCCGTGATATTTGGCGAGCAGGCGGTCGGCCGGGGTCATGCCGGTTGCGACGACGTCGCGCAACGGGTCGAGAAAACCGCCTTCGTTGTCGCCGGCGCTGTTGAGCCGTGCACGGCGCGTCAGCCCTCCGGCCGAAATGTCGAGCACGCGGGCCGCAAATTCGCGCATGGATTCCCCGTCGGGGGTCATGGCGTCCAGCCCTTGTTTGGGGACATCGCGGCGCAGCTGCTCCCGCTCAGCGATCGACCAATGTTTGACGAGGTCCCAGGCGGCATCGAGCGCCGTGCCGTCATAAAGCAAGCCCACCCAGAGCGCCGGCAGCGCGCAAATGCGGCCCCAGCGGCCGCCGTCGGCGCCGCGCATCTCGAGAAAGCTTTTCAGGCGAACTTCGGGAAAAGCCGTCGACAGGTGATCGACCCAGTCGGTCAGCAGCGGCTTCTCGCCGGGCAGCTGCGGCAGCCTGCCTTCCAGGAACGCGCGGAAGCTCTCTCCCGCGACGTCGATGTACCGGCCGCCCCGGTAGACGAAGTACATCGGCACATCGAGCGCATAGTCGCAGTAGCGCTCGTACCCGAACCCGTCCTCGAACACGAACGGGAGCATGCCGGTCCGGTCGGGGTCGGTATCCTCCCAGATGTGGCTGCGGAAGCTCTTGTAGCCGTTCGGACGCCCTTCGGTGAACGGCGAGTTGGCGAAGAGGGCCGTCGCGACCGGCTGCAGCGCCAGGCCCACGCGGAACTTCTTCGCCATGTCCGCTTCGCTCGAGTAATCGAGGTTGGTCTGGATGGTGCAGGTTCGCAGCATCATGTCGAGGCCGAGGCTGCCGACTTTGGGCATGTAGCCGAGCATGATCGCATAGCGGCCCTTGGGCATGATCGGGAGGTCGTCGCGCCTCTTGTCGGGCCACATGCCAAGGCCAAGGAAGCCCAGGCCGAGCCGTTCGCCAACGGCCTTGCATTGTTCGAGGTGGCGGCCGGATTCGGCGCAGCTCTGGTGGAGGTTCTCGAGCGGCGCGCCAGAGAGCTCGAACTGGCCGGCGGGCTCGAGGCTGATTGTCCCGTCCGGCCCGGACAGAGCGATCGCATTGCCGTTCTCGACCACGGGCTTCCAGCCGAATTCCGTCAGCCCGGCGAGGAGGTCGCGGATGCCGCCCGGCTCGTCGTAGGACGGGGCACGATGGTCGGCCGTGCGATAGACGAACTTTTCATGCTCGGTGCCGATGCGCCAGGCTTCCGGCGCTTTCTCGCCCCCTGAAAAGACCGACAGCAAATCGTCGCGGCTCTCGATGAGCGGGCTGGCGCTGTCGTCCGTCCGGGTGGTCATGGCTGCGCGCGCTTAGCCGCCGCTTGGCGGCCGCGCCAGCCAATCCGTTTTATGGACGAACCCATCCAGCTTATGGCCGCCAGTCGCCGGCAACAGTCATGAACGCGGCGAGTGCTGCAAGCGCGGCCGTCTCCGCGCGCAGGATCCTCGGCCCCAGCGAAACAGCCGTGCAATTCGGCGCGGCGCGCACCGTCTCGCGCTCCTCGTCCGTAAATCCGCCCTCGGGGCCCGTCAGTATGAGCGCCGGTCCGGGCCGGAACGCGTCCAGGGCCGGCTCGCCCCCTGCCTCGTCCGCGAAATAGATCGCGCGGTCCCGTTCCTGCTCGAGCAGCTGCTGCAGAGGCACGGGCTGGGCGATATGCGGCAGCCGCGTCCGCCCGCATTGCTCGGCGGCCTCGATCGCGATGCTCTCGAGCCGCTCGAGCTTCACTCGCTCGGCGACGGTGCGCCGCGTCATCACCGGGATCAGCTTCGCAGCGCCAAGCTCGGTCGCTTTCTCGACCAGCCAGTCGGTCTGCCCGCGCTTCACCGGCGCGAAGGCGAGCCAGACGTCGGGGATGGCTTCCGGCGCGCGGGTGCGGCGGTCAACCGTCAGCGCCATGCGCTTGCGGTTCGCTTCGGCGATGCGGGCGAGCCATTCACCCGAAGTCCCGTCGAACAGCAGAACCTGCGCGTCGACACCAAGCCGCATCACATTTCCGAGATAGTTCGCTTGCCTGGCTTCAAGCTCCACGCAAGCACCCGCGCTGAGAGCGCTGCGTACGAACAAGCGCGGCAGGCTCTTCGGCGGCCATGCAGGCGTAGCGGGCATCGGCGCGGCTTAGCCGCAGCGGGAGCTTCGGGCTACTGGCCCGGCTCGCTTTCAGGGCCGCCGGTGGCTGGCTTCGATGAGGTCGCGATAATAGCGGGACGCGCGAAGATGGATCGACCGTTCCTCGTCGCTCTCGGCCTGTTCTGCCAGGCTCAGCGCCTCTAGCAGGCGTCTTATGAAATAGGCCTTGTACATAGCCGCCGTCCTTTTGAGATCGGCGACCCGCGCGGCTCGTCGTTGTTCGGGAGAACGCGCAACGGCGGTTTCGGCTCCGCAACTGTGGATAATCCGAACAACAATCGTTGCTGATTCGGATCAGCTATTTGCCGATCCGGAGGATCGGCCCCGCTCCCGCTCATGTGCGGCCTGCAGCAATTCCCCATAATAACGGCACGCGCGCAGGCGCGCGGTGCATTCGTCCAAGCTTTCCGCCTGCTCGGCAAGCTCGAGCTCCTCGATGCACCGCTTCAACAGATAGGCCTCGTCCATCATGCGCAGTCCGAAGGATGTCCTCACAGCTGCTAACGACGAGCACGGCCGTCTTCATCCGTGCCCGAGGTACTGGCTTCATGCCCTTGCGGCGCGGCCGCGCGATGGCGGATAGGGAGGCGACATGGCGTCCAGCGACATTGTCCCAGATAGCGAGCGCCGCGGCCTGATCGGGGCGCTTCCGTCGCGCCTGCGCCCCTACGCGAGTCTGATTCGGCTAGACCGACCGATCGGCACCTGGCTGCTTTACTGGCCGTGCGCGTGGAGCGTTGCACTGGCCGGCGTTGAGGGCCGCTGGGGCCTGTTCCTGTGGTTCGGGCTCGGCGCGTTCGCGATGCGCAGCGCGGGCTGCGTCTATAACGACATCGTCGATCGCGACCTCGACGCACGCGTCGAGCGCACGCGGCTGCGCCCGCTCGCCAGCCGGCGGGTGTCAGTCAGTTCGGCCTGGCTGCTGATTCTTTTCCTGTGTCTCGTCGGGCTGGTCGTCCTGTTCCAGCTGACACCGACCGCGGCCGCGATCGCTCTCGCCAGCATTGCGCCCGTGCTCGCCTACCCTTTTATGAAGCGGATCACCTGGTGGCCCCAGGCGTGGCTCGGGCTGGTCTTTTCCTGGGGGGCGCTGGTGGGATGGCCTGCAGTGACCGGCAGTCTCGGCTTGCCCGCGATCCTGCTGTGGCTGGGCAGCGTCGCATGGGTGATCGGCTACGACACCATCTATGCAATCCAGGACATCGAGGATGACGCGCTCGCCGGCGTCAAATCCTCGGCGCGGCGGCTCGGCGCCAACGCTCCTCTCGCTGTCGGCCTCCTCTACGCGCTGGCGGTGCTGCTATGGGGCGCGGCCATCTGGGCCGTCCGGCCCGACTGGCTCGCTCTGGTGACGCTCATTCCCGCGGCGCTGCACCTCGCCAACCAGGCCCTGCGACTAGATCCGGTGAACGGTGAACTGGCGCTCAAGCTGTTCCGCTCCAACCGCAGTTGCGGCTTGTTGGTCTTTCTCGCCATGCTGGTCGTCGGCCTGTCCAGCCGCTAGTCGGCGACCGATGCAGTCCCCCGATCAGGCGCGTTCCATCGCCGAACAGCTCGTTGCCCGCGGCATCCGCGCCGGGGCCACCGCCGCCGATGCCTTCTATGTCGGCAGCCGCTCGTCGAGCGTCCAGGTCCGGCTTGGCGAGCTGGAGGACGTCAGCCGCTCCGAGGGCGAGGAGATTGGCCTGCGATTGTTCGTCGGCCAGCGCTCCGCGACCGTTGCTTCGTCCGACCTCAACCCAGGCGGTTTCGAAACATTCGTCGAGCGATGCCTCGCAATGGCGAAGGAAGCGCCCGAAGATCCGTTTGCCGGCCTTGCGCCGGACGCGCTTCTTGCCCGGGGCGAGCTCGCGGATCTCGACTGCGAGGATTCGAGCGAACCGGCCCCCGCCGAGCTGCGGGCCCGCGCGCTTGAAGCGGAGACCTCAGCACTTGCGGTCCGCGGCGTCGCTAATTCCAGCGGCGCCGGTGCAAGCGCGTCGGCGACAA
This sequence comes from Sphingomicrobium sp., assembly GCA_035540475.1. Taxonomy (GTDB): domain Bacteria; phylum Pseudomonadota; class Alphaproteobacteria; order Sphingomonadales; family Sphingomonadaceae; genus Sphingomicrobium. Next base: position 17,044 of record DATLGK010000084.1, read on the forward strand.
CGGTCGCGCTCGCCACGTCGGGTGGATTTGCAGGCGCCTATCGCACCACCGGCCACGGTTGTTCCGTCGCCGTCGTCGCCGGCGAGAGCGCCGCGATGCAGCGCGATCATGCCTGGCACAGCGCCCGTCATCTCGTCGATCTTGAGCCTGCGCAGCACATCGGCCGCCGGGCCGGCGAGCGCGCCGCTGCGCGCCTCAACCCGTCTCGGCCGAGGCCGGGCAGATATCCGGTGATCTTCGACCCGCGCGTTTCGTCCAGCCTGCTCGGACATCTGTCTGGCGCGATCAGCGGCGCGTCCGTCGCGCGCCGGACGAGCTTCCTCAAGGACAGTCTTGGCGAGCAGCTGTTCGAGCCGGCGATCACCATCGTCGACGACCCCGTGCGGCGCCGCGGCTTGAGGTCACGGCCATTCGATGCGGAAGGCGTGACTGTCGCCAGGCGTGAAATCGTCCGCGAGGGTGTCCTGCAAAGCTGGATCGCCGAGAGCGCATCGGCGCGCCAGCTCGGGATCGACCCGACCGGCCACGCCGCCCGCGGCGCCGGCGGCGCCCCGAGCGCGAGCCCAAGCAACCTCTACATGGAGGCCGGACGGCGGAGCCGCGAACAGCTGCTCGCCAGCGTCCCCCAAGCCGTGCTGGTCGTCGAATTGATCGGCCACGGCATCAATGGTGTCACCGGCGACTATAGTCGGGGAGCGGCAGGTTTCATGGTTCGCGGCGGCGAAATTGCCGAGCCGCTCACCGAGATGACGATCGCAGCCAATCTCCGCGACATGTTCGCGACGCTGGAAGCCGCGTCCGACCTCGAATTCCGGCGCGGAATTGACGCGCCGACCATCCTTATCCCGGAAATGACGGTCGCCGCCGCCTAGGCTTCGGCGGCGATCCTGGGCACCCCCAACCGCGGAATCTCGATCTTCGGGCAGCGGTCCATGACCACCTGCAGCCCTGCTGCCTCGGCCTTCGCTGCAGCGTCCTCGTTGATCACGCCGATCTGCATCCACACCGCCTTGGCGCCGACGAAAATCGCCTGGTCCACGGCTTCGGCTGCGGCCTGAGGGCGGCGGAAGATGTCGACGATATCGATCGGCACGCCGATCTGCGCGAGCTCCCGCCAGACGAACTCGCCGTGGACATGCTCGCCGGTGATCTGCGGGTTGACCGGAAGAACGCGATAGCCCCAGTCCTGCAGGAACTTCATCACGCCGTAGGACGGCCGGTCGGGCCGGTCGGAAGCACCGATCATGGCGATCGTTCGGGAGTTTCGCAGAAGCTCTGCAATGTCTTCATCCCGGGTGAGCGGCACGACCGGTCCTCCTTTGCAGCCTTCAATGCTTCAATGCCTCGACCAGTTTCGCGGCGATCGCTTCGAACGGCTCGGCGTCGACCCCGCCCGAGGCTGCCGGCGGACGGCCGGAGTCGGACGCCTCGCGGATCGTCAGCGATAGCGGCAGCCGCCCGAGGAAAGGCACGCCCATGTCCGCTGCAGCGGCTTCGGCCCCGCCGGTCCCGAACGGATACGATTCCTCGCCGCAATGCGGGCAGGAATAGGTCGCCATATTCTCGATGAGGCCCAGGACCGGCACGCTCATCTTGTTGAACAGGTCGATCGCGCGGCGGGCATCGATCAGCGAAAGGTCCTGGGGCGTCGAGACCACGACCGCGCCGGCTGGCCGCGAGCGCTGGATCAGCGAGAGCTGCACGTCCCCGGTGCCCGGCGGCATGTCGACGATTAGATATTCGCTCGTCCCCCACTCGGCCTCCACCAGCTTGGCCAAAGCGCCGGTCGCCATCGGGCCGCGCCAGGCCAGCGCATGGCCCGGCGACACCAATTGACCGAGCGAAAGGAATTTGATGCCGTGCGCCTCGACCGGAAGCAGCTGGTCGCCCTCGGCTTCGGGCCTGGCATCGGTGCCCAGCAAAGTCGGCTGTGAGGGACCGTAGACGTCGGCGTCGATCAGCCCGACCTTCTTGCCGAGGCGGGCGAGCGCGATGGCGATGTTGGCGGATACGGTCGACTTGCCAACCCCGCCCTTGCCGCTGCCGATGGCGATCAGGGTGCGTGCCGGCTGCGCCGCACTCATCGCGATCCGCGCTTCGCTCACGCCCGGCAGGGCAAGCGCGGCCGCCCGGATCTGCTGTTCGATGCGCGCGCTCTCCGCTTTCCCGGCTCCGGTCGCATCGACGATGATCGTGGCCACGCCGCCGGCGAGCTTTCTCGAGCGAATTCGCCCCGCGTGCGGCAGGCTGGCGAGCGGATCGACGCTGGTCATTGGCGGCAGATAGGTGTCGCTTGGTCGGTTGGCACTGTTTTTCCGGCGGTGCGCTTCCTATAGTCGGTCATCATGAGCATTCTTCTGGGGTGGGGCAGCCGCGTTCGCGGCCTATTTGCCGACAACAAGGGCCCGTGGGGGTCGAGCAGCGGCGACGATTCCTCCACTCCGCCGCAAGGCGACGGCAACCGGCCGTGGGGCGAACAGCCGCAGCGGCCGCGCCGGGCGAGCCTCGGCGGCGGCAACGTGACGTCGCTCGACGAGCTGCTGCGCCGCGGCCGCGCCCGCTTCGGCGGAGGGGGCGGAGGCGGTATCGGCGGCATTCCCGGTCGACCCGACCGCTCGCTGATCGTCTGGCTGATACTCGGCCTGGTCGCAATCGCCGTCGTTTTCACCAGTTTTCACCTGATTTCTCCCGGGCAGCGCGGCGTCGTCACCCGGTTCGGGCGCTACCACACGACCCTCAGTCCCGGGGTTAGCCTGACGTTCCCGGCGCCGATCGACCGCGTCCGCAAGCTCGATGTCGAGAACATCCGGACCGAGGACCTCGGCTCGACCGGCAGCGAGACTTTGATGCTGACCGGCGACCAGAACATTATCGACATTGCCTACTCGGTGCGCTGGAACATCCGCGATCCGGAACTCTATCTGTTCAAGATCGCCCAACCCGAGGTGACCATCCGGGAGGTCGCGGAAAGCGCGATGCGCGCGGTCATTGCCACGGTCAGCCTCGGCGACGCGATCGGCGAAGGGCGCGGCGAGATTGAGGCCAGGGTCCAGGAAACGATGCAGCGGATCCTCGACGGCTATCGCGCCGGCGTCACCATCCAGGGCGTCGCGATCAAGCAGGCCGACCCGCCGCAGGCCGTCAACGAGGCGTTCAAGGAAGTGAACGCGGCGCAGCAGCGCGCCCAGAGCTACATCAACCAGGCCAACGCTTACTCACTCCAGTTGCGCCAGCGGGCGCAGGGCGACGCCGCCGCCTTCGACAAGGTTTATGAGCAATACCGGCTCGCTCCCGACGTCACCCGGCGGCGCATGTATTACGAGACGATGGAACGCGTGCTGCAGAACGTCGACAAGACCATTGTCGAGGCGCCGGGGGTTACGTCCTATCTGCCGCTGACCGAACTCAACAAGCGCGCTCGCCCGGAGCCAGGCCAATGATCGATCTCGTTTCCCGCCGGCCGCTGTTGAGCGCGGCCATCGTCTTCGGCCTTCTGGCGCTCGTTGTGACCAGCTTTCCGGTCGTGCCTGAAACCAAGCAGGCGGTCGTGGTTCGCTTCGGCAAGCCGGACCGGATCCTCGGCGCGACCCGCGCCGGGATCAACTGGCGCCTGCCCTTCGTCGAAAATGTGGTCTGGATCGATAAGCGTGTCCTTGCCGCCGATATGGAGCGGCAGCAGGTGCTCTCGACCGACCAGCGCCGTCTCGAGGTCGATGCGTTCGCGCGCTTCCGGATCGTCGACCCGCTGCGCATGTACATCAGCGCGCGAAGCGAGGACCGGGTGCGCGATGCGCTTCGGCCCATTCTCGGATCGACGCTGCGTAACGAGCTCGGCAAGCGGCAGTTCGCCACGCTCCTTTCTCCCGAGCGTCAGGGCGTAATGGAAAATGTGCGGCGCAATCTCGACCGCATTGCCCGGCAGTATGGCGCAAGGATCATCGACGTCCGCATCAAGAAAGCCGATTTGCCGAGCGGAACGCCGCTCGATTCGGCGTTCGAGCGGATGCGCACCGCGCGGCAGCAGGAGGCCCGTTCGATCGAGGCCGAGGGCCTCAAGCGGGCGCAGATCATCCGCGCCGAGGCCGACGCAGAGGCTGCCCGCATCTATGCGGCGAGCTTCGGCAAGGATCCGCAATTCTATGAATTCTATCGCGCGATGGAATCCTACCGGACGACGTTCATCGGCGACGGCAGCGATAAATCGCGCCCGACGACCATCGTTTTGTCGCCCCAGAACGACTATTTGCGGGAATTCACTGGACGTTCGCGCTGAGCCTGATGGACCCTTTGGCGTTCAAATGCGGTTAAGGCCCGGGGAGATTAGCGACCCTTGCGTCCCACCCGAATTGATGGAGTATCGATGAGCTCGCCGAAGGAGTCCGGAAAAGTGCGCTACGCATACGGGGTCGCGATGGCCCTGCTGCTCGGGGGAACCGCATTTTCGCTCGCAACCGGCGAAGCCGGTGCGCAGGTCGCCCAAAATGCTCCGTCCCGGATGGCGCCCGTTCCGGGCGCGCCATTGTCGTTCGCCGACCTTGCGGCGAGGCTGCAGCCGGCGGTGGTCAACATCTCGACCAAGCAGCGCGTGCCGGTGCGCACCCAGGCCGATCCGTTCGAGGAATTCTTCCGCCGCTTCGACCCGACCATTCCCCCCCAGGGCCGTGGCCAGGGCCAGGGCCAGACGCAGCCGCGAACCCGGGAAACCGGCTCGCTCGGTTCGGGCTTCATCGTCTCGCCGGATGGCTACATCGTCACCAATAACCACTTGATCCAGGGCGCCGGCGGCAGCGGTACGGTCGACAGCGTCACCGTCACGACGATCGACCGTAAGGAATATACAGCGCGGATCGTCGGACGGGACGAGACCTCCGACCTCGCCGTTCTGAAGATCGACGGGCGCAACCTGCCCTATGTTCAGTGGGGCGATAGCACCAAGGCCCGAGTCGGCGACTGGGTCCTGGCGATCGGCAATCCCTATGGCCTTGGCGGCACGGTCACCGCCGGGATCATTTCCGCGCTGCACCGCGGCATTACCGGCGTCGGCGCATACGACCGCTACATCCAGACCGACGCGTCGATCAACATGGGCAACAGCGGCGGTCCCATGTTCGACTTGGGCGGCAACGTCATCGGCATCAACTCGGCTCTGATCTCGCCGACCGGCGCGTCGGTCGGCATCGGCCTGGCTATCCCCGCGGAGGCAGCGAAGCCGGTGATCGATGCGCTGATGCGCGGCCAGCGCCCTCAGCGCGGCTATCTCGGCGTCAGCTTGCAAGCGGTTGATGAGGACCTCGCTCCGGCGCTTGGGATTCCGAAGGACACTGGCGAGCTTGTGCGTTCGGTTGTCCCCGGCGCTCCCGGCGCTCGGGCCGGGCTCCAGCAGGGCGACGTGATCGTCCGCGTCAACGGCCAGCAGGTCACGCCGGAACAGACCGTATCCTATCTGATCGCCAACACCCCCGTCGGTGCGCGCATCCCGCTCGAAATCGTGCGCGGCGGCAGGCGGATGACCGTTACCGTCCAGGTGGCCGAGCGGCCGACTGAGGAGCAGCTCGCGCGGATCAGCGGCGGGGGCGAGGGCCAAGGAACCAGCGAGCAGTCAACTCCGGCGCCGCAGAGCGCGCTCGGCCTCTCGCTTGCGCCATTGACTCCGGAGCTCGCCCGCGCGGCCAATTTGCCGGCCGGCGCTCGCGGCGTGATCATCACCCGGATCGATCCCAATTCCAATGCGGCCGAAAAGGGACTTCAGCGCGGCGACCTCATCATGTCGGTCAACAACCAGCCGGTGACCACGCCGGCGCAGGTCGTCGCGGCCATCGACGCCGCGCGCCGCGCAGGCCGCTCCAGCGTGCTCTTGCTGGTCAAGCGCGGCAACTCGCCGGAAGCGTTCGTCGGGATCGACGTTCGCCAGCGCTAACGCTCGCGGAATGTCGGTGCCGCTACTTGCGCAGCCGTTTGCGCTGCGCAAAGTAGCCGGCGATGATCGACATTCGTTTTGTCCGCATTCGAGCCTAGAGGAATGCCGAAAGGCGAGCCCATGGCCGAAAACTTCTGCGCTCTGATCGAAGCGCTTGAGCAGCGCTGGCGCGACGCCTTGTGCAGCAAGGACATGGAGCGCCTGAGAGAGCTGGTTCATCCGGAATTCGTGCTGATCGGCACTCGCTCGACCGGCCCCTTTCTCATGAAGCGCGACGAGTGGCTCGATGCCGTGCAGCGCCGCGAGGTCGAAACGATCGAGATCGAGGTGCACGATGCAACGGCGGTTGGGGACACGATGATCGGCACGATCTACGCGCGCTGGCAGCTCAAATATCTCGGCCGGATGATCGAGGATTGCGTCGTGCTCACCGACGTGTGGGTGCGACAGGGCGACGACTGGCAGGTGATCCGACGCCACTCGACCCCGGCGCCGGCCGGGGGCTGCATGCACGCGATCGGCGAATAGCCCCGGCGGTCGAGGTCAGCCTAGCACTGCCTCACGCAGCTCCGCCCCGTTCAGCGGCGGCGCGCCCTCCTCTGCCGCGCGGACCAGCTCCACGATCTTGCGGTTGACCGACGCGTCCAGGCCCAGCCGCTGGGCGAGCGCGACGAGTTCACCGTTGAGCTGGTCGACTTCGGTTCGCCGCCCGGCGGCAAGGTCGTCGGCCATTGAGGAGCGCGCCTTGGCGTCGATCTTCCACGATCGCGCCGCGAGCGCGTTGAACAGCCAGTCCGGAGCGCCGATCACCGATGGGATGAGCCACGGGGGCAGGGGCCCGACCTTCGCTGGCCTGATGCCAGCCTGTCGAAGCAGCCTCAAACCTTCTCGCTGCGATGCGGCGACCACTCGGCGATAGTCGCGGTCCCGCAGCTGCTCGATGAGCGAGCGGCCGGATAGCGCGTTGACGGCATTGTTGAGGTTGATCAGCAGCTTGCCCCAGGCGACACCGACCATGTCATCCGACAGCCGAAGCGAGGCGGGGCCGCTGCTCACGCGCTGTGCAAGCTCGGCCGTCTCTCGCCGCTGCTCGACCCACAGCTCGCCGGCCACGCCTTTGTGGAAATGGCCCTTGCCGAGATAGGCGACGTTGAACGGCACCATTCCGCGAACGATGCGAAAGCGCCCGCCCAGCTCGCGTTCGAGCGTGTCGATGTTGCTGACCCCGTTCTGGAAGCTGATCACCAGCGCGCCCTCGCTGCCGTGCTCGGCAATCTCTCGCGCCGCCTCGGCCGTTGCGCCGCTCTTCACGGCCAGCAGGACGATCCCGGCTTCGCTCAGCGGTGCCGGCACACAGGAAAAGTCGACGCCCTCCATCACTGCGCGCCAACCGTCATAATCGGTCAGGGTCAGGCCGTGCTTGTGGATGTCGCGGGCAATGCCGGGCCGGCCGATGAAACTGACCGGCAGGCCCGCCGCTGCCCAGGCGCCGCCGATGAAGCAGCCGACCGAGCCGGCGCCAAGGACCGCGATCCTATCCGCGGCCACGATAAGGGGCGACGCCCTGGTCCGGCAGCCACAGGCCCTGCGGCGGCGCGCCGGTCTGCCAGAAGACATCGATCGGCATGCCGCCGCGCGGGTACCAATAGCCGCCGATGCGCAGCCATTTCGGCTTCATCTCGGCAGCGAGCCGCTGGCCGATGCCGACCGTCACATCCTCGTGAAAGCCGCAATGGTTGCGGAAGGAGCCGAGGAAGAGCTTTAGGCTCTTGCTCTCGACGATGGTGGAGTCCGGCGCATAATCGATCACGAGGTGCGCAAAATCGGGTTGCCCCGTGACGGGGCACAGCGAGGTGAACTCGGGGGCGGTGAAGCGCACGAGATAGAGCACCTCGCCCCGCGGGTTCGGCACATAGTCGAGCACCGCCTGCTCCGGCGACGCCGGAAGGCCGCTGGCCTGGCCGAGGTGACGGGTTTCCATGGCCGCTTGAACTAGCAGCAGTCGGGCGGCCGGACTATCCTCATGGCCATGGACTCGCTCGTCTCCACGCAATGGCTGGCCGAGCATCTCGGCGAGCCCGACCTCGTGGTCGTCGATTCGAGCTGGCACATGCCCGCGACCGGGCGCAGCGGCCGCGACGAATATCTCGACGCACACATTGCCAGCGCGCGCTTCCTCGACATCGACCAGGTGAGCGACCGTGCGCATCCGGCGCCGCACATGCTGCCTTCTCCCGAAGAATTCGCCGAGGCGATGGATGCGCTCGGCGTCGGCTCGGACGACCGCATCGTGGTCTACGACAATTCCCCGCTGCGCACCGCGGCGCGCGGCTGGTTCATGCTGCGCCACTTCGGCGCCCGCGAGGTCGCGATCCTCGACGGCGGCCTCCAGAAATGGCTCGCCGAGGGCCGCCCCACCGAATCCGGCGAACCGCCGCCGCGCGATGCGCGCTTCGAGCCGGCCCGCCGCGCCGAGGTTGTGACCAAGGCGGAGCTGCTCGGCGGGTGCCACGCGCCCCTGCTCGATGCTCGCGGCAAGGGCCGCTTCGAAGGCAGCGAGGCCGACCCGCGGCCCGGAGTCGCGCCGGGACACATCCCAGGCGCCCGCAACCTGCCCTTCTCCGCGCTCTATAACGCCGACGGGACGCTGAAGCGCGTGGAGGAGCTGCGGCAGCTCTTCGCGGACGCCGGCATCGATCCGCAGCAGCCGTTCATCGCCACCTGCGGCTCCGGGGTCACGGCCAATTCCTTGATCTTCGCCGCGCACCTCATCGGCAATGACGAGACGCAGCTGTACGACGGCAGCTGGAGCGAGTGGGGCGCCGACCCGGCGACCCCGAAGGCGCTTGGTCCGGCCTAGCCGAGGATGACGTTGGCGACGTCGCGAAGCTCGCGGCGAACTTCGTCAGCGAGCGCCTTGCTTGCCTCGGCATGGGGCTCGCGCCCGTCCTGACGCTCGGCAAGCATCGCTTCGATCCCGGCCGCGGCGGCTCCGACCAGCCGCGCTGAGCGGCGGTCGAACAGGCGGCGGCGCGCTTCGCCGGCATCGTCCCAGGCGGCTGCGACATCGGCGTCGGGGGCGGGCCCGTCGGCGAAGCCGCCGTCGACCAGCCGCAGCGCGTGGCGGACGCTGGCAAGCCGCGAAACCGCCTCGGCATAAGCCTGCGGCTGCGGTTCGGCCTGCGGAAGCAAGTGAAACATGAACCCCGGGTAAGCGGGCGAGGTTAGGAAATGCTTAAGCCCCGCTCTTCTCGTCGATGTCGCGCAGGATCCAGCCGCGCTGGGGGATGGTCTCGATGAATTCGGCCCCGCCGCTCGCATTCCTCAGCTTCTTGCGAAGCTTGGAGATGAACACGTCGATGATCTTGGGCTGCGGTTGGTCGTCGGCGCGGCGATAGAGGTGCTTCAGCAGCATCGCCCGGGTGACGACATTGTTGCGCGCGAAGGCGAGCAGCTCGAGCACGCGATATTCCATCTCGGTGATGCCGATCGGGTGGCCGTCGATGCGGATCAGCCTTTGCACCTGGTCGACCGACAGGCGGCCGCCGCACAGGCTCTCGGGCATGTCGCCGCCGCTCGCTTTAAGCGACTGGAGCAGCTTCGAGGCGGCTTCCTCGCTGTCTTCGGGGG
>DATLGK010000085.1:0-2382 GCA_035540475.1 Sphingomicrobium sp.
CTCGCCGCTCATTCGCGGCGCACCCCCTCTGTGACGACATCGTCAACAGGGGGAAATCCATGCTCGAAGCATTCATTGCCGACAACGACATCGTCATCACCGCCTCGCGCGCTCCGTCCGAGCAGGACGAAAGCGCCGCCACGGTCAGCGTGATCGACGAAGCGCGGATAAAGCGGCTGGGAGAGCCGCTCCTCCCTGCCTTTCTGCGGCTAGTCCCATCTACCTCCGTGTCGACCTCCGGGCCGGCCGGTTCCCTGACGCAGGTGCGGATCCGCGGTGCCGAGGCCAATCACACTTTGCTGTTCATCGACGGCATCCGGGTCAACGACCCGGCCTCGGGGAACCAGCCGCGTTTTGAGCTGCTCAACGCCGATATCGCTTCACGGATCGAAGTGGTGCGCGGGCCGCAATCGGCGCTGTGGGGCTCAGAGGCAATCGGCGGCGTCATCGCCGTCAATGGGGTGAATGCGGATCAATCTGAATTCGCGGCGGCAGCCGAGGCGGGCTCGTTCGGATTTCGGCGAGCGGCGGCTTCGGCGTCGCTCCGTTCGAGCAACGCCAATGCCGCCGCGGCGATCGGCTGGCAGAAAGCGAGGGGCATCGACAGCTTCGACGGAAGCGGCGATCGCGACGGCTATCGCAACCTGTCTGGCCGGACGCGGGCAAGCTGGGCATTGGCGCCGACGGTCGAGCTTGGCGCCGCTGCCTTGCTGCTCAGCGGCCGAAGCGAGTTCGACGGCTTCAATCCCGCCACCTTCCGCCGCGATGACACGCTCGACAGCAGCCGCAATCGGCTGGCCGCAGGGCGGGTCTGGAGCCGCCTCGGCACCGACAGCTCTCCCTGGGCGGGCCAATTGTTTGCCTCCCTCCTCGCCTCGTCCAACCGCAACCTGCTCGCCGATGAGGAGATCAACCGAACCCGCGGCCGGCGCTGGACGCTCGGCGGGCAGGTCGAACGTCGGCTGTCGACCGGGAGCGTCGCGCATCGTTTCATCGCCGCGGCCGAGCATGAAGCCGAGCAATTTCGCGCGCGCGACGTCATCTATGGCGGCTTTTCCGACCAGCGGCGTGATCGGTCGCATCAGGCGCTGACGTTCGAGTGGCGCGGCGATTCCGGTCCGCTTCACGGCGGCCTGGCGGTTAGGCACGACAGCTTCAATCGCTTCAAGGACGCGACCAACCTGCGCGCCTCGCTCCTGGCCGAGCTTGGTGGCGGCTTCGCACTTGCCGGTTCCTACGGCGAGGGCATCGCCCAGCCGACCTTCTTCGACCTTTACGGCTTCTTTCCCGGAAGCTTCGTCGGCAATCCGAGCCTGAAGCCGGAAAGCTCGCGAGGGGTCGAGCTGGCGCTGCGCTATTCGCGGGGGCCGATTCGCGGCGGCCTAAGCTGGTATCGCCAGCATTTGCGCGACGAGATCGTCGACCTGTTCGACGGCTCGACCTTCCTTTCGACCACCGACAACCGGGACGAGAAGAGCCGCCGATCGGGCATTGAGGCGGAGCTCGGCTGGGCGCCGAGCGAGGCCCTGCGGCTTACCGCTCATTATGCTTATCTCGATGCCACCGAACCCGGCCTGATCGGCTCCAGCCCAATCCGCGAGCTTCGCCGGCCCCGCCACAGCGGGTCGCTTGCCGCCGATGGTAGCCGCGGCCGCCTGAGCTACGGTCTTTCGCTCAGCTATTCCGGCGCCCGCCGAGACATGGATTTCGATAGCTGGCCCGCGCTTCCGGTCCGCCTCAATTCCTACTGGCTGGCCGGCTCCAGAATTGGCTTCAAGGTCAGCGAGAGCGCCGAGCTGTCGCTCCGCGCCGCCAACATGTTCGCCGACCGCTACCAGGACGTGCTCGGCTATCGCACGGAAGGAAGGAGCATCCATGCCGGCATCCGCCTTGCTTCTCGCCGCTAGTATTGCGTCGCTCAACCTGTGCACCGACGAATATCTGCTGCTTCTGGCGCGGCCGTCCGAGATCGCCAGCGTCAGCTATCTGTCGCAGGATCCGCTGGAATCGCCTCTGTGGCGTGAGGCTCGGCGGCATCCCGCCAATCGCGGCTCGATCGAGCAGGTGCTCGGACATGAGCCGGACCTGATCCTGACCATGGGCGGCGGCGGCCGGGCAACCAGTCTGATCGCCCGGCGAATGAATATCCGGACGCTTGAGCTTGCCCCGACAAGCTCGCTCGACGACGTTCGAACCAATCTTCGCGCGGTCGCCGCCGCGCTTGGCGACGCCGAGCGTGCACAGCCATGGGTCGATCGCCTCGAACAGCTTCGGCGAACCGCCCCCAACGGCGCCCGCGACACCATCTTCCTGTCGGGCGGCGGGCAAAGCCTTGGCGCCAATTCTCCGGGTGCCGAGTGGCTTCGCCTTGCCGGCTTGAGC
>DATLGK010000086.1:0-21826 GCA_035540475.1 Sphingomicrobium sp.
GGGCCAACCGGGGCCGAGGACGACGGGCATCTCGCCCGCTGGCGCAGCAACGGATTCGAGATTGGTCAGGGCTTGCGCGAGCGCGATGTCGATCGCCCGTCCCCATTGCGCTTCGTCGAACAGGCTGCCGTAAAGATAGCGCCCGCCGAGACCGTGATGGCCCGTTTCTCGACGCCCGTTCTGCTCGGCGACGATCTGGACTCCGAGTCGGACCAAGGGTCGCACGTCAGAAGCAACGAACCCGCCGGCGCGGACGATGTCGATGACGCTCCAGCTCGCCGACACGCTGACGCTGACCTGCACGACCCGCGGGTCGCGGGCGCGCGCTGCCGCATCGATCTTCTGGCACAAAGCCACCTTTTCCGCGAAAGGCACGAGGGCAAGCGGGTCTTCGCTCCCATACATTGCCTGGTTAGTGCGCTGCGGCGGCGGCGCCGGCGCGCCCCTGGTCGGATCGAGCAGCTTCAGAGTGGCGGCTGCACGTTCGATCGCCGCTTCGCTAATCTCGTTGGCATGGGCAAAGGCGCTGGTCTCGCCCGACACGCCGCGCAGGCCGAAGCCCGAGCTGCTGTGATAGTCTGCGGTCTTCAGGCGGCCGTCGTCGAACCCGAAGGCTTCGCTGGCACTGTACTGCAGGTACAGCTCGCCGTCGTCATGGCGGGAAAGGTGTTTCGTCGCGAGCCGCTGCGCCGCCGCGGGGTCAAGCGCGCGGTACAGAAAATGTCGGGGATCGGCGGTTGTCATGCCGCCTGCTGATCCGCCGGTCCCCCTTCAAGGACGAAGCGGCGGTCGCAATAGCCGCATTCGACGAAGCCGCTGTCCGGGTCCATGCGCAGGAAGACGCGCGGGTGCCCGAGCGCCGGCGCGACCTCGCCCGACCCGTCGCATGCCACCTGGTGGCTGCGGACGCGGATCACTTCGGGGGGCGGGATGGCCGACATGAGCGCGAGGTAGCAATGGCACCGCCAAGGTTCAATCAGGGATACTGGACGGTGACGTTGAAAGTGCCGACGTAAATGCCTTCGGCCTGGTTGGCCGCCACGTTGAGTCTTCCCCCGACCCTGAACGTAAAGCTCTGCGCTCTCGCCAACTCGCGCTTGCTCTGCCCTTGCAACGTGAAATTGCTGACGGTCATGGTCTCGGTTCCACCGACCCGCGTTAGGGTGATCGGCTGGTTGGGAATCCGGATGTTGACCACCGAAGAGCTGCGCGCGGCGCCGACGAATTCGGCGCAGTGCCACAAGCCGCCGATCGCCGTCACCCCGCCCGTGGTGCTGAGCGTATCGGCGTTGGGGTCGAGCACGGCCGTGCCGGCGGCCGCACCGACCGACAAGGCGCCGAAATCCATGTCTTTGACCTTGTTGACGGTCGCTGGAAGAATGACGTTCGCACTGCCCGTCGCGTTCGTCGCTGCGGCGCAAAGCTCCGTCGCCGGCGCGCACAGCACCAGCGTCGTCGCCAACAGGCGGCGCAAGAGGACGGTCCCCGTCATGCCCGCCCGCGGTAGCTGGTTAATCTCAAGGTCACTCTACTGCTTAGGGTAAACGACCCGTTTACCTCGGCCTCGCTTGTCGCTGCGCCGCGCCGCTCCTATGCGGCGGCGACACATGGACGAGCCCGCCATCCGCATCGAATCGCTGTCGAAGACCTATGCCGGCGGGAAACGCGCGCTCGACGCCGTCAGCTTCGACGTTCCGCGCGGGCAGATTTTCGGCCTGCTCGGACCCAATGGCGCGGGCAAATCGACTCTGATCAACATCCTTGCCGGGCTGGTGGTAAAAACGAGCGGCAAGGTGACGATCTGGGGGTTCGACATTGACCAGCATCCGCGCAACGCCAAGCGCGCGATCGGCGTCGTGCCGCAAGAAATCATCTTCGACCCCTTTTTCACGCCGCGCGAAACGCTCGAGATCCAGGCCGGGCTTTACGGCATTCCGGCGGGCGACCGGCAAAGCGACGCGCTGCTCGCGGCGATGCACCTTAGCGACAAGGCCAATGCCTATTCGCGCACCCTGTCCGGCGGGATGAAGCGGCGGCTGCTGGTCGCCAAGGCGATGGTCCATTCGCCGCCGATCCTGGTGCTCGACGAGCCGACCGCGGGCGTCGACGTCGAGCTTCGCCGCCAGCTGTGGGACTATGTGCGCCAGCTCAACGCGCACGGCGTCACCATCGTCCTGACCACCCATTATCTCGAGGAGGCGGAGGAGCTTTGCGATCGTATCGCCATCATCCACCACGGCCGGATGATCGCGAACGAGCCGACCCGCGAACTGGTCGCCAAGGCTCAGGAAAAAGCCGTCGTGGTGACGTTCGACCGCGACATCGCTGAAGTGCCGGCGAACACATGCTTCGAAGACATCACATTGCTCGACGAACGGACGCTCGAGATCACTTTTCGCAAGGACCGGGTCAATGCCGGCGAAGTGCTGGCCGCACTGACCGCCGACGGCCTTGCGATCGTCGACGTCCGCACCCGCGAGCCGGACCTCGAGGACGTGTTCCTGAGCCTGGTTTCGGCCGAGCAGGAGGCCGCGTGAAGCCCGTCGCCGACGTCATCATCGTCGGCTCCGGCGCCGCTGGTCTGACCGCGGCGCTGAACCTCGCCGAGACGCGCAAGGTCGCGTTGATCGCCAAGGGCGCGCTCGGCGACAGCGCGACCGGCCGCGCGCAGGGCGGAATTGCTGCGGTGCTGGAGGAAGGCGACAGCTTCGACGCCCACGTCAACGACACGATGATCGCCGGTGCCGGGCTGAACGACCAGAAGGTCGTCGAGCATGTGGTCGAGGCAGCGCCGCGGGCGATCGCGCATTTGCTCGAGCTCGGAGTCCCGTTTGCGAGCGAAAATGGCGCGCTCCATTTGACCCGCGAGGGCGGGCACAGTCACCGGCGGATCGTCCATGTCGCCGACGCGACCGGTTTTGCGATCAGCAGCGCCCTCGAGGCAGCCGCCGCGCGGCACCCGAACATCACGCTCATTCCCGACATGGTTGCGGTCGACCTCATCACCGGCCGTCACGCCAGCTCCTTCTCGACCAGCGGCGCGGTGCACGGCCTGTACGCCTACAACCGGCGCAAGAAGCGGGTGGAGACGCTGACCGCTCGGGCGACCATCCTCGCTACCGGTGGAGCGGGCCGCGCCTACCTTTATTCGACCGCGCCGCGCGGGGCGACCGGCGACGGGATCGCCATGGCCTGGCGTGCCGGCTGCCGCGTGTCGAACATGGAATTCATGCAATTCCACCCGACCTGCCTCTATAATTTGCAGGTCAAGAACTTCCTCATCACCGAGGCGGTGCGCGGCGAAGGCGGGATCCTCAAGCATCCCGAGACCGACGACCGATTCATGGCGAGATATGACGAGCGCGGCGAGCTCGCCCCTCGCGACATCGTCGCCCGCGCGATCGACCACGAGATCAAACGCGACGGGCTCGACTATGTCCACCTCGACATCTCTCACCGCGACGGCGATTTCGTGCGCAGCCATTTTCCCACCATCTACGAGAAGCTGCTGGGGCTGGGCATCGACATCAGCCGCGAGCCGATCCCGGTCGTCCCGGCGCAGCATTATACGTGCGGTGGAGTGGTCGTGGACCTCGACGGGCGAACCGACGCGCCCGGGCTGTACGCCGCCGGCGAGGTCACCGAATCAGGGCTGCACGGCGCCAACCGCCTTGCCTCGAACAGCCTGCTCGAGTGTCTGGTGTTCGGCGAAGCCGCCGCCCAGCACATCACCGCGAACTGGGATTCGCTTCCCGATGTGCCGCAGGTCCGCGCGTGGGACGAGAGCCGGGTCACCGACAGCGACGAGGAAGTGGTCATCACCCAGACCTGGGGCGAGATCCGCCGCTTCATGTGGAATTATGTCGGCATCGTCCGCACCACCAAGCGGCTCGAGCGGGCCAAGCACCGGATCGACATGCTGCGCCAGGAAGTGCGCGACTATTACGCCCACTTCCGGGTGACGCCGGATCTGATCGAGCTCAGGAACCTGGTCGAGGTTGCCGACCTCATCATCCGTTCGGCGCTCGCCCGCCACGAGAGCCGCGGGCTCCATTACACGCTCGACTATCCGAGCCTGCTTCCGGAGGCACGGGACACGGTGCTTGTGCCCTGAACCTCCGCAAGATCGCCGGATGGGCGAAACTAGCGAACGACGGCGGCGATCGTCGCCACCGCGATGGCCCAGCAGAGGATCAGGACCGGCAGCGTCAGGACGAGTACGGTCGCCTCGCCGGCGCCGGTGCGGCCGGTCGCGGTGTCGATGCCCTTTTCGCGGAACTCGTACCAGCTGAGCGCCCTGGTGCGGCTCTCTTCGGGCTTCATCCGAGCCCACAATCCCGGGACGGTGAAAAAGGCGACGATTAAGGCGACGAATACGCCGTAAGGGACGAGCAGCTCCGCGGTCGCGAAGGCTGCGCAGAGTACGGTGACGAAACCCAGGAACAATATCCCCGTCGTGACGTGCAGCACAGGCGGAAGCTCGAAGCTGCGGTCGGTGCAGGCGCGCGGCAGCGGCGGCGCGACAATCTCTTCGCGCTGGAGCAGTTCGAGTGAGTCGAGGCGTGCGGTCATCTCATCCTCCGTTGGATCGATGAGCGATGTGCCAGCCCGGACGCATGTCCGAATATCCGTAATTTCCCGAAGGCCGGACGAGGCGCGGCCATCCCTTCCTTCCGGCGGCTACCCTGCTAAACCGCGCGCTTCATGCCCGACGCAAGCAGTCCACAAGCCCAGCCCCACCTCTATCTGGTCGACGGGTCGAGCTACATCTTCCGCGCCTATCACCGGCTGCCGCCGCTGACGAACCGCCACGGCACGCCGGCGGGGGCGGTCTACGGCTATACGACCATGCTGTGGAAGCTCGCCGACGGCCTGACCCGGGCGGACGGCCCGACGCACATGGCGGTGATCCTCGACGCGTCGGAGCAAACCCACCGCAACCAGATGTACGACCAGTACAAGGCGCACCGGCCCCCGCCGCCGGAGGATCTGGTCCCGCAATTCCCACTGATCCGCGACGCAACCCGCGCTTTCTCCATCCCGTGCATCGAGGAGGAGGGGCTGGAAGCGGACGACATCATCGCCTGCTACGTGACGGCGGCGAAAAGTGCGGGCTGGCGGGTCACCATCGTCAGTTCCGACAAGGATCTGATGCAGCTGATCGACGAGGATGCCGGCATCGACATGCTCGACACGATGAACGACCGGCGCATCGGTCGCACCGAGGTTCTCGAGAAGTTCGGAGTCCCGCCCGAGAAGGTCGGCGACGTCCTGGCGCTGATGGGCGACAGCGTCGACAATGTGCCGGGCGTGCCGGGCATCGGCCCCAAGACCGCGAGCCAGCTGATCCAGAGGTTCGGCGACCTCGACACGGTGCTCGCTAGCACCGACCAGATCACCAAGCCCAAGCTCAAGCAGTCGCTGATCGACCATGCCGACGCAGCGCGGCTGAGCCGCGAGCTGGTGCGGCTGGTATGCGACGCTCCGCTGCCGCAGCCGCTCGAGGAGCTGGAGCTGAAGGGCATTCCGCCCGAACCGCTGCGCTCATTCCTCGAGGACCAGGGGTTCAAATCGCTATTGAACCGGCTCAATGGAGCGCCGGGGGCGAGCGGCCGAAGCAGCAGCGGCGGCGGGATCAACCAGGTCATCGCCTCGCTCGAGCCCAAGCGCTCGGGCCCCGCGCCGAGCGAGCAAATCGAGGTCGACCGCTCCAAATATGAAACGGTGACCGACGAAGCGGCGCTCGACCGCTGGATCGCCGAAGCGACGGCGCAAGGCTTTGTCGCGATCGACACGGAGACCGACTGCATCGATTGCATCATCGCCAGGCTCGCCGGGGTCAGCTTGGCGATAGCGCCGAACCGCGCCTGCTACATCCCGGTCGGGCATAGCGGCGCCGACCTTTATTCGGATGCGCCGAGCCAGCTGCCGATGCAGCTCGTGCTCGACCGCCTGCAGCCGTTGCTCGAGGATCCGGGGGTGCTGAAGGTCGGGCACAATCTCAAATATGATTGGGTGATGTTCGACAAGGGCGGCATTTGCATGGCGCCGCTCGACGACACGATGCTGATGAGCTTCGACCTCGATGCCGGACGCTCGTTCGGCCACGGGCTCGACGAGCTGGCCAAGATCCACTTCGACCATGAATGCATCCCGTTCAAGCAGGTCTGCGGCACCGGCGCCAAGCAGATCACCTTCGACAAGGTGCCGCTGGGCCCCGCGACCGAATATGCGGCCGAGGATGCGGACATCGCGCTCAGGCTGTGGTTGCGGCTGAAGCCCAGGATTGCGGCAGACCAGGTGACGCGGGTCTACGAGCGGGTCGACCGGCCGCTGGTGAGCGTGATCGGGCGCATGGAACGCCGCGGCATCCAGGTAGATCGCGACTATCTCGCCAAGCTCTCCGCCGAGTTCGGCCATGAGATCCAGAGGCTCGAAGAACGCATTTACGAGGCGGCGTGCGGGCCGTTCACGATCGGCAGCCCGCAGCAGCTTGGCGAAGTGCTCTACGGCCGGCTCGGGCTGAAAGGCGGGCGCAAGGGCAAGAGCGGCCAATATTCGACCGACGTCAACGAGCTCGAGAGGCTGGCGGCCGAGGGCGTCGATTGCGCGCGTCTGGTGCTCGAATGGCGCCAGCTGACCAAGCTCAAGTCGACCTATACCGACGCGCTGCAAGCCGTGATCAACCCGGAGACCGGACGGGTCCACACCAGCTTCTCGCTGACTGGCGCGCAGACCGGGCGATTGAGCTCGAACGATCCCAATCTGCAGAACATCCCGATCCGCACCGAGATCGGGCGCAAGATCCGCGACGCTTTCGTCGCTGCGCCGGGGCATGTGCTGCTGTCGGCCGACTATAGCCAGATCGAGCTCCGGCTGGCGGCGCACATGGCCGACGTGCCGCAGCTGAAGGAGGCATTCCGCGCGGGCGCGGATATCCATAGCATCACCGCCGAAGAGCTGTTCGGCCGAGTGGATCGCGACACTCGCAACCAAGCCAAGACGATCAATTTCGCAATTCTCTATGGAAGCTCAGCCTGGGGCATTGCGGGTCGGCTGGGCCTGCCCAAGGACGAGGGCAAGGCGATCATCGACCGTTATTTCGAGCGCTTCCCCGGAATCCGGACTTTCATGCACGGCACACTTGCCTTCGCCCGGGAGCATGGCTTCACCAAGACGCTGTTCGGCCGCAAGACGCATTTCGAGCCGAACATCCGCTCGCCCAACCCGTCGATCCGCGGCGGCGCCGAACGCGCGGCGATCAATGCGCCGATCCAGGGCACAAGCGCCGACCTCATCAAGCGGGCGATGGCGCGCATGGATGGCGCTCTGGCCGCTGCAGGTCTCGACGACGTGCGCATGCTGCTGCAGGTCCATGACGAACTGGTGTTCGAGGTGCCCGAAGGCCGCGAGGAGGCCGCCGCGAAGGTGATCAAGCAAGTGATGTCGGGCGCGGCCGAGCCGGCAATGACGCTTGACGTCCCGCTCGACGTCGAGGTCGGCTGGGGCGCGAACTGGGGCGCCGCCCATTGAAGACGGACCCGGAGCCGACCGCCAGTTCTGCTGACCTCGCAGTGCTCGCACGCGGCGGCCGGATCAACTTCCTCGGCTTCGTGCTTCGACTTGCCGCCCGCCTGCCCTTCCTGTTCATTGCCGGCCGAATGTACGGGGCGGAAGCGCTGGGCCGCTTCGCTTTCGCGGTGCTGATCGTTGAGTTCGCCGCGCAGCTCGCGACCCTCGGCCTCAAGCGCGGCCTCGCCCAGCAGCTCGCGCATACCGACAAGCCGCACGTGTGCATCGCGGCCGACGCCCTGCTGGTCGCGGCAATCGGGTCGGCGGTGGCGATGGCCGTGCTGATGATCTTTCCCCAGGCGATGTTCCCGAACAGCGAGATCACGGGCCTCGAATGGCTGCTGCCGGTTACGGTTTTCGCGCTTGCCTGGTCCGACGTGTCGCTCGCCGCGCTCGCCTATCGCCACGACATCGGCGCGACGGTCCGGGCCCGCGCCATCGTCGAGCCGTGGACGATCAGCATCGCCGCCTTTGCCTGGGCCTTCATCTCCACCCGCGACGGGCTGATCATCGCGTACGTGCTGTCGATGGTCGGGGCGCTGGTCGCCTCGATGATCCCGTTCCTCAAGAGCTATGGCCTGCCGCGCGACTGGAGCCCGGATCCCGGCACCTTGTGGCGGATGACGAGGCGCAACATTCCCGTGGCGGCCGCCGACGCGGTAGAATGGGGATCGCGCCGGCTCGACCTCGCGATCCTCGGGCTGTTCTTCTCGCCCGCGCTGGTCGGGATTTATTATGTCGCGCAGAACGTCGCTTCGCTGCCCTCCAAGCTCAAGACCAGCTTCGACCCGATCCTCGGGCCGGTGATCGCCCGCAACCTCGCCGCCGGCGACAAGCAAGCGGTCGCGCGTCAGGTGCGGCAAGTCGGCTTCTGGGTGATCGCCGCCCAGACCGGGGTCGCGCTGGCGCTCGGCATTCCGGGCGAAGGGGTGATGGGACTGATCGGGCCGGTCTTCGTCGCCGGTACCGCCGCGCTGGCCTTCCTGCTTGCCGCCGAGGTCGTCGCTGCGATGGCCGCGGTCAGCGAAGCGGCGCTGATCTATGTTGCGCGCCACCGCAACATGCTGCTCAGCCTGGCAATGATCGCGCTGCAGGCGGCGCTGTCCGTAGCGCTGATCGTGGCGATGCGGGAGATGGACCTGCCCGAAACGTGGCAGGCAACCGGGCCAGCCATCGGGCTGCTGCTCGCGCTCGGATTCGCGGCGATCGCCAAGTCGCTGCTGCTGCGCCGCATCCTCGGCGGCCCCGTGTCCGGCTGGCGCTGGGCACTGATCTGGGCGGCGGGCGCGGGCGTGATCGTCGGGCAACTCGCGATCCTGCTTCCTGAATGGGCCGAGCTGCTGTTCGGCGTTCCGGCGATCCTCATCGCCTTCGGCGTGGTCCTGTGGACCAAGGGCTTCGGACGCGAAGACCGCGAGCTGTTCCGGATGCGCAAGAGCGAGATCGATGAGATGAGCCTGCCGACGCCCGGCGACAGTCCGCAGGCGCCGACCTAGGAAGCCGCCGCGATCATCCGACTAATGTCGGAAGTGGCGCATCCCCGTGAACAGCATCGCCAGCCCGGCCTCGTCCGCCGCGGCGATCACTTCCTCATCGCGGATCGAGCCGCCCGGCTGGATTACCGCACTCGCGCCGGCTTCGGCGGCTGCGAGCAGGCCATCGGCAAAGGGAAAGAAGGCGTCGGACGCGACCGCCGATCCGACGGTGCGCGGCTCCGGCCAGCCGTTGGTTTCGGCTGCTTCCCGCGCCTTGGCGGCGGCAATCCGCGCGCTGTCGCGGCGATTCATCTGGCCGGCGCCGATGCCGGCGGTTGCGCCGGCCTTGGCATAGACGATCGCGTTCGACTTCACATGCTTGGCGACGGTCCAGGCGAACAGGCAATCCGCAAGCTCGCGCTCGGTCGGCTTCCGTTTGGTCACGCACTTCAGATCCTCGCGGCTGACCATGCCCTTGTCCCGGTCCTGCACCAGCAGCCCCCCCGCGATCACGGCTAGTGTCTGCCCGCCCCGTGCCGGATCGGGAAGCTCGCCGGTCAGCAGCAGCCGCAGGTTCTTCTTCCTGGCGAAGATCGCGCGCGCCTCATCGTCGGCGTCGGGAGCGACGACCACTTCGGTAAAGATGGCGGTGATCGCTTCGGCCGTTTCGGCGTCGAGCGGCCGGTTGCTGGCGACGATGCCGCCGAACGCCGAAACGCTGTCGCAGGCGAGCGCCTCGCGCCACGCCTCAATCAAGCCGGGCCGACTGGCGACGCCGCACGGGTTCGCATGCTTGACGATGACGATGGTCGGTTCGGCCTCGCGGAACTCGGAAACCAGCTCGAGCGCCGCTCCGGCGTCATTGAGGTTGTTGTAGCTGAGCTCCTTGCCCTGGACCTGCGCCGCCTGGGCGATGCCGCGCGCTGTCGGGCCGACGGGTACGTACAGCGCTGCTCGCTGGTGCGGGTTTTCGCCGTAGCGAAGCTCGGCCTTGAGGTTCGAAGCGAAGGTCCAGCTGTGCGGGAAGCGCTCGCCCTGGTCGGCGAAGGCGAACCATTGGGAAATCGTCGAATCATAGGAGGCCGTAAGCGCGAAGGCCTTGGCCGCGAGCTTCCTGCGGAACTCGAGCGTGGTGCCGCCGTGAGCGTCCAGCTGTTCGATGAGCTGGGCGTAATCGGCCGGGTCCGTGACAATCGCGACATAAGCGTGGTTCTTGGCCGCCGAGCGAACCATCGAGGGCCCGCCGATGTCGATATTCTCGATGATCGTGTCGCGGTCGGCGCCGCCCATCACCGTGTTCAGGAACGGGTAGAGGTTGACGACGACGAGGTCGATCGGAGCGATGTCGTGCGCGTCCATCGCCGCAGCATGGTCGGGATTGTCACGCACTCCCAAGAGGCCTCCGTGGACCTTCGGGTGCAGAGTCTTCACCCGCCCGTCCATCATCTCGGGAAAGCCGGTCAGGTCGGAGATGTCGCGAACCTCAGCCCCGGTCTCGCGCAGCTTGGCGGCCGTGCCGCCCGTGGAGACGATCTCCACATTGTGCCGCGCGAGCCCGGCGGCGAGTTCGTCGATGCCGCTCTTGTCCGAAAGCGAAATCAGCGCCCGCCGGACGCGAATGATGTCAGTCATGAAGTCCTTCCCGATTTTAGCTCGCGCGCCGCAATTGCCAGCCCACCTCGCCGCCGAGCTTGGAAACCTCGCCGGCGATCACCAGCTGCGTGGTCGCCTGCGGAACTCCGCGCCCGTCGACCCACAGGCTTTCCTCGATCGCCAGATTGGCGCCCCTGCAGCGGAAATTCCACGGCGGCGCGCCCTTCGAACGCAGGATCGCTCCCATGCCGTCGGCGGTTATCGTCGCCTCGACCCCGGGCGCGAGGTGGAAGCGCACTGCATAAGCGACCGACTCCCGGATCTTCTTGCGCCCTTTGGGGATCAGGCGGTCGGCACCGCGCAGCTCCTTGCCGTCATTGCCGAGCATCAGGCTGCGCCTGTGGACCAGCCCGAATGCGCGGACATAGCCGTCATGGCTCGCTTCGAGCCGGCTCGCGTCATTGTCCTCGCTGCGCTCGATCGTCACGTCCTCGACGCCCCGGCCGAGCGATCCGTCCGGCTGGATGTTGGTCGAATTGGTGTCGGCGAGGACGAGCGTGCTGTGCGCGGCACTGGTCCGCAGCCCCTGCAGCAGCTCGGGCGGCATTCTGGCGGGCATCGCACCGACGCCGCCGCAATTGACAATGAGGCGCTGCCCCCCATCCGACATTTCGAACGCGAGGGTCGAGGCCGAGCCCTGCTCGGCCATTTTCTGCGGCGGCGGCGGGGCCGCATCGACGACAACGATCGTGCCGAGCGCGGACATGCGCTGATAACCCCAGCCTCGCGCCTGGCGCAGCGGACGGGCGCGCAGGCCGCATCCTTCGATCAGCGCCGCGAGCCGCGCCGAATCGCCGGGCCCGCAGCCCTGCCAGCTGGACAGTGCGCCGTCGCCCATGGTGATGCCGTGAAGCGCGGCGAGCGAGGCTTGCGCCGCCGCCTCTATGCCGTCGGGGATCGTCTGCTTGGCCGCGAAGTAGCAGGAGCGCAGCATTCCGAAGCGATCGACCAGCAGCATCTGTTCGGAAGGCGAGCGGCTGACCAGCCCGCCGTCGTCGAACTGGGCGGAGCCAAGCGCCCGCGTCAGCCCCGCTTCGCCGCGGGCGACGCGCGGCACCCCACCCTGCACGAGAAGGCCCGCAGCGACGACGCCGCACCAGGCGGTAACCCGGTCGACCCCGGCCGCGGCCTTGTCGGCGGTGGATTCAAGGTGCCGCGCACCGCGGGCGAGCGTGTTGAGCACGGCCGAGCGATAGCCGCCGTCGCTGCTCGACAGGATGTAAGGTGCATAAGCAGTCCAGAAGAGGATGCGTTCGCCCCACAGATGCGGCGCCCAGGCGGCGTCGGGCTTGGACCCGTGCGCGAGTAACCAGCGCCCGACCACGGCCTCGGCGAGGCGCGCCCCTTTCTCGCGCGAGGCGGCGGCAGCAAGATCGCGCAGCCACGAAAAAGACTGCAGCTGCTCGGCCACCGCGCCGGCCGCGCCGACGCTGGCGAAATCGAGGTCCTTCAGCGCCAGGCTCTCGCTGCCGAGCTGGAACTGGCCGTGCAGCAATGCTTCGCCGCGCGCCCGCTCGCCCTGGACATGGTCGCGGGGGACGGCGACCAGCTTGAGCGGCTGCTTCGCGCGCCGCAACCGCGACAGGAGTGATCCGCGCGCGAGCTTGCTGACGATCGCCCGCTCGGCGGCGGCGCCGTCGCCGCTCACCCTTCGCCCCGGAGCGCCTTGATGTTCGCCGAATAAGCCGATGGGCCGCCGCGAAACGCCGCGGTCCCGGCGACGAGCGCAGTCGCGCCCGCGGCGAGCGCCTGCGGCGCGGTGTCGGCGTCGATCCCCCCGTCCACTTCGATTACCAGGTCGAGGCCCTCCTTCGCGGCGCGATTGGCGATCGCTTCGATTTTCTTAAGCTGGCTCGAAATGAACTTCTGGCCGCCGAAGCCCGGGTTGACGCTCATCACCAGCACGAGGTCGATCTCCTCGATCACATAGTCGAGCATCTTGGCGGGCGTCGCCGGATTGAGCGACACGCCGGCCTTCTTCCCCAGAGCCTTCACCCGCTGGATGGTGCGGTGAAGATGCGGCCCGGCCTCGGGATGGACGGTGATGATGTCGGCACCGGCCTCGGCGAAGGCGTCGAGGAACGGGTCGACCGGAGAGATCATCAGATGCACGTCGAACGGCTTGCTGCTGTGCGGGCGGAGCGCCTTCACCACCGCCGGGCCGATCGTGATATTGGGCACGAAATGCCCGTCCATCACGTCGATGTGGATCCAGTCGGCGCCGGCTTCGTCGATCGCGCGCACCTCCTCGCCGAGCTTTGCGAAATCGGCGGACAGGATCGAGGGCGCGATGATGGGCATCGGCCCGATTAGACGGGATTATCCCGCGCGGACAAGGCGCGCCATAAAGAAGCCGTCGAGCCCGCCTTCGGCTTCGAGCAGGCCGGGGAGGATGCGGACCCAGCCTGCATCGCTGGCCGCAGCGAAATCGGGCAGGCCTTGCGGCGGCTCGAGCGCGAAATCGCGATGACGGTCGAGGAACCTTTCGACCACGTCCTCCCCTTCCTCGGGCTCGAGCGAGCAGACCGAATAGGCGACGCTGGCGCCCGGCTCGAGCCAGGCGGCGGCGCGGTCGAGGAGCTTCGACTGGAGCTGGGCCGCGCCCTCGATCACGCTCGGACGCGAGCGGTAGAGGACCTCGGGATGGCGGCGGAAGGTGCCGGTGGCCGAGCAGGGTGCGTCGAGCAGGACCGCGTCGAATTGCTCGTCCGGCTCCCACAGGAGAGCGTCCGCCTGGACGAGATTCGCGCGCAGCCTGGTGCGATCGAGATTTTCCTGGAGGCGGCGCAGCCGGCCCGACGAGGCATCGAGCGCCGTCACATCGTGGCCGGCAGCCGCGAGCTGCATTGTCTTGCCGCCGGGCGCCGCGCAAAGGTCGACCACTCGGCGCGCCTGGCGCTGGATCAGCCGCGCCGGCAGTGAGGCGGCAAGGTCCTGCACCCACCAGCGTCCGCCGGCGAAGCCCTCAAGCTCGGTGACCGAGCTGCTCTGCAGGCGGGCGTGGGCTGGGGCGAGCGAGGTCCCGCCATGCGCGCTTGCGTAAGCCTCGGCTTCGGCCGCGTCGGCAAAGGTCAGGTCGAGCGGCGGGCGTTTTGCGATCTGGCGCCGCGCGGCCTCGACCACTCCGTCGCCCCACGCCCCAGCCCAGCGTTGCTCGACCTCGGCCGGCAGGCGCGGCGCATCCGAATGCGCGACGCCGCGCCGCAGCAATGTGCCGAGCACCCCATGGACAAGCCGCCGGGGGCCCCCATCCACCAAAGGCAGCGCAGTCGCGACCAGCGCGTGGTCGGGCGTTTGGAGCCCGACCTTCTGCGCCAGCGCTAGGCGGAGCACCATGCGCGCCTTGCTGTCGTCGGGAAGGCGCTGGCGCGTCGCGCTGTCGATCAAAGCATCGAGATCGGGAAGGCGCCGCAGCGCCTCCCCCGCGATCGCCACCGCGAGGCCGCGATCGGCGGGCGCAAGGTTGCGGATGCTCGCAGCGGCGGCATCGAGTGTCTGGCCGCGGCGGAGCACGGCATCGAGCAGCTGCAGCGCGGCGCGGCGGGCGCCCAGCCCTTGATTCTGTGGCCCTTCAACGCTTGGCATAGCTGTTCCGCGAAACCATGTTTGTCGCGTGAAGCGCCCCGGCCATCTCGACCCGCCAGCCCATCTCAGCCCCTCGCCGCCCGTGCCCGAGCCCGAATCGCCGGACCAGCCGCCGCCTCCAGCGGGCGAGGAAGAGAGGCTCGATCCGACGCGCTACGGCGACTGGGAAAAGAAGGGCGTCGCGGTCGACTTTTAAACTCCTTCCGCGCGCGGCGGCCGCGTGAGCATCGCGTCGAGCACCTCGTCGACATTGGCCTTGCCCGCGATCAGCGCATCGACGGCGGCAACGATCGGCATGTCGATCCCTTTTTCCCGCGCGAGCCGGGCCAGTACGGGCGCGGTGAAGGCGCCTTCGGCCACCGTTTTGCGGTCGGCCAGAAGCTCGGCGGCCGAGCGGCCTTCGCCGATGCCCTTGCCGAGCGAATAGTTGCGCGAGCTGGTCGAGGAGCAGGTGAGGACGAGGTCGCCCAGCCCGGAGAGGCCGGCCAGCGTCTCCCGCCGCGCACCGTAAGCGAGGCCGAAGCGGGTCATTTCGGCAAAGCCGCGGCCGATCAGCGCCGCACGAGCATTCTGCCCGAGGCCCTTTCCCTCGACCACGCCGCAGGCAATCGCCAGCACGTTCTTGACCGCGCCGCCGATCTCGGCACCGGCGAGGTCGTCGGAGACGTAGATTCGAAAGGCTGGCCGCGCGAGGCGGCCGCGCAGCGCCTCAGCGAGGTCCGTATTGTCGGCGGCAAGGGTGACGGCCGTCGGCAGGCCCTTGGCCACTTCATGAGCGAAGGTCGGGCCCGACAGGACGCCGACGCGCGCGCTGGGGCAAACCTCCTTCGCCACCCGGTGCAGCAGGTCGCCGCTCTTCTCCTCGATCCCCTTCGAGCAGAGTACGAGCGGCTTGTCGCAGTCGGGCGCGCGCTCGAGCACCGAGCGCATGTGCTGGGCGGGGGTGACCACCAGCCAGGCATCGCACGAATCCAGCTCGGCGAATTCGGCGGTGGCGCGGATCGCCGGGCTGAGCGGCACACCGGCAAGGTAGATCGGATTCTCGTGGCGCGCATTGACCGCCTCGACGACTTCCGGCTCGAGCGCCCAGAGCAGAGTCTCCTCCCCGCGCGCCGCCGCGACCTGGGCGAGCGCCGTTCCCCACGCGCCGCCGCCGATGACGCCGATCCTCACGCCTTGACCCCCGCGCCGCGAACCTTCTCGGCCTCGGCATCGAGCGGCCAGCGCGCCCGCGCCGGAGCGTCGAGCGGATCGCTCAGCCCCGCCGCGAGCCGCTCTGCCCCCGCCCAGGCGATCATCGCCGCATTGTCCGTGCAAAGCCAGCCAGGGGGCACGCTGAAGCGCCGCTGCTGCTGCGACGCAAGAGCAGCGAGAGCCCTGCGAATGCTGGCGTTGGCCGCGACGCCGCCCGCCACGACCAGGGCCGGAGCATCGCTCGCCTGAAGCGCGCGCCGGGTGCGGTCGACCAGGCAGTCGACCACCGCCTGCTGGAAGCTCGCGGCGATGTCGGCCGGGCGGAACTCGCCCGAAGCGGCCGCGCGCTGCACCGCGCTCTTGAGCCCGGCAAAGGAGAAATGCGGCTCCGGCGAGCCGACCAGCGGCCGCGGCAGCGGGACGCCGGAAGGATCGCCCTCCTTCGCCAGCGCTTCGATCGCCGGTCCGCCGGGATAGGGCAGGCCGAGCAGCTTCGCCGCTTTGTCGAACGCCTCGCCCGCCGCATCGTCGATGGTCGTCGCCAGGCGGCGGTAGTCGCCGACACCGCGCACCTCGAGCAGCTGGCAATGGCCGCCGGAGACGAGCAGCAAGAGATAGGGAAATGCGAGGTCGGGATCGACCAGCCGCGGCGACAGTGCATGGCCTTCGAGATGATTCACCGCAATCAGCGGCTTCGCGGTCGCAAGCGCGAGGCCCTTGCCGGCGAGCAAAGCGACCATCACCCCGCCGATGAGGCCCGGCCCGGCGGTCGCGGCAATGGCGTCGATCTCGCTGACCGGCGTCTTGGCGTCGCTCAGAACCTGTTGAATCAAATCGGGAAGAATCTCGACATGAGCGCGCGCGGCAATTTCGGGAACGACGCCGCCATAGGGTTGGTGCGCCTGATTCTGCCCGACCACTGCATGCGCGAGGATGCGCCGATCCGACGTCACCAGCGCGGCGCTGGTGTCGTCGCACGAGGATTCGAGCCCAAGGATCACAGACGGCGCAGTCATTTCGCTGCCGGCCCTTTGCCTGATCGCCGGCAGATGCACTAGGGGGAAGCCATGCAAGGGCTTCGCCTCGGGACTCGCGGATCGCCGCTCGCGCTGGCTCAGGCGCGCAAGGTCGCGGCGGCGATCGAGACCGCGCAGCGCTGGCCCGACGGTTGGGTGCAGATCGTCGAGATCAAGACCAGCGGCGACAAGATCCAGGACCGACCGCTCGCCGACATCGGCGGCAAGGCGCTGTGGACCAAGGAACTCGACCGCGCGCTGATCGAGGGCGAAGTCGATTTTTGCGTCCATTCGATGAAGGACGTCGAAAGCGAACGCCCGGGCGAAATCCACATCGCCGCGGTGCGGCCGCGGGGCGACGCGCGCGACCGCATCGTCGGCGCCGAATCGATCGAGTCGCTCAAGGAAGGGGCGTGCGTTGGCACCTCCTCGCCGCGGCGCAAGGCGCAGCTCAAGCGCCTCCGTCCCGATCTCGAGATCGTGCCGATCCGCGGCAATGTCGAAACCCGGCTGGCCAAGGC
This sequence comes from Sphingomicrobium sp., assembly GCA_035540475.1. Classification (GTDB taxonomy): domain Bacteria; phylum Pseudomonadota; class Alphaproteobacteria; order Sphingomonadales; family Sphingomonadaceae; genus Sphingomicrobium. Next base: position 17,017 of record DATLGK010000086.1, read on the forward strand.
CGAAAGCGGCGAGGTCGATGCGGTGCTGCTCGCCGCTGCCGGCCTAAAGCGCCTCGAGATCAGCGTCGGCACGGCGATCCCGACCGAGATCATCCTTCCCGCTCCGGCGCAGGCGGTGATCGGAATGGAATGCCGGACCAACGATACGCGGACGCAAAGCGTGCTGAGCACAGTCAGCAACGGCATCACGTTCGCCTGCGTGATGGCCGAACGCGCCTTCACCCGCGCGCTCGGCGCGACCTGCCATTCGCCGGTCGCCGCCTTCTGCGTTCTCGAGGACGGCGACCTTCGCATGCGCGCGCAATTGTTCAGCGAGGAAGGCGAGGAGATGGTCGAGGACCGCGCGGTGTTCGACTGCGGGGATGACTCGACGCCCGCAGAGCTGGCGCGCACGCTTCTCGCCAAAGCGCCCGAATCGATCCGGAGGCTGTTCGGCGGCCAATGAGGCCGATTGTCGTCCTGCGCCCCGAGCCGGGCGCGAGCGCGACGGCCGAGCGTGCGCGCAGGCTCGGGCTGGACGTCCGCTGCGTGCCTCTGTTCGACGTCGAGTCGATACCGTGGGAGGCGCCGGAACCCGGGCGCTTCGACGGGCTGCTGCTGACCAGTGCCAATGCGGTGCGCCGCGGCGGCGAGGCGCTGCAGCGCTTGAGGGGTCTCAAGGTCTATGCGGTCGGGGAAGCGACCGCCGCCGAGGCCCGCGCGGCGGGCTTCGACGTCGCGAGCAGCGGGGAGGCGGGGGTCGACCGGCTGCTCGGCTCGCTCGAACCGGAGCTGAGGCTGCTGCACCTTGCGGGAGAGGACCGAACTCCGACCGGGGCGCCGGCGCAGGACATCACCGCCATTGCCATCTACCGGGCAAAGCCGGTCGAGGCGCCCGACCTCGGCGAGCTCGACGGGGCGGTGGTGCTGGTCCACTCGCCGCGCGCCGGCCGCCGCATGGCCGAGTTGGCGCGGACACGCGGTCGGACGGCCATCGCCGCGATCAGCTCCGCGGCCGCCGAAGCCGCGGGTGACGGTTGGGAGACGGTCGAGGCGGCGGAACGGCCGACCGACGAAGCGCTGCTGGCCCTTGCCGCGAGGCTGTGCAACAAGCCTGCCCCGTGAACGGGACGGGCACGCGCAGGAGCATGGGCTGGGGAGCACGGCTTCTGGTCGGCGTGGTTCTCGTCCTCGCCGGCGCAGCCGCCGCCGTCTGGGCGCTCGCCCGCCACGAACCCGCCGCGCGCTTCCTCGGCATCGTCCCCGCCGTCCCGCAGGCGGCGATCGCGCCGCCTCCAGGCCCGCCGCAGCCCGCGCCTGCAGCCGAAACGGGGCCGCAGCCCGCGGCCGAGCGCGACGCTGAAGCGGCGGCGGACCATTCGCGTATCGCCGCACTCGAGGCGCGCATCGCCAAGGTCGAGAACGCCACCCAGCGCGCCGAGGGGTCCGCGGGCCGCGCCGACGCGCTGGTCATCGCCTTCGCCGCCCGCCGGGCGATCGATCGCGGCGTAGCGCTCGGCTATCTCGAGAACCTGCTGCTCGAGCGGTTCGGCGCGCAGCACCGCCAGGCGGTCGCGACGGTGATCACCGCCTCGCACCGGCCGGTGCGTTTGGGCGAGCTGATCGCCGATTACGAAAGCCTCGGCCCGGAACTGCGGCGCGGCGGGCCGACCGACAGCTGGTGGAACAATTTCAAGCGCGAGCTCGGCTCGCTCGCCGAGATCCGCCCTGCCGACCGCCCAGCGGCCAATCCCGACGCGCGCTATATGCGGGCGGTGCGGCGGCTTCATTCGGGCGATGTCGACCAGGCTCTGGCGGAAACCATGCGTCTTCCCGGGGCTGCGCGCGCTGCCGACTGGATTTCCAGGGCCCGCCGCTACGTCGCCGCCCAGCGCGCGCTCGACGAACTCGAATCCGCCGCATTGCTCTCGCGCCGGGCGTCCGCTCGCTAGGCCTTTACGGGGCTTGGCAAGCGAGTCGCGACTGTGCGAATCTGCGCACAGCGCAGGTTCAGGACTTTCGCGCTAAGCCATTGCAAAGACTTGGGAAGAGAAGGGGAGGAAGAGGCATGACGTCAGCTGCGAAACGTCTTGGGCTGGGCGCGGTGGCAATCGCTGCGGCCTCGGTCGGAGCGTCCGCCGCGACCCAGGCCCCGCCGCCCGCCGCCCCGCGCCAGCCGCAAGCCTCGACGGTCAGCAAGCCTGCTCCGGCCGTCGTCCCGGCGCCGCAATATATCCGCACCCGGATCGACGAGCTCGGCCGCGCCTTCGACGGCCGCGTCGGAATCGCCGTCAAGTCGATCGACGACGGCTGGACCACCGGCTGGAAAGAGGATGAGCTCTATCCGCAGCAGAGCGTGAGCAAATTGTGGGTGGCGATCACCGCCCTCGACGCGGTCGACAAGGGGAGGGTCCGCCTCGACGACCGAGTCACCCTGACCCGCGAGGATCTGACCCTGTTCCACCAGCCGATCCGCGCGCTGGTCCTCGGCAACGGCGGCCATACGACGACTCTCCGTGACCTCATGGAGAAGGCGATCACCACCAGCGACAATACGGCGAACGACAAGCTGATGCGCTCGGTCGGCGGAGCTGAGGCGGTGCGCCGAATGCTCACCAGCAAGCGGCTCGGAGCGATCCGCTTCTACGACGGCGAACGCGCGCTGCAGAGCAAGATCGCAGGGCTTTTGTGGAGCCAGAGCTATTCGATCGGCAGTGCCTTCTTCGAGGCGCGCGAGGCGCTTCCGATGTCGGTTCGGCGCGCGGCCTTCGAGCGCTATATCGCCGACCCCTATGACGGCGCGTCGGCGAGCGCGATCGCCGCCGCGCTGGCGCGGCTCAAGCGCGGCGAGCTGCTGTCGCCCGAATCGACGCGGCGGCTGCTGCTGACGATGGGCAACACCAAGACCGGCGCGAACCGGCTGAAGGGCGGGCTCGCTCCCGGCTGGACGCTAAGCCACAAGACCGGCACCGGCCAGGTGCTGGGAAGCGTCCAGGCCGGCTACAACGATATCGGCATCCTGACCGCCCCCGACGGCCGCAGCTATGCGGTCGCGGTGATGATCAAGCGGACCTCGGTGCCGCTACCGGTGCGGATGACGCTGATGAACAATGTCGTGAGAGCGGTGATCAACCAGCACGAGATGCTGCGTGGAACTCTCGCCGAGCGATGAGCTGAGCACTGCCGCACGGCTCGCTGCGACGCCTGGCGTGCAGCGGGTGCCCAATCCCAAGCTCCAATTGTTCATCGCCCGCGGATTTCTCGATGCAGAGACCTGCGGCGAGCTGATCGCCCGCATCGACGCCGGGCGCCGCCCTTCGGAGATTGCCGACGACATCGGCATCGCCGCGTTCCGCACCAGCGAGACCTGCGATCTCGATTCGGCCGACCCGCTGGTCGCCGCCGTCGACGAGAAGATTGCCGGCCTCCTCGGCCTGCCGCTTGCGCAGGGCGAGCCGCTGCAGGGCCAGCGCTATGCACCGGGCCAGGAGTTCAAGCCTCATACGGACACGTTCGAGCCGGGCGGCTACGACTTCTATTTGCATACGGCCCAGTCCGGGCAGCGGACCTGGACGGCGATGGCCTATCTCAACGAGCCCGAGGAGGGCGGAGCGACCCGCTTCAAGACGATCGGCAAGACCATCCATCCGGAAACGGGCAAGCTCGTCATCTGGAACAATCTGCTGCCTGACGGGCAGCCGAATCCGGCGACGCTGCACCAAGGGATGAAGGTCCGGCGCGGCACCAAATATGTGCTGACTAAATGGTTTCGGCAGCGCGCAGCCGGCTGAGCTGTCGCCCCTCGCTGCGCTCGTGCGCTCCAGTTTCGAAACTGCCCCCGGCAGTTGCGAAACTGGAGCGGGCGAAGGGATTCGAACCCTCGACCCCAACCTTGGCAAGGTTGTGCTCTACCCCTGAGCTACGCCCGCTCTTGAGCTGACGCCGGCGCGCGTTTGGAGCGCTTCCGGCGGAGGTGAGGCGGGCGCCTAGCATGGGGCTGTAGCGCTCGCAAGACCGGGCGCCGCCGCTTGTGACGACCCGCCGACCCGCCCATATGCAGACCCGCAGCGCGTGTTTCAAAAGAAGGAGCTGGCACCACAGTGGCGACCCTCGGCCTTACCGACGCCGACCGCGAATCGATCGAGCGGTTCGAGCGCGAGGTGATCGAGCCGTCGATGACGGCCCTGGTCATCCTCGATTTCTGGGCGGAATGGTGCGGGCCCTGCAAGCAGCTTGCCCCGGTGCTCGACAAGGTCGCGGCCGATTATGCCGACAAGGGCGTGAAGCTCGCCAAGATCGACGTCGACAAGGACAAATTGCTGGCGGCGCAATTCCGGATCCAGTCGATCCCGACCGTTTACGCGATCTACCGCGGCCAGCCGGTCGCCGACCTCACCAACTACCGCAGCGAAGGCCAGCTCAAGAAGGCCCTCGACCAGCTGCTGGGGCAGCTCAAGATCGAAGGTGAGGGCGCGGCGGCAGAGGCCGAGGTCGAGCCGCTGATCGCCATGGCCGAACAGGTGCTCGAGAGCGGCGACGCCGACCGCGCGGCCAACATCTTCGAACAGATCCGCGAGATGGCGCCGGACCGGCCCGACGTGCTCGGAGGCCTTGGCCGGGCATTGATCGCCGCCGGACGATTGGACGAGGCGAGGAGCTTGCTCGGCAATCTACCGGCCGACCTTGCGAGCAAGGCCGAGATCGCACGCGCCAAGGCGGCGCTGGAGGTGGCGTCGGCCCCCAAGGTCGACACCGGCCCGCTCGAGCAGCGGCTGGCCGCCGACCCCGACGATCACCGGGCGCGGTTCGAACTCGCCAATGCCTATATGGC